>DAITPO010000077.1:0-16700 GCA_036833535.1 Candidatus Acidiferrales bacterium | reverse complement strand
GCCTCGGTTCATGCCTCAAATCCGAGAAGCCGGAGCGGCGCAGAATGTGGCCGCTCAAATGCGCTCCCACGCTGCGATCGGAATTCTTAATTGGGAACGAGAGCGGCAGAGAGGAGCGCAATTGGAGACTTCGGTCTAGTTCGATTTCGAGGAAGTCTTCGGCGGCGCGAATTTCTGCAACTTCCCGCGGCGCATCTTCGGGAATCTCAGCGGGAGATTCCAAGAGGTGCTCGACAACGCGCGCTGCACTTGGGCCACGCGGACGAAGCTGGTTCACCTCGCCCACAAGTTCGGCCAGCGAGCGTGCCCCGAGCAGAGCGAGCCGCTCGCGGACTTCGCCGGCAAGGCCGCGGAAGTACGACATCACCATTTCAGGATTGCCGTCGAAACGCGCGCGAAGTTCTTCATTCTGCGTGGCGATGCCGGCAGGGCAAGTGTTCAGATGACATTGACGGGCCATCACGCAGCCGATGGCAAGCAGCGCCGAAGTGCCGAAGCCAAATTCGTCGGCGCCAAGGAGCGCGGCGATGATCACGTCGCGCGCAAACTTGAATCCGCCGTCAACTCGAAGGCGTACGCGATCGCGAAATCCCATCTGCAGCAGAGTCGTGTGGACCTTGCGCAGACCAATTTCCCACGGCAGCCCGGTATTTTTGATCGACGTAAGCGGCGAAGCGCCGGTGCCGCCGTCGAATCCGGAAATGGTGATGACTTGTGCGCCGGCCTTGGCAACTCCTGCGGCAATGATTCCGATTCCGGAGCTGGAAACAAGTTTGACTCCGATTTTTGCGCGTGGATTGACGGCGCGGAGATCGTGGATGAGTTGCTCGAGATCTTCGATGCTGTAGATATCGTGATGCGGAGGCGGCGAGATCAGCGACATGCCTGGAACAGCGTGACGCAGCCGCGCGATCAGCGGAGTGACCTTTGTGGCGGGAAGCTGTCCGCCTTCGCCGGGCTTTGAGCCCTGCGCCATTTTGATTTCAAGTTCATCGGCACGGACAAGATATTCCGTGGTCACTCCAAACCGGCCGGAAGCCACTTGCTTCACGCGGTTGGCCGCTTCGGGCTCACGAAGGTAAACGTCCGGATCCTCGCCGCCTTCGCCGGTGTTGCTTTGCGCGCCGACGCGATTCATGGCGATCGCCAGAGTGCGATGAGCTTCCGGGCCGAGCGCGCCGAGGGACATGGCTTGCGTGCTGAAGCGCCGGAGTATCTCGCTCTCGTCTTCCACTTCATCGAGCGGAATGGGAGTGGCAGGAGCGAATTCGAGCAAGTCGCGAACAGCTACCGGCTCGCGATTCTCGGCCAGATCGGCGTAAGCGCGGTAGTTTTCGGGAGTGGGAGTCTTCACGTAGCGATGCATGCGACGAACCAGCTCGGGAGAGCTGGAATGGCGTTCGCCGGCCTGGCGGAAACGATAGAGACCGTCATCGCCGCGATGAGATGCATTCGGAGCGTACGCGGCGATATGGCGATCCAAAGCGTCCTGCAATATTTCCTGCAGCGATTTGCCGCCGAGCGCGGCGCCGGCATCCTCAAAAAACGCTTCGCGCACGGCCTCATGCAGGCCAACCACTTCGAAAAGCTGGCTGTTGCGATAACTCGCTATCGTGCAGATGCCCATGCGAGCAAGGACTTTGCGTAGCCCGACTTCGACGGCTTGGCGATATTGCGCGCTGCCGCCGGGTTTGAGAATTTCGGAAAGCTCCAGAGCAAGATACGGAAAGACGGCGCTCGCTCCGGTGGCAATCAGCATCGCGAGATGATGCGTCTCGATGACTTGCCCGGTCTCGACGACAAGCGGAACTTCGTAAGCGCCGGCGCAGACGAGTTCCTTCCAGACCGCGGCCACGGCCAGCAAGGCAGGGAGCGCGGCGCGAGCCGGGCCTGCGTTGCGGTCGGTCAGCAGGACCAAATCCGGGACATTTGTGCGGCTCTCGCCTGCCTCTTCGCGAACGCGCTGCACCGCTGCCAACGCGCTTTCGACGCCTCCTGCGGCTTCGTAAGTCAGGTCGATGCGCTTCACCCGAGGTTGCAGATGGGACTCGAGAGCGGCGAGCTGGCCTGGATCGAGCAGCGGCGATCCGATGATCGCGGCTTTGCCGAGATGCACGTCGAGCGACATCACATGGCTTTCGCGCAGCGAATCGATCGGCGGGTTCGTTACCTGAGCGAAGCGCTGCTTGCAATAATCCCAAAGCGGACGCCGCATCGCGGAGAGAAATGCGGGAGGCGCATCGTCGCCCATGCTCCAGATCGATTCTTTGGCATCGAGCGCCAAAGACTGGAAAAGCAGGCGAAATTGATCCTCGCTCCAACCGAGTGCCGCGGCGACTTTGCGCGGCTCGGTGGTCAGCGGCACGGGGACGGCCATGCGCTTCAGGCGCGTGCAGCGGCGTGGTTTCGAACGACCATTCGGTACGGACAATTCCTCCGAAAGATCGCTCTCACGAAGAATTTTTTTCTTCGCAGTATCGACGAGCAGCATTTCGCCCGGCCCGAGGCGCTGCCGCTCGACCACTTTCTTGGAATCGAGATCGACGAGGCCTGCTTCGGAACCCATGATGACGAGTCCATCCGAAGTCACGGAATACCGCAGCGGGCGCAGGCCGTTGCGGTCGAGTTTTGCGCCCACGATTCGCCCATCGCTGAAAACCAGGGCGGCTGGGCCGTCCCAAGGCTCCTGCTCAAAAGATTCGCTGCGCAGAAACCGGCGCAACTTCGGAGCGAGATTGCGATTGGATTCCCATGCCGGCGGTACCATCCGCAGCATCGCCGCGGCAATGTTGTATCCGCGGTGCACGGAAACTTCGAGCGCGTTGTCGAAGCTCGCCGAATCGCTGACGCGTTCTTCGAGCGTGTGAAAAAAGCGCCCAAACCGGAGTTCCTGGCGAATGGATTCTTCTCTTGCAAGCGCCCAGCGGCGATTCGAGCTGATGGTATTGATCTCGCCATTGTGTGCGACATGCCGGAAGGGCTGCGCCATCGTCCAACTCGGCTGCGTGTTTGTGGAATAGCGCTGATGGAAAATCGCGAAGCTCGCCGTGAATTCGGGGTTCGAGAGATCGGGATAAAACTGGCGGAATTGCCGGGGCGTCAGCAGCCCTTTATAAACTACGGTGCGGGATGATAGCGAGCAGAAGTAAGTGCCCGGCTCGCCTTCGAATTCCACGAGCTTGCGGAAAGAGAAGAGCGAGCGTTCGAGATCCGCGCCGGATTCGGCCGCGCTGAAAAAGCATTGGCGAATGGCAGGCTGAGTGGAAAGGGCACGTGAACCGAGACTCGTGCGCTCGAGCGGGACATCTCGCCATCCCAAACAGCGCAGGCCGCTCTGCTGCGCTAACGATTCAATCGCTTTGCGCGCGTCGGCTTCCTTTTTCTTTGGCAGAAAAACCATGCCCAGACCGAAAGTCTCGGGCAAGCAAATATTTGCACGTCGCGCATGGCTTCGAAAAAACTCGGTGGGTATTGGCAGCAGAAGTCCCGCGCCATCACCACTCAAACCATCCGAATCCACTCCGCCGCGATGAGAAAGCCGGTCGAGCGCAGTAAGCGCAAGCTCGACCACTTCGCGCGATTCCTTGCCGCTCAGGCGCGCGATGAACCCGACACCGCAGGCATCGTGGTCCAGTCCCGGATTGGGGACGACTTCCCTCATGTTAAGTAACTACCCTAGGACTGTGCGGGAAGTACAATCGAAAGGTTGGATACGTCGCATCAAAATTTACGCGGGTTGATCTGCGCGCTTTGTCCGCCCAGCGAAAGATGGTGTGAGTGACCTGAACGGCGGAGCGGGCCAGTGGTTCTGGGCGAGCGGTTCGCTCTCGAATCTCAGCGGCGATGCTATTATCGTGTCGTGAGGATTCGCAGCGGCCGATGCAGACCGCAAACCCAACAGGCACGATCGGCCTCCCGCATGCGCTGCCAATGACACATCTGATGAACGGCGGCAATCACGCCCGCAAGCCAATGAACGCCCTCGACCACGCGCCAAGGAATGCATGAAAATTCCAGCCGCCTTCAATGCTGACCTTCGAGTAGCTTCCTTGGTGCTTGCAGGACTTCTTTCGGCGCAGATGCCCGGGGCGCATTCGCCTGCGTCGCGAGGCGTCAAACCTGGCGTGGTCCACTTCGAAGATATTGCCCGGCAATCCGGCCTCACAGCGCTCAATGTCTACGGCGGCGATCAACACAAAGAATTCATCATCGAGACCACCGGAAACGGCGCCGCGATCTTCGATTATGACAACGACGGCTGGCCGGACATTTTTCTTCCCAACGGCTCGACGGTCGAGGGGTTTCCTGCCGGCACCGCCCCGACAGGACACCTGTATCACAACAATCGCGACGGCACGTTCACGGATGTGACGGCGAAGGCCGGGCTGGCACGCGCGGGCTGGGGCCAAGGAGCCTGCGTCGGAGATTACGACAACGACGGCTACCTGGACCTGATGGTGACGTATTGGGGGCAGAACTCGCTGTATCACAACAACGGCGACGGCACGTTCACCGACGTGACGAAAAAAGCGGGGCTCGAAACTCCCAAGGATCAGTGGAGCACGGGATGCAGCTTCATTGACTACGACCGCGACGGCAAGGCAGATATTTTCATTGCACGCTATGTGGATTTCACTTACGACTCGGTTCCGAAACCCGGGCAGGGGCAGTGGTGCCATTGGAAGGGAATTGACGTGATGTGCGGGCCGCGCGGCCTGAAGGTGGGAGTTAACGCGCTCTACCATAACAATGGCGACGGGACCTTCAGCGACGTGTCTGAAAAGTCAGGAATTACCAAGACTTCCGGTTGCTATGGATTCACTTCGCTGCCGGGGGACTACGACCAGGACGGTTGGCCCGACATCTACGTGGCTTGCGATTCGACGCCCAGCATTCTTTACCACAACAATCACGACGGATCGTTTACGGATTTGGGGAGTACGGCAGGCGTGGCCTTCAATGAGGATGGGACGCTGCAAGCGGGAATGGGCCTCTCGGCCGACGACTTCACGCACGAAGGCAGGCAGGACATCGTTAAAACGAATTTCAGCGACGACACGCCGACGCTGTACATCAACCGCGGAAACAATTCCTTCGATGACGTCACACATAGCGCAGGGCTGGGCTCAATCACGAGTTGGCTGGGATGGGGAGTACAGTTCTATGATTTCGACAACAGCGGGTGGCCGGACATTCTGATCGCCAACGGGCATGTGTATCCGGAACTTGACGGTAAAGGGCTGGGCACGAGTTACCGGGAGCCGAAGGTGGCCTTTTACAACCTGCGGAATGGAAAGTTCGCGAACATCACCAGCCAGGCGGGGGCAGTGCTTAGCGAGAGGCACTCGGCTCGCGGCATGGCGCTCGGGGACCTGTTCAACGACGGCCGCGAGGAAGCGCTGGTGAACAACGTGAACGAGCCGCCATCGCTCTATCGCAACACGGCAGCAGTCGGAAACTTTGTGAGCTTGCAGTTGGTCGGCAGCAAATCAAATCGGGCGGCTCTGGGAGCAACGGTCACTCTCGAACAAGGCAGCGACAAACGCGAGCAAGAGGTGCGCAGCGGCAGCGGCTATATTTCACAGAGCGACCTGCGCCTGCACTTTGGGCTGGGAACGGCTAGGAAGGCGGAGAAGATCGTGATTCGCTGGCCGAGCGGACTTGTGGAGACGCTGCATGATCTGCCCGCCAACCAGTACTACGTTGTGCGTGAGGGCAGCGGCGTCGATTCCAAGCAAACCCACGGAACCAGCGGCCTGCGAATCGCCGGCGCAGCGAAATAAGCCCGGAGCGGCCGCTTCAGGAAAAGTGCGAAAACATTGGCGCCGAAACGATTCGGCAATTCCGCCACTCGGCTTTTTCCAGCCCATCGACTTTGATATCATTCGAAGCATGACGCCATCCGCCTCCGTTCGACGCGACCGGGGCTTGGTGGTCTTCGGTGAGTTTTTTCGAGATTTGGTGTTTTACGACCTTCCGCGGCTTCCCAGGATGGGCGAAGAGGTTAAGACCGCGAGCGTCGCGCGGTTTCCGGGCGGCGGCCTGGCGACGACCGCGATTGTGGCCGCGAGTTTAGGAACCCCAACCAAAGTCATCACTAGGGTCGGGCGGGATGCGCTCACGAGCCCGGAGTGGCAAATGCTGGTCCGCAGCGGCATCTCTACCAAAGGTTGCGAGTTCGACCCGCACTTGCCAACGGCAATCACAGTCTCCGCATCGTTCGGCGGCGATCGCATGATGATCACTCACGACACCGTCAACGTGAAACTGGAAAGGCTGTTGCGCCGCAGCGGCGTGCAGAAACAATTGCGGGCAGCGCGTCACATCCATCTGGCGTGTGCACTGCGGCCTCCGCAGGTGTGGACTCCGGCGATCCGCAGGCTGCGCAAGCAACGCCTGACGGTTTCGGTGGACACCGGTTGGAACCCCGACGTGCTGGAGTCCCCCCGATTGCCGGCTTTGTTGAGGGAACTCGAATTTGTGTTTCCGAATGAGCTGGAAGCAAAGGCCATGACCGGCGCAAAAACTGTCGAGGCAGCCGCAATGAAGTTGGCCCGCTGGGTGCGAGTTCCGGTGGTCAAGCTTGGCCCAGGTGGTTCCTTGGCCGTCTGCAACGGAAAGATCTTGCGAATGAAATCCATTCGCGTACGCACCGTGGATGCGACAGGTGCAGGGGATGCGTATGACGGGGGATTTCTTCACGGCTATCTCGCCGGTTGGCCGCTTGAGGAATGTATGCGAGCCGGGAATATATGCGGTGCGCTCGCCACAACTGGAGCTGGAGGCTCGTGCGCATCACCGACGCAGAAAAGTCTCAAAAAGTTGATGAAGAAGCTGCGCTGAAATGAAGTCATGCAAGGGTAGCGAATTCCGATAGGCATCGGAGTCGCGCGGCGGGAAATCGTCCCAGAGGATACAACGCCATCATGAAGATCACTCTCATCGGAGCTGCGGGGGTCCGGACGCCACTGCTGGTCCACGGCCTGGCAGGCCTCGGTGCCGGGGTTCGTCTAGACGAGTTGGCGCTTTGGGACACCAACCCTGAAGGTTTGACGGCGATGAAAAGGGTCGCGGGAGCGATGGCCAAGCGATGTGGCCTTGGCGCGCGCCTAAAAGCTTATTCCGATCCCGAGGCTGCTCTGGAAGGAGCGAGCTACGTTATCAGCAGCATTCGCGTGGGCGGCATCGCTGCGCGAGTCAAAGACGAAACGATCGCTCTGGCACACGGCCTCGTCGGCCAGGAAACCGTGGGTGCCGGAGGATTCGCCTGCGCCATGCGCAATCTTGCCACGATGCTCGACTACGCAAAGATGATCGATCGAGTGGCTCCGCGCGCGACGCTCATCAATTTCACAAATCCAGTCGGGATTATTTCTCAGGGCCTTCTAAATCATTCCGGAGTAAATGTAATCGGCGTTTGCGATACGCCGCTCGAAACGTTCGAAGCCATCGCCCACGCGCTCGATCGCAATCCATTCGAGCTCCGTTTCGATTATCTCGGGCTGAATCACTTGGGCTGGGTGCGCTCGATCCGCGACGAGGCAAACACGGAGCTGCTGCCCAAAGTATTGGCCTCCCCCGCGATCATTCAGAAATGCTACCGCCACGGACTTTTCCCGCCGGAGTTCATTCAGAAATTGGGGCTGCTGCCCACGGAATACCTCTACTTCTATTACTTCCCGCAAGTCGCGATTAAAAATACGAAACAGAGCGGCCAGTCGCGCGGCCAGGCCATCGCGGCCATGAACCCGCAACTATTTCAGAAACTCGCACAGGCCGGCGATTCGCAGCTCATCGAAATCTACGAAGACTACTTGCGTGAACGAAACGCCTCCTATTTCAGCATCGAGGCCACGGCGGGCGAACGGCGCAGGGAAAATCAGGAACTCTACTCGGAGTTTTCGGGTTACGAGCGCATTGCGCTGCTGGTGCTGCAAGCGCTGCACTCCGAGACTCCATCACTGATTCCTCTAACGGTTCGCAATGGCAAGGCACTGGAAGATCTCGCCACCGATGACGCCGTCGAGCTGCCCTGCCAAGTCTCTTCGCGCGGAGTTCAAGTGCTGCCCGTGGGGCGCGCCCCGGAAGTTGTTCGTTCTTTGCTGCTGCAGGTAAAAGAGTATGAGCGTCTTACAGTGCGCGCTTCGGTAGAACATTCACGCGCGATGGCGCTCGCAGCGCTCGAAAAAAATCCGCTCGTTGGCCGCCCCGAAGTGGCCAAGCAGGTGCTGGCGGAATACCTTCAGGCCTTTGGACCCCAGATGAAGCTGCAAGCGGCGTAAGTGAATGCGTTCAGTACTGCGGCAGTTCCGGATCAACTGCACGTCTTCGCGGCCTTCTCAAACTTTCTTTAAGAGGGTTCCCAAGTGCACCCGGACGCCTTCCCTGGCGCTCGAATAGCAGGCTTCGATCAATTCGACGACGTTGTATCCGTCATCGGCGGTGACGGGCGCGGGCGATTTGCCGTCAAGGGCATCAACGAAAAGCTGGTTTTCCTCGATGTAACCCCACTTTTCGTGCATCGGCGCGAGGGAAAAATCGAAAGAGGTCGTACGGCTTTCCAAGCCATTCGTAAAGGAGATTCTCTCCATTTCAAACGTCTCGTACGTGGAGTGCTTTCCGTAAACCTCAAAGCGTTCGAAAGGAAAGTGCCAACTGGCGTGCGCATAGGTTTTCATCGTCGCCTGCAAGCCGGATTGAAAACCGAGTAGGATGGAAAAATCGTCCAATTCGCCGTGCTCGTGAGCGCGCGCTGCCACCTCGACCCAATCGACCTTTCCGAAAAAGAAGGTCATCAAATCGAACATGTGCACCGGCGTCTCATACAAAAAGCCTCCGGTAAGGCTCGCGTTCCACACCCATGGCGGGTTCACCAGCTCTCCGCGGTTCATCTTGGCATGGACGGAAAGCGGGCGAAGCTCGTTTCTATCGATCGCGCCTTTCAGAGTTTTGTAGACCGGCGCAAAGCGGCGGTTGTGGCCTACCTGGTAGATGAGTCCGGAGCGAACGGCCCGATCGCGTAACTTCCCGGCGGATTCTAGATTCAACGCAAACGGCTTTTCGCAAAAAATGTGCTTGCCGGATTCCAGAGCTTGCGCGGCAATTTCTGCGTGAGTCGTATTCGGAGTACAGATGTAGACGGCGTCACATTCCTCGAAAAGCTCGTCGAGCGATCGGGCGGCCCGCCCGCCGAATCTCGCCGCCATCGCCTGGGAGCGGGCTGTATCTGAATCAAAATACCTCTGCAGAGTGACGCGCGCGTCCTTCGACAGGATCGCCGCGTGTATGCTTCCAATTCCTCCCGCTCCAATAATTCCGATCTTGTGTGGCATTCCCGCCCTCGTCTCTCTTGCTCCCGAATTGCACAGCCGCTCATTCCTAGAGCGATTCCGCCGCGGCGCGAATTCGCCGGTCGCGGAGTAACTCGCAGCCGCATGCCCGCGGCAGCGCAAAGCCCGAACTACGAATTACTTTCCGGCGAGCCACCGGCGCGAACTAAAGGCACACGTGGATCGCGCTCCAAACCGGTGTTTCGCAGATGCGCGTAACGTGAATCATCACTGGCAGCCATGGAACGCGCGCTACCGGCCAGCACATTGAGGTAGTACACGTCGTAGCCATGCGCCGCGACCACCGGATGGTAGCCGTCTTTGATCAACACTAAATCCCCGTCCATGAGCGTCAACGTGTCGTCGCGCGTTCCCGCAGCGTCGTACAAACGTTGGAATGCATATCCTTCGGGTTTGCTGATCCGGTAGTAATAAATCTCGTCGAGGTCCACCTCGAACGGCGGATTGTGAACGTCATGCTTATGCGGAGGATAGCTCGACCAATTTCCGCTCGGCGTATAGACCTCGCAGAGCAAGAGCTTATCGGCAGGGAACTCCGGACGAACGATATCGACGATCTGACGCGTGCAATTTCCTCCGCCGCGAATCTCTTCGCGGCAATCGGCTGGGGTAATGACGCGAGGTTTAAGCGGCGCAGCGGAAAAAGTGCGGCAGTCCGCGAATTCGCAATCGCTGATCGCGGAGATCTCGAAAGGCGTGCCGCTCGGCAGATACACCGCGTAGGGATAGCCGCTGAAAACGTCCTTGCGCCCGCCAATTTCCCGCGGCCCTTCGCCCCATTCGACGGTCGCCTTTCCTCCCAAGACTACGAGCACCGCTTCTTCGTCTCGCGTGTTGCTCTGCCAAGACTGTCCGGCGATCAGGCGCCGCACCGAGAAGTTGATGGTCTTCCAGTTTGCGCGCTCCCGCGTCACGGCAACGAGTACGCCGGATTTGTCCTTCGCGACCGGCGCCGGGTGAATCAACACCTCCTGTGCGTAAGAAGTTCCGCCCACGTCTACCTCCCCGGGGAACCGCAGCCCTTCACTCCAAATCTTGTCACTCCCAAGTCGCCGCGCACGTCCGGCGAGGATTCATCCTCGAGGACACGTACGTTGCAATCCGCTTCGAACGCGCCCGATTCCGTCTCGTTCGACAGACCGATTTTTCAGGACTTTGATCGTCGGGGGCGCCGCGATAACTTGACACGTGGATACCAATCCGCTTCCCAGAAGGGCATTCGATTCCATCCGCACCCGCTATTGGAATCAGAAACGCTTGAAAGAAGATGCGGGAGCGGCCCATGCCGCTCCCGCGATAGGTGCTAGAAATATAACTTCAGCGCGAATTGAATTTCACGCGGATCGCCCGGTCCGCCCGAATCGGCCCCTAGGATCGGCGCAAGGGTGTTTGAGACCTTTCCAAACCCTCCCGAGCTGATATCTCCATTCGGGTTTCCGAAGTTGGGATGGTTGAAGGCATTGAAGAATTCCGTTCTGAATTGCAGTTTGAACCGCTCTGTGAAATGGAACTCCTTAAAAAGGCTCAAGTCCCACATCTGAATTCCCGGACCGTAAAACTGATAGGGAGCGCAGGTC
Source organism: Candidatus Acidiferrales bacterium (assembly GCA_036833535.1). Taxonomy (GTDB): domain Bacteria; phylum Acidobacteriota; class Terriglobia; order Acidiferrales; family UBA7541; genus Palsa-147. The sequence goes on along the minus strand of DAITPO010000077.1, from coordinate 5,773 downwards.
CCGAAAGTCCCGACAGAGGGCGCCGTAAACGCCAACGGATTGAGGTAGGTCCCCGTAGTGGTGTACAGATTGTGATTCGTCGTCGCGCCGGCATGTGGATTCACGCCCGGTACGCAGCTCGCATACACCGGATTATTGCCGTCAATCACATTGTTGATGTCGGCGGTGACGTTAAACGGAGTTCCGGTCTGCATCGTTACGATCCCGTTGAATTGCCAGTCGCCCAGCCAACGGGCTGCGAAATTGTCCCCGGACATAAAGCGCTTCCCTCGACCGAAGGGCAACTCCCACAGGAAATTTCCGACGAAGCGGTGCCGGATGTCGAAGACCGAATTCCCCATTTCCGCACCATAGTCGTAGGAGTTCTGCGGTAGCTGTCCGGCCGTCAGGTTGTCGCGGAAATTGGCGAGGCCGTGGCTGAACGTGTAACCCAGCGCGTAGCTCAGGCCGTGGGCCGTCCTTTGCTTCACCTGAAACTCGACGCCGTTGTACGCCGTATTCCCGTCATTCGTGGCTGTCTCCAGGTACGCATGTTGGCTCGGGTTCGAGCACCCAGTAGCTGTAAAAGTGTCGACTGTCGTCATGTTGGTCAGATTGGCGAAGGGATACTGCAAAATGGGACAGCCCGTATCAAAGCCCGTGATTATCGGCTGGTTATAGTCGCGCACGCGTTCCTCTTTGCGGCCCCAGTTGCCAACATAGGTGGTCGAGAACGAAGTGTCCTTGTTGATTTGATACTCGACTCCGAAGCTCGTCTGTTCGACGTAAGGCGTTCGCTGGTTCGGATCTTGGGCGCGTAACTGGATCGAGGTCAAGTTAACTCCAGCCGCGGCGATGGCCGCCGATGGAAACCCATTCCTCAGCACGAAGACGGGGTTGCTGGCGCCTGAAGTCAGCTGCGTATCCACAAACTGTGGCGGGTTGAGCTGAATTAAGGATTCAGAACCGATCCGGTTTTCATGCTGATAAAAGACTCCGTACCCGCCTCGCACCACGAGTCGCGGCATCAGCTGATACGCGAAACCCAGGCGCGGAGCGAAATTATTCAGGTCCGGGTGAATCAGCGCACGATTAAACCAGCCGCTCGCGTTACTCGCCGCGGTGATGATTCCCCCGCCGTTGGCCGGTGAGAAATTCGAAGTCTCGTTTCTCCTGTCCATCAATGGAGCGAAAAGTTCGTACCGCAAACCGTACGTCAGCGTGAGTTTCGAGGTCAGCTTCCAGGTGTCCATGCCATAGAAGGAGTGACCCGGTTGGAAATAATGGACCACGTGGGGCGTCGTGAAAATCACGATACTCGCGTCTCCCAACAGCAAATCGGGCAGCGCGATATTGAAACTGTTGGTCACCGCTCCGGACTCGATCATAAGGCCCTGTGGCGCTTCGATGTCGAAGAAATTGTCTGTGCGCCTCAGGTATTGATATCCGAACTTGAAACTATGGCTTCCTTTTAGCCAGTTCAGGTTGTCAATGAAGTTGTAGGCTTGCGAAATCTGAAACTGCGGCCGCCACGCCCCCGTCCCCATCGTTCGCAGGCTGCCGAAGAAAAATATCGGAGGTATGCCGGCATCGTTCGGCCCGGCTGGGATTCCGGTCAAGCCAATCGCCGATTCGGCCTGGGAAGTACCGAGAGTCAGACCATTGGGATCGCTATGCGCGTAATCACGGCTAAAGCCGAATCGCGCATCGTTGATCAAATTTGGCGAGATTGTGTGCGTCCATCCCAAAGCCAGCGACTGCTGGTGCCAGCGATACTGTGTCGCGAAATTGCCGTTGCCGATTAAGGGATTGGAGGTATACAGCGGGTCCTGGCGGTTCACATGGCGGTAGCTGTAGCTCCCGAATATCTGATCCTTCGCGCTCATGTTGAAATCCATACGCCCGTCGAGGGACCACACGTCATCGGGAACCGAGGTCGCGAAAGCGTAGTTCGGGTTGCCCGTCCAGCTGCCCGGCTGTCCTTCCACGGCCACTGCCCCGGGAATGTTCGGCACCTCCGTACCGGCGACCAATCCCATTAGCTTCTGGGCAACGGGATCGAAGCAGGCCTGGCCCGTTGTGCTCGTCGCTTGGATGATATTTCCCACATAGCAGCCGGACTGGCCCGGGACCGTCGGATTGGCCAAGCTGTTAGACAATTCCGTGAAGTTGCCTTGTGTCATCAATGGTGTCGGGACGGTGCTCACGACTGTAGTGGCTTCCCGGCTGGTAAAGCGTTCCATATCACCGAAGAAGAACAGCTTGTCCTTCTTGACCGGGCCGCCGAACGTACCCCCGAATTGATTTTGAGAGAAGCCGCCGCGCGGCGTACCGGTCACATTGTTGATCCACGTGTTTGCATCCAATACCTTATTGCGGAGGAACTCGAACAGAACTCCGTGATATCCATTGGTGCCGGACTTGATGGTCGCATTCACAACCGCTCCCGCGGAATTCCCGAACTCCGCCGAATACGTGCGCGTCTGCACCTTAAATTCCTGAAGCGCATCGGGTGGCGGCTGCACTACCTGCACCGACAATTCCTGCAGGTTTTCAGAAAACGAGTTGTTGTCGATGCCATTCAGCAGGAAATTATTCTGGGTTTCGAGGTTTCCGCTGACGCTAAACCGGTCAGGCGCAGGGTTCGCCGCGCCATAATATTTGTCTACGCCGGGTTCCAACAGCGCCAGATCGGCATAACGGCGCCCGTTCAAGGGAAGCTCGTTGATGCGCTGCTCATTCACGACATTTCCCACATCGGCCGTCTCAGTCTGCAGAATGGGCTCGCCACCCGTGATCGTTATTTCCTGTTTTACCGAACCAACCTGCAACGTAAAATCGAGAGACAAACGGTCCTGCACGTGGATTTCGATGTCATCGCGCAGAATACTCTCAAAGCCGTCGGCGCTCACCCTCACGGAATATTTGCCGGGGATCAATGTCTCGACCTGATACTCTCCGCTGCTATCGACTGACGGGGTCACCACGACCCCTGTCGCCTTGTTTGTGATCGTCACGACCGCCTTCGGCACAACCGCTCCGGTCTGGTCGACGATCCTGCCAACAATGGCCCCGCGGTCTATCTGCCCAAACGCAGGAACAGAGGAAACCACGAGCAGCGCCACAAGCAGAGTCGCCCAGCCGAGCAATCTCCGAGTGTTCAAGCCTCGATTCATTGAAGCCTCCACTTTTCAGATTCGAGGAGCGGTCTCCCCACTTTTGGAACAATCGCGCTCACAAATGCTAAGGGATCCGTCTCTCACTTGGAATCAAAAAAAACGATCTAAGTGCCTCGTCGCATTGACTGGACTCGAATGGCCGCTAGGCCGGTAAACCCGATCACGTTGAATTTCCGGCCTCTCGATCGAATCACCGCAACCTGCGCGCAGTTCCCCGCACGCAGATCGAACCAAGTCGGAATGCTCTTGAGAGGGGTAAGCAAACACGATCGCACGATAGAAACGCCAGCCCCCCAAAAACCCGCCCCCTAGCATGCCGAAACGATTCGGATACGAATGGTCGCAGATTTAGCATCCGCAAAAATCATTGTCAAGCCAATTCTCCTGAATCGTGCTTCTGCGGTCACTTTTGCAGATTTACACGGACTCATGCGCCGCCAGTCCGCAGCTCCTCCCGGATGCCAAAACGTTTTGGCATCAGTATTGACAAGGCTTTTTGCAGGCGTACAATGCCGTTGCTTCCAACGAAAATGCGGAGGCGGAATGCAAGACGCCGCAGCAATTGGACGAATGCGCGCCGCATCGCACCTCGCGCGCCGGATCCCAGAAGCCGCATCTTCAGCGATGGCGGCACGTATTTTCCAGAGCCAGGAAAAATCTTCGCTTGAGGACTGGCCGTTCCTTCAATTCGAAACTGTGTGCGCGGCGCTCCTTCAGTAGCAGCGAGCAGCGGCCCGCGATCAGCAATCTTTCCACCAAGTATCTCGCGGCAGACATAAGGAGAGAGAAATGGCCTCAGGATCCAACAGGATAGTAGCTGCAATCTCCGCCGCGCTGCTTTGCGCGCTGCCGTTTTTATTTCAATCAAGTCCCGTGAGCGGCCAATCTCCCCAGGCCGTCGATTCGCGCCCGATCGTGGCTGCGCACCCGCTGGATTTTGATCAAGGCGCCGCCGCGCTCTGGCAGAGCCTGCTCAAACTCCACACGCGCTCGAGCGTGCTGATGATCGTCGCGCATCCTGACGACGAAGACGGCGGAATGTTGGCCTATGAATCCCGCGGCCAAGGCGCGCGCGTCGCCTTGTTGACGCTCAACCGCGGCGAAGGCGGCGCCAACGTCATGTCTTCCGATTATTTTGACGCCCTCGGCCTCGTGCGCACCGAAGAGCTCCTGGCTGCCGACCGCTACTACGGAGTGCAGCAATTCTGGACGCGCATGGCCGATTACGGTTTCTCCAAAACAAAAGCAGAAGCCCTCGAGAAGTGGGGGCACGATCAAACTCTTTCCGATGTCGTCCGCGTTGTGCGCATGACCCGCCCTCTCGTCATCACTTCAGTCTTTGTCGGAGGCTTCACCGACGGTCACGGCAATCACCAGGTTGCCGGCCAGATGGCGCAGGAAGCTTTCAAGGCCGCTGCCGATCCGAACATGTTCCCCGACCAAATCAAAGAGGGCCTTCGCCCCTGGAAGCCGCTCAAAGACTATGCCCTCGTGCCCTTCTCCCCGGTCACCGACAAGGGCATTTTCAATTATGCCGATGGCAAATTTTATCCCGCCGAATTCACCAACTACACCGACGGCACGGTCATCAAAGGCGCTCTTTCACCTTCCGTGGAAATTCCCGAAGGCGAGTACAACCCGCTCATCGGTTTGACCTACGTGCAGATCTCGCGAGTAGGCCTCGGTCATCAGAAATCGCAGAGCGGCGGCACCGGCCTGCCTCCGGCCGAAGCCGAGATGACTGCTTATCATCGCTTCGCTTCCGTCGTCTCCGTCCCCGACAAAGAGTCGACTTTCTTTGATGGCATAGACATCTCACTCGCAGGAATCGCGGGTCTCGCTCAGGGCGGCGATGCCGCTTTCTTGAAAGATGGACTGGCCCAGATCAACTCTCTAGTCGAGAAATCCATGAGCACCTTTTCGGCCCAGCAGCCGGAAGCGATTGCTCCCACACTCGCTGAAGGCCTGAAGAAAACGAACGAACTAATCGAGAAAGTAGCCGCCAGCAACCTGACCGCCGATTCGAAAGCCGACGTAACTCACGAACTAAAAGTGAAGCAAGCGCAGTTCGAAAATGCGCTCGCCGAATCCCTCGGCATTTCGGTGCTAGCGACGCTGGCTCCTGAAAAAGAACCGTCCGGCCCATTCGCGCGCTTCTTCAGAAACGAGCCTACGTTCCAGGTGGCGATCCCGGACCAAAAATTCTGGGTCAAAATTCATGCCACGAATCCCACCAATCTTCCGGTGGAACTCAAGTCCGCGGTTTTGGAATCCCCCAAAAACGAAGATTGGACCATCGATCCCGCCACGCAGACCGGCAGCACGCTAAAAGGAAATCAATCCGCGGATCTTCGCTTCACAGTACACGCCGCCCCCAACGCCCGCTTCACGCGTCCCTATTTCACGCGCCCAAATATCGAGCAGGCCTACTACGACATCCAGGAACCAAACGATCTCAATAAGCCCCTATCGGCCTATCCGCTCTCTGCCCGCGTGCGATTCGAATTCGACGGCGTTCCATTCGAGCTCGCGCAAGTGGTGCAGTCCGTCGAAAGAGTGACCGGCCCCGGAACTGTGCTCGAGCCGGTGATCGTAGCCCCGGCGATTTCCGTTTC
>DAITPO010000076.1:12859-16731 GCA_036833535.1 Candidatus Acidiferrales bacterium | reverse complement strand
AAAGACGGCCGCATCAATCTCGATGATTTGCGCAAGGCCATTACGCCGAAGACGATTCTGATCTCCATCATGTATGCCAACAACGAGATCGGCGTCATTCAGCCCATCGAAGAAATCGGCAAAATTGCCAAGGAAAAGGGCGTTCTTTTCCATGTGGACGGCGTGCAAGCCGCCGGCAAAATTCCCGTGGACGTGATTCGCGACGGCATCGACCTGCTCTCCATCTCGGCGCACAAAATCTACGGCCCCAAAGGCGTCGGCGCGCTCTACGTTCGCCGCAAAAATCCGCGCGTGCAGCTCTCAGCCATCATTGATGGCGGCGGCCACGAGCGCGGCATGCGTTCCGGCACTCTGAACGTCACCGGCATCGTCGGCCTCGGCAAGGCCTGCGAACTTTGCCAGCAGGAGATGGTGCAGGAAACCGCCAAGCTCAGCCGTCTGCGCGACCGATTGAAGGACGGCATTATGTCCAAGCTCGACGAATGCTACATCAACGGCTCGATGGAGCATCGCCTGCCGCACAACATCAACATCAGCTTCGCCTTCGTCGAAGGCGAATCGCTGCTGATGGGCATCAACGACGTCGCCGTCTCGAGCGGCTCAGCCTGCACTTCGGCAACACTCGAACCGAGCTACGTGCTGAAAGCACTCGGAGTAGGCGAGGACTTGGCCCACACCTCCATCCGCTTCGGCATCGGCCGCTTCAATACCGAGGAAGAAGTGGATTACGTCGTAGGCCGGGTAGTAGAAACCGTGAACCGTCTGCGCGAACTTTCGCCGCTCTACGAAATGGCGAAAGAAGGCGTAGACCTAAGCAAAATGAAATGGACCGCCGCCGGCGAGTAGCTCGCGGTTTTGTTTTGATTTTGGCTGTCATCCTGAGCCGGTTTTTGGCTAAGGATCTGTGATATTGAAATCGAAATACGGTTGGAGCTAACGTGGATAGTGGGCCATCTAATGATTTTGGGAATCAATAAGGAGCGCGATAAATGTCTTACTCAGAAAAAGTAATCGAGCACTACAACAATCCGCGCAACGTCGGGTCGCTCGACAAGAAAGACCCCAACGTCGGCACGGGTCTGGTCGGCGCGCCGGAGTGCGGCGACGTCATGAAGCTGCAAATGAAGGTGAACCCGGACACTCGAGTGATCGAGGAAGCCAAGTTCAAGACCTTCGGCTGCGGCTCGGCCATCGCCAGTTCTTCCCTCGCCACCGAATGGGTGAAGGGCAAGACCGTCGAAGAGGCGCTCGCCATCAAGAATACGGACATCGTCCGCGAGCTGGCGCTTCCCCCGGTCAAGATTCACTGCTCGGTGCTCGCTGAGGACGCCATCAAGGCCGCGCTCTCCGACTGGAAGCACAAGCAGGGCGAGACGGTCAATGCAGCCGAGACCAAGTCCTCCGCGCACTAGTTGAAAAATCGCGAGCGCAGCGGAACGGCATTGTTAATTTGTGTCGAGTAGAACGTACCTCGACTCTTTGCTTTGTTGAAGTTACGTGCAATTCTAATCGTCCAGACGTTTCGGTTAGAAAATTCAACAAAGCGAAACAAAGTCGAAAAACAGGGGCCGGAATTCACCACCCCCGGTTTGGCCTTGGGTTCTCGCATTTGACGTCGTAGGGGCCGGGGTTCACACCGGCCCGCTTTGGTCTTGGGTTTTCGCCGTTGATTTTTCGGCCGTAGGGGCGCCGGTCAATCGCTATGCGATTGCACAGCAATCGGCGCGCCCGTAAACGTGCCTTTGACAAATTCTGAAGGGTGCTCGGTTTTTATGATTCACGTCACCGAAAAAGCAGCCATCAAAATTCGCGAATTACTCGCGAAAGAGGGAGTACCCGCCGAAAACGGCGGCTTGCGGGTGGGTGTGCAGGGGGGCGGCTGCTCCGGTCTCAGCTATGCGATGCGCCTGGAGACCGAGGCGCGCAGCCGCGATAAAGTGATCGAAGAGAATGGCGCGCGCATTTTTGTAGACCCCAAAAGCTTTCTCTACCTCGACAACACCACCCTCGATTATCACGAAGACCTGATGCGCCGGGGATTCGTGTTTCAAAATCCGCAGGCGACGCGGAGCTGCGGCTGCGGCAGCTCGTTCACGGCTTAGGCCGCGCCTGCCAGTCCCCACTCCTGCGGGTCGCAGCGCAATCGAGAGTTTAGGTTTGTGTAGCGCTGGCCTTTCAGGCCAGCATCGCCGCGCGCTTGAGCGAACATGCGGCGGCAACGAAGAGAACTGAGATGAGTGTGACGCAAACACGCACAGACGCGGCGCCCGGCACGAAGTGCTGGAACTGCGGTGCCGCCGCGAGCGGCCATTTCTGCCCGGCGTGCGGAAAAATTCAGCCGCTGCCGCGCGGCACGAGCTACTTCGCGTTTTTCGGATTGCAGGAAAAGCTGCAGATCGATCCCGAAGCCCTCGAGCAGCAATTCCACAAGCTGAGCTGGAAGCTGCATCCGGACAATTTCATGCGCGCGGATGAATTCGAGCGCAATCTCTCGCTCGAGCGCGCGTCGGAGCTCAACGACGCGTATCGCACGGTGCGTGATCCGCTGACGCGCGTCGAATATTTGCTGGCCCACAAGGGCATGCGCAAAGAAGGCGCGGCAAAGCAGCAAGCTCCGCCCGAGCTGCTCGAAGAAGTCTTCGAGCTGAACGAATCGCTCGATGAGCTTCGCGAAGCCCGCGCCGCCGGCGAAGATCTCGCCGCGCTGCGCGCCCGCCTGGAATCCGCCGAGAAAGATTTCCAGGAGAAGCTCGAAGAAGTGGATGCGGAACTGGATCGCGTGCGCAAGGAATGGGACCTGGCAGCCGAAGCCGACGCCACCGACGCTGATGGCGAGAAATTGATGGCGCGCATGAACGAAATCCTGAATCGCCGCTCCTACATTCGAAATCTAGTAGCAAGCGTGGCAAAGGAACTGGCGGACGCCTGAAGCAGAATATGGGACGAATCGTAGGCATCGATCTTGGGACGACGTACAGCCTGGTCGCGTTCATGGACGCGGCGACGGGGAAGCCGGAGTGTATCGTCGGGCCGTATGGCTCGGCGCTTTGTCCATCTGTTGTGAGCGTGGACGCCGACGGAACCATCGTCGCGGGAGAGGCGGCGCAAAAGCGCCTGCTTACGCAAGCCGAGCGCACAATTTATTCGGTGAAGCGTCTCATGGGGCGTGCGCCCGAAGACGTCAAAGACGAGCTGAAGATTTTTCCCTTCCGCATCGAGCCGAGCAGCACCAACGTGATTCGCGTGCGGCTCGGCGACAAAGTCTTCACGCCATCCGAGATTTCTGCATTCATCCTGCGCGAACTGAAATCCTGGGCCGAAGATTTCTTCCACGAAACCGTCGATCGCGCGGTAATCACTGTCCCCGCGTATTTCAATGACGCTCAGCGCCAGGCTACGAAAGATGCGGGACGAATCGCCGGGCTCGAAGTGTTGCGCCTCGTGAATGAACCAACAGCCGCAGCCCTCGCCTACGGCCTGCACAAGCAGCAGCGCGGCAAAGTCGCCGTCTACGATTTCGGCGGCGGCACGTTCGATATCTCGATCCTGAAACTGATTTCGACCGACGAGGGCGATATCTATCAAGTGCTCTCGACGAACGGCGACACGCACCTCGGCGGCGATGATATTGACAACGCGTTGCTAGCGATGGCGCGTGCCGAAATCCAGAAGCAGTTCTCGCTCGATCTCGGCGCGCATCCCGAGTTGGTGCAGGAACTGCGCAAAGCGCTGATCCGCGCCAAGCACGACCTCTCGAGCAATGCGACGACTACGATTCAGCTGGCGCTGCCGGGCGGACTCGTCTACGCGCGCGATATCTCATTGCGTGAATTCGACGAACTCATCCAGCCGATCGTGGCGCGGACGATGGA
>DAITPO010000076.1:11425-12759 GCA_036833535.1 Candidatus Acidiferrales bacterium | reverse complement strand
ATTCCCGCGAGCGCGCAGGAGATGTTCACGACCGGCGTCGAAAATCAGACGGCGATCGACCTGCACGTGCTGCAGGGCGAGCGCGAACTCGCAAAAGATTGCCGCTCACTGGCGCGCTTTCAATTGAAAGTCCCGCCGGGGCCTGCGGGGCTCGCGCGCGTCGAAGTAAAATTCCTGATCGACGCGAACGGCATCCTTCAGGTTGACGCGCGCGATCTGCGCACCGGCCAGGAACATTCCATCGAAGTGCAGCCGAGCTACGGCCTGAACGATGCCGAAGTGGAACGCATGCTCGAGGAATCGATCGAATTCGCCGAACAGGATTTCGCCGAGCGCCAGCTGATCGAAGCCCGGAACGAAGCCGACACAATTCTGAAGGCCACCGAGAAGACATTGCATCGCGAAGACCTCTCGCAACTCTCGTGCGAAGAGCGCAGCGCCATCGACGAAAGCGTGGCCAAGCTCCGCGCAGCCGTCGCCGGCACGGATTACAAAGAAGTCCGCGCGCGCATCGACGTTCTCAATCAGGCCACCACGCATCTGGCAGAACTGGTGATGAACGGCGCGCTGCAAACCGCGCTGCAAGGCAAGCGTCTCGACGAAGTTTGAGAAGGAGTAAAAATTTATGGGCGGCATAAACCCTTACATCGAAGAAACCAAATACACGCCCGCGACGAAGAAATTCAAAGTGACTTTCGTCAAGGAAGGGAAGACCGTCGAAGTGGATCCGGAGAAAATTCCGTACGGCCACGACGGCATTCCCGGCAGCATTCTGGATATTTCGCAAGGCTATCACATGGGGCTCGACCATGCCTGCGGAGGAGTGTGCGCCTGCTCGACGTGCCACGTGATCGTGCACGAAGGCCTGGAGACCTGCAACGAAGCCACCGACGCCGAGCTCGACCAGCTCGATGAAGCTCCCGGAGTCACGCCCAAATCACGCCTTGGCTGCCAATGCATTCCCGACGGCACAAAAGATATCGTTGTCGAAATTCCCGAGTGGAACAAGAATTTCGCCAAGGAAGCCGAGCACTGAGTTCGCCCCAGCTCAAACGCAAATACCGAGGAGCCCCGCACATGCCAGAATCATTCGGATGGGACGACGCCGAGGAGATCGGCATCCAGCTCGCCGAGAAATTTCCCAAGACCGACCCGCTCACCGTACGCTTCACCGATCTGCACAAATTCGTCACAGAGCTAGCCGGCTTCGAGGGCGATCCCAAAGGATCGAACGAAGGCAAGCTCGAAGCCATTCAAATGGCCTGGCACGAGGAATATCAAGACCGCACGCACTGAGTCTCGCAACGAGGAGAACGCCGTATGGAGCAGGATCC
>DAITPO010000076.1:0-11325 GCA_036833535.1 Candidatus Acidiferrales bacterium | reverse complement strand
AAGACCGCACGCACTGAGTCTCGCAACGAGGAGAACGCCGTATGGAGCAGGATCCACGCTACCCCATCGGAAAATTCAGCGCACCGGCAAGCATCAGCGAAGCCGATCGCGCCAAATTTATCGAAGAAGTCGCCGCCGCGCCCGGGCGTTTGCGCGCCGCCGTTTCCGGTCTGTCCGCGGAGCAGTTGGCTACTCCATATCGCGATGGCGGTTGGACCGTGCGGCAGCTCGCGCATCATGTGCCAGACAGCCACATGAACGCATATATCCGCTTCAAGCTCGCGCTCACAGAAGAAGAACCGACGATCAAGCCCTATGAAGAAGCGCGCTGGGCCCAGCTCGCCGACACTGCGGAGACGCCGGTCGAAACTTCGCTCGCGTTACTCGATGCGCTGCACACGCGCTGGGTCACGCTGCTGCGCTCGCTCAAGCCCACCGACTGGTCGCGCAAGTTCCGCCATCCGGAAATGGGCGCGATGTCTCTCGAGAAAACGCTCGCGCTTTACGCCTGGCACGGGAAGCACCACGTCGCGCACATCACCACGCTCCGCAAAAACAAGGGCTGGTAGCAAGGCCTCGCGCAAAGCCGCGCAAAATTCGCGCTGAGCTTGTGAATTCCGCGTGGTTCCTCGATAATATTTCCAGTTGCTGCGGGCATCCGGAACATCTGCCCGCTCCCACCGTGGCGCCATGGTGCAACGGTTAGCACATCGCCCTTTCAAGGCGGTAATACGGGTTCGATTCCCGTTGGCGCTACCAAATTTTACGATCTGATAGTGTTCCGCTGCGAAATTCGCGGAAGGAACTCCCTACTTCTTCTCTTCGCCTGCTTTTTCCGCGCGCGCCAAATCTTCCTCGGCAAGCGGCTGCGTGCAAGTGAGTTGCGCATAAATTGTCCCGCGCCGTTCGTAGAGTTCCGCGCGGTCTGGGAAGCGCTCGATTAGTGCGTTGTATGCGTCGATTGCGTCATACCAAAGCCGCGCGTCGGTAAAGACTTGTGCTCGCGCCACTCCAGCCTCGTAAGTATCGCCAGAGATCTCCGCCAGCTTCTTGTCGATTTCCATCCGTTCCGCGCCGGTCACTACCAGAATTCCCGATGGATAAGACGCAGCGGAACTCACCAGACTCGTGGGCGTCCACACGCTCCAAAAATAAACTTTGCCGTCCTGCAGAGCAGGCGCGTTCGCTGGATAGCGGAATTGCACGCCACTGACGTCGGCGCTAAAAATATCGGTGTTCGATTCGTCGGCGATCACAAACGTAAATTTTGCGGCCTTGTCGTCATAGCTCCAAGCAAACGTCGGATGCGCGCCATAAAGCTTGCCCAAATGCGGCGCGAGCGGCACCACTGGATGCTCGCCGCGCGTCGCGCCCACCACCATCGGCCGGCCCGCGAGTTTCTTAGGGTCGGTGAGCTCAAACCCTGCAAGATTCGTGACCACTCGCGTGTGATTGTTCTTCGCCGCCGCGCCCGAGTCACCAGTTGCAGCCGGCTTCGGTCGATCCTGCTTCGATTGAGGCGCGGAAGCCGCAGGCGGTTGTTGCGCGCCCACAGAGCCCGGCAAAAACAAAATCAGTGCGGCCAAGGCCAACGCTCCAGTGAGCCGGATACCCTCGCGCATTCGTTGACGAAAGCACATATCGAAAGTTCTTTCCCGACCTCTCGCTCGCGCCATGATCACGTGACTTTAATCACTACGATGACTTTATCATCCTCGTGATGTCCGCCTCGTTCGAACTCCGCTACGCTGCGATACACATCGTCAATGATTTCCTCGGCGCCGCGCCCCAGAATCGCACGGACAACGTCCTCTACGCGCGCCACAGAAAATTCTTCTTTGGCAGCGTTCATCGCTTCGGTAATTCCGTCGGTCATCGCCAGGAACACATCGCCGCTCTTCAAAATGATTGAGGCCTGCTCATACTCGCTGCCCGGAAACACGCCCAGCAAAAACCCGCCCTCGCCCAAACTCGTCACTTCGCTCTCCCCGCGCCGGAAAAGCAGCGGGCGAACATGCCCCGCATTGACGTAAACCATCTCGCGCGTGGAGACATCCAGGATGCTCAGAAACAAAGTAACCAAGCGTTCGCCGCGCGTCGCCTCCAGCAGCGCGTCATTCAACGCCGCCACAATTGCCGCCGGCGAGTTCGCATGCGGCCCATGCATCAAATTGCGCAGCGTGCCCTGCAAATTCGACATCACCATTGCCGACGACACGCCATGACCCTGAACATCGGCAATCACAAAAAGCAACCTCGCAGGATCAAGCTGCAAGAAATCGTAATAGTCGCCGCCGATCGCCAGGCAGGCTTGATAACGCGCGGCAATATCCAAGCCGTCGAATTTCGGCAACGTAGCGGGCAGCAAGCTCTCCTGAATTTCCCTCGCGCTCGAGATTTCGTCTTCGAGTTTCTTGCGCTCCCCGGCTTCCACCCGTTCCGCATCCTCGGCCTGCGATTTCAGCACTCCCTCGCGCCAAAACCGGTATCCCAATCCCGCAGTCAACGCCAGCGCCACGCCCGCCTCAATCGAGACAAACTGCATCCAAAGATTCGCGCGGCTAAAGAGCAAATCTGCCGTTAGAAAAACTCCACCCAATACCAGCAGCGTCGCGGGAATCCCAAATTTCAGCCGCAGCAAAATCACCAGCGCGGATGCCAACACAATAAAAAGAAAACTCAGCGACCACTGCGCCGTCGCTCCCATCACCCGAATTATTCGCCCAGACAACAGCGAGTTCAGTGCCACCGCGTGAATTTCCACGCCAGAAAGTTGGACGCGGCCAGCATCCGGCCGACGAAAACGAAAAAGCGGCGTAGCGTACAGATCTTTCCCATCCGTGCTGCTCTCACCCACCAACACAATCTTGCCGCGAAACGCGCTCGTGTCGAATTCGCTCGAAAGCAATCGTGCCGCAGGCACTATCAATTTCGCCGGCTGCCGGTTCCAAGCCCCCAGCAGCGCCGTCTCGCGACCCGTGCCATCCAGATAAATCGTCAAGTCCCCCAGCCGGTACACTCCCGGCCCCACCCGCGTAAGCGGCTGGCCCAGAAATTGGCTGGCAATTTCCACGGGAAACGACAATCCCGAAACCGACGGCGTTTTTATGAACACGAACATTCGCCGGATAAATCCATCCGCGTCCTCAACCAAATTGACGAAGCCCATCGACCGGTCGTTCCCGCGAAATAAATTCAGCGGCTGATCCGCGGGCACCTGGTCCGTTCCAAACACTTCAGGCAGTACGACGGTCCGCGCCTCAGCCAGTGTGACGGCCAATTCGACGTCGGATTTCTCGTCACTCGTGTCGCTAAGCAACTTGTCGAGTCCCACCACCGCAGGCTGCCCTTCCGCGATCCGGCCCAACACTCGCGCCAGCGTCTTCCGCGGAATCGGATATTTTCCAATCGCCTCCACCGAAGCATTATCAAAATCCACTATGACAATATTTTCATTCGCAGGTGCCGCGCCGCCTGCAAACACGAGCAGATCGTAACCCTGCAATTCCGCCGTATCGAAAAAACCGGCATGCACCAGCAGAGCCAGCACCAACACCACCAGCGCTCCCAATACCGGTACGGCGAAAAGTGATTTGTGAACGATGGACAGCTTCATCAATCCTCGGCAAGCACTCCACGTCGGGAGTTGCACACTCGCGATGTCAAACGACGCTTGTATAGCATAGCCGTCTCGCGGGCAATTCAACCAAAATGTGAAATTGCAGCTCCCACCTGCTAGAATTTGAAATGTCGCAGCCGTATTCACTGCTTGATTGACAGGCGGTCGCATCACCCAGCGGCCTCCGCTTAGGAGCTTCACCATGCCGAATTTTTTTAGAACTTCGAATCCGGCGCTGAATCCGAAGGCTTTTCAAGGCGCAGTAACAGCCGGCGAAGCGATGACGCTGCAGGGCACGGTGAACAAAACCGGCATCCTGCTGATCCTCACCGGGGCCAGTGCTGCGTGGACGTGGGAAAGATTCGCCACCACCGGACCTCAGGCCGTAATGCCGCTGCTGATCGGCGGCGCGATCGGCGGATTCATCGTGGCGCTGGTGACCATTTTCAAGAAGGAATGGTCGCCGATCACCGCGCCGATCTACGCGTTGCTCGAAGGACTGGTCCTCGGGGCCATTTCGGCGTCGGTCCAGGCATCGTTTCCCGGAATCGCGATTGAGGCCGTGAGCCTCACGTTCGGCACTCTCGTCGTCCTTCTCCTGGCATACACGTCGCGAATCATTTCAGTGACGCAAAAATTCCGTCTTGGCGTCATAGCCGCGACGGGCGCTATCGCCCTGGTCTATCTCGGCACGATCATCCTTGGCTTTTTCGGCGTGCACACATTCTCGATTTACGGCAGCGGCGCGATCGGAATTGCCTTCAGCGCCTTCGTGGTGATTATCGCCTCGTTGAATCTGGTCCTCGATTTCGATTTCATCGAAAATGCCGCGCGCATGGGCGTGCCGAAATACATGGAGTGGTACGGCGCCTTCGGCCTGATGGTCACGCTCATCTGGCTGTATCTCGAGATCCTGCGGCTGCTCGTGAAGCTGCGCGGACGGCGCTGAGACTCTGAGATCAGCCTCGGCCTCTCGAATCGTTGATTTGCGCGCTCGGGAGGTCAATATTTGCGTCCTGACGAGCCGGTTCGTACTGTTTCCGGCTCGTGCGCTTATGTAACGTTTCTACCCCGTCGAAACCCCGGTTCGGAGCTCCTTCCCAAATTGAGACCATTAGGCGTCCTGAAATCAATAGCTTAGCTGATTTCTGGCATGGCCGCTCATGTGCACCATTCTTCGCACCAAGTCCGAAATCTAGCCCTGTGCCCGGGGGCCGTGTCCGAGGATGCTTTGAAAGAAAACGAACGCACAGATCTCAGGAGATCCGAAAGCGAGCGCGCTCACAAGGGCTTCTCGCTCGTCGAGGTGCTCGTGGTGGTGGCCCTCGCGATGACCATCGCAGGGATGCTGGTGGTGCACCTGACGCCCACGCTGCAGCAATTCCGCGCCAACTCGGCGTCGTCGCAAGTCGTGGACGTTTTCCGCCAGGCGCGCGAATACGCCATCACCTACCGGCGTTACGTGCAAATCACGTTTCCCAATTATGCCGCCAATGGCGTCAACAACCAGATCCGCATCATCGTACGCAATAGCCTGACGCCAAACGCCGGCGCGGACGTGATTCTGACGACGGTCACGCTCTCTGGCAACGTCACCTTCCAGCTCGAAGGCACTGTGCCGGATACTCCGGACGCATTCGGAAACGCCACGGCCGTGAACTTCGGCAACGTCGACGGCGGACCGCCCGCGGGCATTTACTTCCAGGCGGACGGCACGTTCGTCAACTCGGTCGGCGCCAACCTGAACGGCACCGTGTTCCTGGGTCAAACCAACCTGGTTTCGACGGCGCGCGCCGTGACCGTCCTTGGCCCCACCGGCCGCATCCGCAGCTACCACGTCAACGGCGCCGGCACCAACTGGTTTGAGACGCGCTAATGAAAAAGCGGGCGGAGGAGACATTCATGCAGAAAACGAGGCAGCGCGTAAACCAGAAAGGCTTCACTCTCGTCGAGACCATGGTGGCGCTCGCGGTGCTCGGCATCGGCCTCGTGGCTCTCGCCGCTATGCTGGCCAGCAGCATCGCCTACATGAACTCGTCGCAGGCGGATTTCATCGCCCAACAGAAAGCTTCCGAAGCTATTGAGAGCATCTTCACCGCGCGCGACACCCAGGCCATTACGTTTTCGCAGATTCAGAACGTCTCCCAAGGCGGAATCTTCCTCGATGGGCCGGCAAATCTCGTTGATCCCGGACCCGACGGCGTTGTGGATACCGCGGACGACCTCGTGAATTCACCGGACACGATCATCAAGCCGGGCCCCGATGGAATTCTGGGCACCGCCGACGACATCCAGATTCAGCTTTCGGTGTACTACAACATGAAGCGCACGATCGTGATCACTCCGATAGTCGGAGTGAACAACGTCCGCATGATCACAGTGACCGTGACGTACACGACGGGCTCGTTCAATCGCTCGTACACGTTGACCAGTTATATCTCGCAATTCTCCTAGAACGATACGCCAGAGCGATTCCAGCGATGCCCAGGGACGAGGGATTTTAAACCGTGAAGATGACGCAGAGGGAGAGGACAACGATGAGGCGCAAGGCCGGATTCTCGCTGCTGGAATTGATGGTCTCGGTCTCCATCCTGGTGACCGTCGTGGGCGTATCGCTGAAGATGCTGGTGGACGCGCAGCATGCCTATGAAGGCGTTACCGACATGGCCGATCTGCAGCAGAATCTGCGCGCCTCGATGAACAATATGCAGCGCGACCTGATCCAAGCGGCCGAGGGCCTACCGACTACCGGCATCAGCTATCCGCAGGGTGGCACCGCGAAGGCCATCGCCCGGCCCTCGCCGACCGGCAAGGCATACAACTTCCCCGGCACCGCGGTCTCTTCAACGATCACAGACATCGTTCCGGGTGTCGGCGGCACGCCCACCCCGGGACTCACGGTCAATGGAACCGTCACCGATTTCATCACCATGATGTACGTGGACAACTCGCTGGTAGACGCCAACAACCACCAGATGAGCCAGTATCCGGTCTATCAAGTCGCGAACGCGCAAAACCCGCAGGCCTGCAACGGTTCGATCGCGGCCGACGGGAGCACCACAACGTTTGACGCGAATTGCGTGAACATCACCGGCAATAACGGCGTCCGTGCGGGCGATCTGATCATGTTCTTCAATGGACAAAATTATGCCATTCAGACGGTCACGTCGGTTGCGGGCCAGGTTGTATCGTTCGCTACCGGAGACGCGTTCAACTTCAACGCCATGCTCGGCAAGGCCACGGCCGGAACGTTAAAGCAACTGCAGAACGGTATTGCCAGCCCGGGCGGTCCTTACCCTCCGACCACGGCGGCGCGCGTCAAGATGGTGACCTACTACGTCGACAACGTAACGAATCCGGCTGATCCGCAATTGGTGCGGCAGATCAATTTCAACGCCCCGCAGCCTGTGGCGCAGGGGATCGAAGACCTGCAAATCAGTTACGGGATCACGCAGCCCAACAACGCGGCGCTCTATAATCCGGCCGGGCCGGGCAACGCCAAGCAGCCTCTGGGTCTGGACACGCCCGCGCAGATTCGCAATGTGAACCTGTTCGTCGGCGGCCGCTCTGACACCGCCTACAGCGTGACCAACCAATTCTTCCGCGACAACATGATCACGAAGGTCTGCGTGCGCAGTCTTTCCTTCGTGAACCGGTACAACTAGCTCGAATCTCTTGGGAAATTCCGCAGGTGTCCTGCAAGGAGGACGTTCGTGAATACCACTCGGGAAAAGGGAATGGCGCTGGTCACGGCACTGCTTGTGATGCTGCTGGTCTCTTCGATCATCATCGGGCTTTCTTGGATGGTGATGACCAACCAGCGGCTGGGCGGCAACAACGCCAACCGCCAGGCGGCGTTCTATGCGGCCGAAGCCGGCATGGAAAAAATGACCGCCGACCTCGGCACGCAATACGGCGCGACCAACGCTCTCAGCGTTGCTGACATCAATACCGTGATGGGCAAGGCGCCCGTGATTCCCGGCGTGTCTTACACTGGCACGCCGACGAGCTACCAAATTTCTTATATCCCGGACCCGAACAATGGCGGGAACCCGCTGGCCACGAATCATACGATTCTTTCCGGCGCGTACGCCGGCCTGCAGGGATTGCTCACGCCGTTCACGCTGACGGTTCAGGCCGATCTCGCGGATGGTTCCGAAGCGCGGCTCGTTCGCACGGTGCAGACCGTCGGCATTCCCGTCTTCCAGTTCGGAATTTATTCGCAGGTGGACTTGAGCTACTTCCCCGGCCCGGTATTCAATTTCGGCGGCCGCGTGCACACCAATGGCAATCTCTGGCTGGCCAGCGGAAACACGCTGACTCTGGCCGACAAAGTGACCGCGGTCGGACAAGTGGTGGTCAACAACTTGTCGAACGGCTATCCCACGTTTTGGCTCGCTGGAACACAAACCCCGCAGACCGACACTTGCTCAACGGGCTGGACGAGCACCTTGCCGAATAATCCGGGCGGCAATCCATATCCCGGCGCTATTATGATCGCCACGGTCCCCGAGGCGAGCTGCCTCCAGTTGGTTCAAGGATCGGTGAACGGCAGCGTATCGATCGCCAACGTGGCGACTGCTCCGGTCAATGGGAACTGGTACACACTTTCGACGGGAACGAATGCCGGGCAATATGCCGGAAATATTCGCGGCGGCACCACGGGCGTCGCACCGCTGTCTCTTTCTATCGCCACGCCGGGCGTCGGCGGCACTCCCATCGAGCTGGTTCGCCGCCCGGTTACGGCTGAAAACGCGCAGCTCACCGCGGAGCGCTACTTCACGCTTTCGAGCGTCAATATTCTGCTCGATGACTCATCGGCCCTTCTCCTCGGCACACCCGGCACTTGCGGTGCGCCCGTGGACCTGACCTCGCTCGCGTTTGAGGCAGGCGCTCCGACGTTTACCGCGCCCCCGGGCTGGTATACAGGCGGCCCGGAGGGCAAACTCCCGTTGCCGACTTCCGGCGCGGCTGGTGCAGCTTACAGCGCCACGGATGGTTACTGGATCAAGGCGCACAATCCGATCATCACCGGATATATTCTGATCAACATTCACACGGCAGCCGGTGCGTGCCAGGACGTCACTCAGGAAATTCTCAACCTCGGCTTTATCGGCCGCAACCTCAACCCGATCGCGGCGGCCAATCTTGGCGCGGCCGCAGGGAAAATCCATCAGAGCTCAGTGAGTACACTTTCGCTATTCCCCTTGGCATCGAGTACTGGCGGACCGGTCGCGATCGGACCGTCCGGGTGCGCGGATCCGAGCCTCAACGCCGTCATCCGGCTGGCGCGTTTGCGCGATAACCCAACGAGCGTGTACACCCCGAGCGTCGTTGGTGGCTGCGGCACGGCGATCGTGTACGGCGCGGCCAACTACCATGCGTACGACTACTGGCCCAACGTGCTTTACGACACGCGCGAAGGCGTCATACGCGATCAGGCGCCGCCGAATCCAAGCGTCGCCCTTAATCCCAACGGCGCGCTCACGGCCGCCGGCGTGATGAACTACATCGAGCTGGATGTCAATAATTTGACGAAGTGGTTCAAGGGCACCATCGGAGCAAACGGCAATAAGGCCGAAAACATCACCGGTTACGCTGTCTATTTCTCCGACCGTCGCGGTGAAGTGATCGACCCAACCTTGGCGCGCAAGACGGGAGCGTACGGGTACAACGACAACGTCAACTCCAATGACGCCGGCAACGGCTGCCCGGACGGCAATTTCGAATCGGGCGAGGATTATGCCGGCACTGGCGCTCTGGTCAACTACGCTAAAACTCCCAACCAACTGGTCGACAACACGGGAACAGGCATCAGCTTGAACGCCAGCAATAAGCTCTTTCCGGCAGGCGTCCTTGTGGCGAATACTGCGGACGCGACGTGCACGGCGCTGGGCACGAATTGGCCCGGTGCAGAATATGACCAGGGCGTCGAGGCACGCGAAAATCCGCCGCTCTTCTTCCGCCACGCGCTGAAGCTGGTGAACGGCGGCACGATCTCGATCGGCACCTGTGACGGCGTACCCTGCGGTCTCACCGTTGCTTCCGAAAATCCGGTGTACATCCAGGCCGACTACAATTGCCAGCCGGCGAGCTGCGGCACCAGCGCCATGGTCACCGCCGGAAACGCGCCCGCCTCCGTGGTGGCCGATTCCGTTACGCTGCTATCCAACAACTGGAACGACGTGAACTCGTTCGCCTATCCCTACAATCCGAGCGGCGGCCGCCCGGGCAATACGACCACGTACCGCACGGCTATCGCGGCCGGCAAGGGCATTCAGTTCGTGCAAGTCGCCGGAACGAATCAGGACTATGGCACCGACGGCGGCGTGCACAACTACCTGCGCTATCTGGAATCCTGGGGCGGGACGCTTTATTACAAGGGCTCGCTCGTCAGCTTCTTCTACAGCCAGCAGGCCATGGGCGTGTTCAAGTGCTGCAATACCGTATATGGCCCGCCGACCCGCGGTTACAGCTTCGATACGGAGTTCCTGACTCCGGCGTTGCTGCCGCCGCGAACGCCCATGCTGCGCGACGTGAACAACATCGGCTTCACGCAGGACGTGAGCCCGACGCAGTAAACGCACGCTACGTTCACAGCTCGATCACCGCGGCTCCCGCGCATCCCGGGAGCCGCTTTCATTTATTGCGGCTTGATGCGCGCGGTGAAATTCGTATTCACCGCGGGCGGCGTGCACGAATTCGCTTGCGACGCATCGCACAAGCCGTTCGAGGCTTCATAGAAACTCTGCCCGGTCGCCAGGCCATCGAGCGGCTCGGCGTAGACGATGTAGTTGCGCCCCACCGGCAAGCGGTCGATGCGGTAGGAACCGTCGAAGGCCACCGCGGGATTTGCATTGTCGCAGCTCCACTCGCCGAACGTCGCCGCTACTGTTGCTCCCGTGTCCGCATCGAGCGCCACGACTTGCGTCCCGAAAATTCCAGTGACGTTCTGCCCCGGCGCCGTCGGCGGGAAAATCGCCAGCGCGAACGGATTCGCGGGAATCACCCGCCCGCGAATCGTTCCGAGGTAAAGCGTCTCTGCAGGATTCGGATAGAGCACGCGCAGACCGGTGCGATCATCGTCGGCAAGTTGGCTATCGGGCGCCGCGGCCGTCGGCAGCGTGCCGATCATGGTTCCCGGCGGCGGCGCGAAGGGAAACATGATTGCACGGCGCACCGCGGAATGATCGAGGCCGAAGTAGTGGCCCAGTTCGTGCGTCAGCAGCGACGCCAGATCGTAGGAGCCTACGCCCTGCGGCGTCTGAATTACTCCCGGCGTGGCGAATGTCACTTGATTGCATAACAATGTCGGCCCCCTCGACTCGAGTGAGCTTTTGTTGATAGGCTCGGGAGGACGGAGCCGGAATTCGGTTCGCACGCGGGACAGCTCGGTACCGGACATGGCGTGAACTAGAACGCCGTGCACTTGAATGGGCATCCCGCTCCCTCGCGGGAGGGAGTTCGAATAACTAATCATGGTCTGAAGTTTACGATCGAAGAGATGTATGGGTCGGACTGAAGCCGACCGCTAGATTACGAGCGAGCTGAAGTCGTCAAGGCCGAGAAGAAAAACTCCCAGGAAGCGGAAGAAAAAACTCTTTTAAGTGAGTGGATAAGTCTGCTCAAAAAGTGTTTGACAGGGCCGACATTGTTAGAGATGTCCGGTTACACCCAGTCGGAACTGGACAAAGTGGCACTGCGCT
>DAITPO010000075.1:0-16975 GCA_036833535.1 Candidatus Acidiferrales bacterium | reverse complement strand
CGTTGTCGGACGTCTTGGTTGCCGGAGTTGTGTAGCTTGACGATGTGGCGCCGCTTATGTTCGCGCCATTCCTCTGCCACTGATAGCTCAAGGGCGATGTGCCCGCAGCCGTGACGGAGAAACTGGCGGTCTGGCCCGCCGTTACCGTCATGCTCGCCGGCTGCGTGGTGATGCTCGGCGCCACGGGCGGAGTGGTCACTGAAGGCGACGACCCGCCACAGCGGCCCATGATCAAGACGAGCGCGACGATTGCTAATGTCAGGCCTACATTCCGGCTCTTCACGCTCATTTCGAGTCTCCCGCTGATGACTACCCTCGATTATAGGCGCAATGCAAGTAAACACAGAGGCGTCGTGAGGCGACAAGGGACCGCCCAAGCGAGGCGTCGAAGCGTTAAAGGCGTGGCCGAAGGCGATTCCGGAGTTTTACCAGAGGACAGACCCATCGCTTGAATGGGTGTCGGAGCACCAGTGAGTTCGCAGCCCGGTGCGTTTGGATTGTGGCTGAGCTGGGTTATGACCGCTTGCGATTGAGGCGGCACTGCGCCTGGGTGGCGCGTTGTTTGCCGCAGGCGAGCGCCATGGTCTCGAAGACGCGTTCGTGGCGGACCTCGGGCTTCTTGTAAGGCCGCTTGCCGCGCACCTTTTCGGCGCCGGCTTCCTGCGTGTCGTTTTGCAATGGACCACGTTTTGTCATATCAGCCCAACCCAGATCGTGGAGTTTCACCGCGCGCCTTTGCCGCCGCGCAAATCCAAATCAATTCAAATTCGCCTGCGTCAACTTAACGGCGCAGCCTCCGTTGGGCGGAGAGCCTATGCCACACGCCTGATTCGCGAGCGTTATGTAGTAGATGCTGGAAGCCTGCCCGGTGGTTCCGCTCGGAACGGTATTGTCGATCACAATTCCGCTAGTCCCACCCGTTGCGGGCGCTGCGACGGCAATTCCTGATGGAAAGCCGGAAGTGACGTTGAACGACATAACGCAACCGCCCCCGCCGCAAGATGCTGGAGCACCATTGTTCTGGACGCTGAAGAACATCAGGTCGGTCGAGTTATTTGAGTTGAAGATCTCCGTGCCCGGAGAGCACGTCGGATTCGTGAGATTGGCCGATAGGTCCAAGGCGTTCCCGTCGGTCGAGTTTTTCATGGTTCCAGCATTGTTGAATCCGATGCGATAGAGCACGGCGCCGTTTGCAGTACCGGAGCTGTTTCCTACGCCACAGACGTAGAGGAACCCGAGACTCGGATTCGCTCCTTCGAGATAGTTGTTATCGAATGTGCCGGAATAAAGAGGATTGTGGGCTGTAGGTCCAACGAACGCCTCGACTTCACCGGCCAGCGTCGTGGGCGCCTGAAAAACGCCGGCGCGAGGGATTGCGTCTCCGTTCGTGCCTACGAATACGAAAACTGTGTTATTCGTCGAATCCACAATCGGCCCGTCGTTGATCGGGACAGTGCTGCTGCCGGTGTTGATG
The DNA here is from genome assembly GCA_036833535.1 of Candidatus Acidiferrales bacterium. Lineage (GTDB taxonomy): Bacteria > Acidobacteriota > Terriglobia > Acidiferrales > UBA7541 > Palsa-147. The sequence continues at coordinate 15,501 of DAITPO010000075.1, read as the reverse complement.
AGCTTGGCCCCGACACAAGGTGGCACCCCGGAAACGCAAGTCCCGACGGTGCTGCCGGTTTCTCGCACGAACCTCAGGCGTCCGTTGGAACCACCCGCGTAGATGTTATTCGACGAAGAGTCGTACACCGGACTCGTCATGGCGACGCCGGCCGCGAATAGGGCAATGGGCCATCCGGCCGAAGTCACTTCTGCGGGCGTTCCCTGGAAGACGCCGGTAAACTTGTGCATACGTCCGATGTTGTCTCCCACGTATAGAGTATCCGTATCGTAGTCCACGAACGGTGCGGAGCCGGTATCTTCACGAGCACCACTGAATGTCAAACTGAGCAAGCAGGACCCGGCCCCAGCTTTACAAGTCGCGTACGCCGCACCCGTTACTGACGCCGTTCCTACCGCCGCTGGCCCTGCAATTGTGCCTTGGCCCGAGACCGGCCGCAAAATATGCAGCGCGGCCGTTCCGCCCCCGCCCTCGACATAGGCGATCTGCGTGCCATCGAAGGAAAGGACGGGCGACGTCGAGGTCGTGCCGCCATTCGTCCTCGTGTGATATGCAAACATTACGGTCGGGCCTGTGCATGCGCCGCCCGTACCGGCATAAAGATTGTTAAATCCCACGATACTCAGCGCCGCCGCGCCGGCCAGCTTGGTTGTGAACACGACATAGTCTGAGCTACAGCTGGCGCTGTTCACATCGAACGAGAACTTTGCGGGAAAGGCATTGGCGTTCATCGAAGCGCCCGCACCGAGAGAAACGCTCCAATCACCGCGGGATCCCTTCTGGACGTCGCCACTGATTCCGCCGCCCGCAAACGCCTGAGGCCCGGCCGCCGTCGCATCGTTCGCAGGCGCTCCGCCGGGCAAAGATGGATGCACGTGCCGCCGCACCCATTGCTGCACATAGCGGGGATCACGCTGCACGCGGAGGGCTTGCTCGAAAGTCTGCGGCGTGGAGAAGACGACGTGCCGGTGGGTCCAGTCGGTTACCAGGGAAATTCTGACGTGATCCGATGCGCGCCCCGAGAGTCCGACGGCCACGGCCAGAATCGCCAAAGTAGCTACAGCAAAGCGCCCAAGCTTCGCCTGTTTCTCATTCATGTCGCAAGCTCCCAAGCCGCGCGATACGCGCGCCTTACCCCCCAGTATGGTCTCTAAAGATAGCCTGCCTGCGTAATGAGATGCTGCCCGGCGCCGAAGCGATTGGTGTGAACTTGCGTTCTTTGCTTGGTTTCCCAAGCAGAACTCGGGGAGGTAATTCTACCCGCCGAATTCAGAACGGGGCCGGCGAGTTGCTGCGCGCTTATTCCGTCGCGTGCCGCGAGTGGCGCGGCTTTTCCGAGGGTTTGCGGTTTCGGGTGCCCCGAAATCCACGGAGTCACTGACGCTGCGCGGTTGACGATGGCGGTGGTGTTATTCGTCGCTGCACAAACATTATTTCGATCGGAAAAAAAATGGCAGGGAAAACGGCGTGCCACACTCCTCTCCCATTTAGAACTGGAGGGCGCGCGAGAAACGGCTTTGCGTGAGCTCATGACAGAACCATGGCAGCGGCGAGCAGAATTCCGAATAAGACGCCCTGCCTCATCTCTGACCAGCCTAGACTATTCACTTGCAATGGCTTCTGTCCAGCGAAAAACCAATAAAACCCGCGGGTCAGGACAGGAATGAAAGCGAGCATTACTAGAGCTGGCATCAACCGCCAGTGAGCGGCGGCACCCAGAACGGGGAGCAGTAGTATTTGGCCTAGAAGAAATCCTCGTCCCCGGCGGAGCTTTTCGCCGAGAGTTGCGGCGCGGGCCGCATGGAGACGCAGTTGCACGAAATGAATCTGGTCGCCCGCGAAGATCCAGTTGGCGGACCACAACACCCATGCGCGAGCATCCAGGCGTCCGGTGGCTACGTAATAGGCGGCCGGCGCGGTACACGTGAGACCGATTGCTCCCAGCATTTGCGCCGTCATGCGCAGGTTGCGGTTTAGTTTTATCAGCAGCGTCTGAGCAATGAATGCGAGCGCTGCGAATCCGCCAAGAAGCAGCAGACCGTGGTTTCGTCCATGCCAGAACAACGCTGCCAAACAACCGGCCGAAACTGCGCCCAGTCCAATGGACACCAGGAGCGAAGTGCGACGCTCTGCGGATGTGTGCGCGCTGAGGGGAGTTGTGCCCAGCAGACTTTCGACGGGCGTGCGAAGCCAGAATAAGGCAAGCGCGGCTACCGTGAACAGAATCAGCGGCCATGCGCGCTCCGTCGATGCCATTCCGACTGCCGCGCCGGAAAATAGTGGGACGAGCAGCAAACCCCAAGCGCCGTGCTCGCGTGGGATTACCAGGGCTCGAGCGCGTGGCTGCTGGAGAGAACGGACGCTCAAAGACTTATCCGCAGTGGCAGGCGATCTCATGCGAGCAGCATCCTACCACCGCCGAATCTCGCTCCGGGATGCCGGAAAAACTCAAGGCAAAACCGGGACGGTGGTGAACCCCGGCCCCTACCACGAAATCCCGCCGGCAAATCCGGCGCATGAGGCACTCGGAGAGGAGCTGTAGGGAAGCGGGGGAGACCAGCGGGATAGAACGCGCGGCAAAGTCAAAGGCGTGGCCGAAGACCCTACCCTTCCCATGCAACAAAACGGGGAAGGATGGGGCACCGACACTGCAAGACTTCGGAAAATGTGCGCCACCCGCGCACACCTCACTTCAGCGCGGGCGGTGCTCATTAAGACTATTCTCGCCGAGGATATCAGCGAGAATCCATGCTGCTCCGGCAATCGCGAAGGTCTCTGCGTTTTCGCTCCAATTCGTATGACTTTGGAGATCCGAAAGAACCAACGGCACCCACACGATCAGTCCAAAGATAACGAGCATCATTGTTAGTAGGCGAGCCGCGAGAAGCGCCAGTCGATTGGCAAGAAGAGTCACAGCCGCGAGTGCGAAAAATACAGTCGTCGCGATCGCCCAAAACATCTGACTTGGCGGAAGCCACTTGGGAACAAGCTGGGCCGTAGCCTCAAGATAAAATGCCTGTTCAAGAGTAAAGGAAGCAGCACAGATGCCCAGAAGAATTCGGCCGATGCGATTAATCGTTTCCCGCGACCATGCCGATGACAAGCGCGCATAAACGATCGCCGCTCCGGTCAAGAGAGAGAACTGCTCGAAGAAGTTGCCCCAGCTATTGTAGATCTGCGGAGAGGCGACGATTTCAGGCACGCACAGTGACGCGAAGAAAAGATAAACTGCACCAAGGACGAGTGCGCCCGTTTTCGCGGTGCGATGGAACTGAAGCGCAGCGCCGCCGAAGATCTGGGCAGCAGCGGCAGCGTAGACAATGTGACGCAGTTGATGAAAGTCGTTGTAGTCGTGCCAGACCAGGGTGATCAGGCCAGAGGCCAAAGCCGCCACTCCGAACACATGACGGCCGAGGTTTGAGCGAGGCGTTGATACGGTCATTTGTATTCAAACTCGCTCACGCAGAAGTGTCACGCCACAGCGCTGGAGCGTGAAGCAGCCACTCGATCTTGAAGCGTCGCGGAAGCCTCGTTCTTGATTGTTCGCGTAACCCTCTGATCAGCCCACGATTTTCGTCCAAGTGGAGTGAGAGGGGTTTATGAATAGCGGCCGAGCGCCGCGTTGACACTTGTCATCATCTCGCCTTCTTAGTTGCCGTGGCAGCCAATTCTCCGTCATTAAAGCTTCCGACTATCTACCACAAGTCCGGGATTCAGCGAGATCGAACCTCAGTGAGCATCCGCGAGATCAGCCGTCCCGTCCGACCACTTGGCCACCGGAATCATAAATATGGTCAGCCGGTCCTGAGCGTCTTCAGATGCCAGAATCGGGGAGCTTGGCAGATTTGCGCCCCAAGTTTGAGCGTCGGTTTGCGGAACGAAAAACATCAAGTGCGGACGCCAGTGCCCGTTCCCATCACCCAAGTTCGCATCCTTCGACAGCATGTAGGACATCGCGCCGGGTTCCAGAGCGGGCAATTCCTTCTTATCGAAAGCGGCTTTGAGACTGTCAAACATTTGAACTCTCGATTGTCCCGCTAGCACCAACTCGGTTTTCTTGATTGCGAGTGGAAGGTAGGTTCGTACTGCTGGCCCGTTGAGGCAGATCGGACCACGCAGCTTGGGATTCCAGAAGTCAGGAGAGTCGATTCCGGAGGCCCACCCTCGTTCCACGATACATACGAAACTGTTCGTACCTTTGACTGCGGTTTCGTAACCGTGCTTTCCGAGCACCATAACTCCGGCATCGCGTGCGATGGATTCCGGAGCCGCGCTCCGCGCCAGGGCTATCTCGGCATCCCGATTCATCAGGTATTGCTCAAGCGGCGCCATGCTAGGGTACGGTGCTTTGGTGTCCTGGGCTTGCACCGGCCACGCGGCGCTCAACACGACGGCCAACACGATGACTGGCAATGCGATTGTCCTGACTAAATCTCGCTTAATTGATTTCTCCCGGGACATCGGATTCTCCTTGTGATGCGAAGCGGTGCGGCCAGCTTTTTTCTTCCTGGCCGCTTGGCAAGATACGTTGATATCAATATAATCTAGCTATGTCAATGCTTACAAAGCCTTCATTTGAGACCACCCTTCAGGTCCGCGACTCTTGCCTCTGTCTGCATGTTCAGCGAGCTGCAAGAGCGCTGGCGCGGCGCTTTGATGATGTTCTGCGCCCACTTGGCCTGACGAATGGGCAATTCTCGCTAATGATGTCCCTGAACCGGCCGGAACCACCAGGTATGGCGGCAGTTGCGTCCGTGCTCGCGATGGATCGGACCACGCTCACAGCCGCTCTCAAGCCGTTGCAGCGGCGCGGTCTGGTCAAGGTCGCAGCTGACGCGAAGGACCGACGCAGCCGTCTCTTGGGGCTAACGGCAAAAGGGCGAAGCTTGCTTGTCCGCGCCGTTCCAGTCTGGCAGCGCACGCATCTCGAAATCGAAGGCCTCCTTCATGACGGCGAGCCCGACCGCCTCCGGAAGAACTTGCGCGCGCTGTCCTAATCCTTTCAACAGGCCGCGAATCATTCTCTGTTCGATTTGCTTCAGGGTGGTGGCGACTCGGAAGTAATGGCCTAAGTTTTGATAAACGCGCAAACCGGACGAGTGGCTTCGGATGTTCGATAATCCGAGTTATCGAAAGTTGGGAAAGCGGCGATTCATTCCTGGCGCAGCGCGCGCATCGGATCTGTGCGGGTTGCGCGCCAGGCAGGGAGGAAGCAGGCGGCGAGCGTGGCGAGCAGCATTACGACAAACGCGAAGGCGAATGCTAGCGGGTCGCGCGGGCTTACGCGATACAGATAATTGCCGAGTAGGCGCGTCAATCCCAGAGCTGCGGCTGCGCCTAATACTACACCTCCGAGCGTCAACGCTAGACCCTTCGAGATTACCAGCCGCACGAGATCGGATGCGCGGGCGCCGAGGGCCATGCGCAAACCGAGTTCGCGGGTGCTTTGCGAGACGGCGTAAGACATCACGCCGTAGAGGCCAACGGCCGCGAGGAGCAAGGCCAGAGCGCCGAGGACGCCGAGCAGCGTTACGGCAGCTTTTTGCGCCGATGTCGAGCGGTCCACTTGCTCTTGCAGCGTGATGACTTCGTAGAGCGCCAGATTGGCGTCGAGCGCGTGAATCTCGCGGCCGAGCGTGATGGCAATTTCTTGCGGCGCGAGCGGCGTGCGGATAATCAGGCTTGCGCCGATGGCAAAATTCTGCCGGCCGGGAACGTAGAAGAACGGTTTTGGTAGCTCGCGCATGCTTTGATATTTGGAGTTTTTGGCGACGCCTACGACGGTCCTCCAGCGTCCTTTGACTTGCAGGCGCTCGCCGATTGGGTTGTTGCCCTTCCAGAACTGCGCGGCCATGGTTTCGTTGACGATGGCGACGAGGGTGGCGGATTCGTCGTCGGCACGGGTGAATTCGCGGCCGGAGACTAGCGGAATGCCCATGGTCGCGAGATAGCCGGGGCCGACTTCGTTGTACTCGACTGTGGGTTCTTCTTCCGGAGGGACGTTGTAGGCGTCAACTGCGATGGGGCTGGAAGAATAACTGCCGTAGCTTAGCGGCGCGAGGCGCGCGAAGGCGGCGGACTCGACGCCGGGAAGCGCGAGAACGCGGTCGAGCAATTCGTCTTGAAATGTTTTGGCTTGCTGAATGTTGTAGCCTGCGGAGACCAGATCTACGGCGGTGGTCAGCACTCGATGTGTGGTGAAGCCGGGGCTGGTGCTGCGGATTTTATCGAGACTTTTTATTACCAGGCCCGCTCCCACCAGCAGAACGAAACTCAGGGATACTTGCACGACGACCAGGCTGGAGCGCGCCCAGGATTTTCCGTGGCCGCCAACTACGCCTCCCATTTCTGTTTTGATGGCTGCGGCCAAGTCCAGCTTGCTGGTTTGGATTGCCGGAACCACGCCGAGCACCAGCGTCGCGAGAAGGCAGACGGCTGAGGTGAGGGCCAGCACGCGCCAATCGAGATCTCCGGGCAAGTACATCGAGACACCGCCGCGTGCCGGAAAAAGCAGAACGAGGGCGTGGCGGCACCAATGCGCGACTAGCAGCCCGCCGATCGCGCCGAGTAGGGACAAGAGCAATCCTTCGGTGAGCAACTGTTTCAGCAATCGCCCGCGTCCTGCTCCCAAAGCGGCGCGGACGCTCATCTCATGGCGCCTGGCGAAGGAACGAACGAGCAGCAGGTTGCCGACGTTGGCGCAGGCGATTAACAGCACGCAGACTACGACGGCTAGCATGATTCCCAGAGTCGGCAGCAGCGTGCCGGCGTTGTTGAACGGCGTTTCCCAGAGCGGCCAGAGGCGGACGGTGCGTCCGCGGTTCGTCAGCGGATAATCGTGCTCGAGGCGGGCGGCTAGCGCGGAGATTTCTTGTTGGGCCTGCTGCGGAGTGATGCCCGGCTTCAGACGCGCATAGGATTCGATCCAGCGCGCATTGCGATCTTCTAGTTTGTATCCGCCGCTCTCGAAGATTTCTTCCATGGAGGCGGGCACCCAGAACTGCATGGCCCAGCCCACGAACGTTCCGTAGAACTCTTGCGGGGCGACGCCGACGATGGTGTGCGTTACGCCATTGAGGCGCTGCGTTTTGCCGATGATTTGCGGATCGCCTTTGAAGCGGCCCTGCCAGAGCTGGTAGCTGATCACTGTTACGGGATGCGCGCTGCTGCCGGCATCTTCGCCGGGCAAAAATCCGCGGCCGAGGATGGGTCGCACGCCGATGGCATCAAAATAATTGGCGGAAACTATGCTGCCCAAAGTTCGTTCGGCGCGCTCCCCGATGCTGAGCGTGGTGCCGGTGATTTTGCTGACGAAAAACGTATCGAACAGCGTGCTGTTCCTTTGTAGATCGAGGTAGTCGGGCCAAGAGAGCAACGTGATTCCGGTTTCGCCGCGCGAGATTCCCGAGAGCGCCATCAAGCGCTCTTGATGAGCGACCGCCGGGTAAGGGCGGAAGAGGATGCCTTCGACCCAGCTAAAGAGCGCGGCGTTGGCGCCGATGCCGAGGGTGAGACAGAGAATGGCGAGGATAGAAAAACCGGGGCTGCGCCAGAGCATGCGCAAGCCGACGCGCAAGTCCATGAGCAAATGTTCGAGCCACTGAAATTGCCAGGCCTCGCGAGAATCTTCGCGTGCCAGTTGCACTGAGCCGAATTCGGCGCGAGCGCGGCGCAGGGCTTCGTCTTTCGCGAGGCCTTGGTCTTCGAAATCGGCGGCGCGCTCTTCGATGTGGAACTGGAGTTCGTCGTGCATCTCGCGATCGAACTGGGCGCGGCGGCGGAAAAATTGCAGGCGTCTCAGGAATTCGCGGAATGTGGGCATGGCGCGGTCCTCAAACTGTGCGCATGACGAGCTGAATACTCTTCACCAGCTTCTCGAAATCCCTGGCTTCGGAGAGCAGTTGTTTGCGGCCTTCGGGCGTAAGCCGGTAAAAGCGGGCTTTGCGGTTGTTTTCCGATGTGCCCCATTCCGCTTGTACCCAGCCTTTCACGAGCAAGCGGTTCAAGGCGGGATAGAGCGAGCCGTCTTCGATCTCGAGACCGTTGTCCGAGGCGTTTTTGATGCGCTTGGCGATGCCATAGCCGTGAAGAGGTCCGCGCGCGAGCGACTTGAGGATGAGCAGGAAGAGCGTGCCGGGCAAAAGCTGCGTGTCGTTTTTGGGCATTCGTGTTTCCGCCGCGTGTCCCGCTCCGACTAACGGCTCCGTCCCCTGTCCAGACTAGGGATAGCAGCGAAAGGGGAGCGTTGTCAAGGAAATCCGCGTCCGGCGCGGCCCCCTGCGTGATGTGTCTGGTTATGCGGCGGTACGTCCAATCAGATAGAGTTGAGCGACTGCTCGAATAATCACACAAACGGCGCAAGTGGTTCCCAATGTCCAATTATGCGACTAGCCAGAACTCAGTGGCAATGGTCGGCGTACTCGGCGGCTTCTTTCAATTCATGGTTGGGTTGTTCAACGAGTTGGATGGCTTTTTCCGCGTGGCCACCCAACTGGTCCTTATTTGCTTTTTGCGATTCGACGATTTTTCCGTACGCCTGAACGACGTGATGCTGCGCCTCCGCCAGGTCTGGGTGACGGGTGGGACTAATATCGGTTTCCGGCGCCTGGGCGAACGCAATGCCCATCAGCATTAAACCGAGTGTGACAGCCATCGCGGAATATTTGATCTTTTTCATTATTGTCTCCTCGTGTTGATGCAGAAAGTGGGCTGGAATCCTGCTAGCTAAATACCCGAAGATGCGATTTATGACGGGAATTTGGCACGTGCCCGATAAACAAGCTTGCCGGAGAGGCGCCATAAGGGGCGCGAGCTGGCGGGCAAAGTCACAGTATTCGGATTGATCAGGGGCTGCTGTTCCCGTGCCCGCTACATCCAGAGCGCATCCGGGTGTCCGCGGTGCTGAATGAAATCTAGCTTACAAACACTGCTCTTTCCAGACATCCTCTCCCGATCCCTGAGGCAAACGTGGTGATAATTGCCGCCGGAAAGCTATACTCGCGCGCATGGAACGCGAACAAGAGGCAATCAAGCGATGGACCGGTTCTGCTCCGTTCTGGGAGAAGCACCGCGAAATTATTCGACATATGTTTGCGCCGGTTACTGAAGCGCTTGTCGAGGAAGCGCAGATCGGCAGTGGGAACGTGGTTCTGGATATCGCTACTGGTCCCGGAGAACCTGCGTTGACTATGGCCTCGTTGGTCGGCGCGCAGGGCAAAATCTTCGGAATTGATCCGATCCAGGGGATGATCGATGGGGCTCGTCGAGAGGCAAGCCGCCTTGCGCTCAAAAATATACAGTTCGACGTCGCTTTTGCAGACCATCTGCCGTTCCCGGCCGATACATTCGATGCCGTGGTCAGCAGATTCGGCGTGATGTTCTTTCCGTCTCCGCTCGACGCGGTGCGTGAGATGTTGCGAGTGCTCAAGCCGGGACGAAAGCTGGTGATGGCGGTCTGGCATTTCGCCGCGAGAAATCCATTCCACTATTCGCTGTCGCGAGTCGTCGACCAGTATGTCGATACGCCGCCACTTGCGCCGGATGCACTGGATGCCTTCCGGTATGCCGCTCCGGGCAGGCTGCTAGAGATTCTGAAGGAAGCGGGCGTGACGGCGCCGACCGAGCGTCTGGTGCAATTCACAATAGACGCGCCAATGTCGGTGGAAGATTTTTGGGCCTTGCGCCTGGAGATGTCTGAAAAGCTTCGTGAAAAGATCAACGTGCTTCCCCCGGAGCGGATGACGGAACTGAAGCGTCAAACGCTCGAATCGATTCGCGAGTACTCCACAGACCGTGGGATTAGTTTTCCCGCTGAGATTCTCCTCGTGAGCGGAGCGAAAGGTACTTTCTCGGAGCCATTGACTGACTAGCGCGCTAACCGGACACCCAGCCATCCGGCCTGGGCCATCCATTCGATGCTCGTTGCTCGTCCCATCCGGTTGGTTAACTAGTGCGTGTCGGTTCGACCGTCGTCCTTGACTTCGCGGATGGCTGAGTCAAACTGGAATCCCTTCCTAATTGCTCCTCGGGTCAAAGACTGTCCATTTGTGTGTGGATAGGCGCCCGAAGAGTCGCTTGATCGAACCCGGACTCCTGAAGAGAGTCGCGGGCTCCCGTTACTGCAGAAAGGCCGAGCTATGATTTCGTCTGCTCTTGCAATGGACGGCTCCTACGATTACCGCCTGGTTGCCTTGTCGGTGCTCATCGCGGTGCTGGCTTCCTACGCTGCGCTGGACCTGGCCGGAAGAGTGACATCAGCGCGAGGGACGGCGCGCAGCGTGTGGCTCAGCGGCGGCGCCATGGCGATGGGAATTGGCATTTGGTCTATGCACTACGTAGGGATGCTCGCTTTTCGCCTGCCGGTTGCGGTGGAATATGACTGGCCGACCGTGCTGGTTTCGCTTGTGGCGGCCATTTTCGCATCTGCGATCGCGTTGTTTGTCGTAAGCCGGGAAAAGATGGGCCTCTATCGCGCGCTGGCCGGCAGCGTCTTCATGGGCGGGGGCATCGCGGGGATGCACTATATCGGCATGGCGGCGATGCGCCTGCCAGCGATGTGCGACTACTCCCGCGGGATCGTATCTATTTCAATCGTTCTGGCAGTCGTGATTTCTCTGGTTGCCATCTGGCTGACGTTTCATTCCCGCGAAGATACGAAATTGGGCAGTTGGCGAAAGTCCCTGAGCGCAGTCGCGATGGGAGCTGCAATTCCCATCATGCACTACACGGGCATGGCTGCAGCGAGGTTCCTCCCGTCGGCATCCGCCGGCGATGATTTGTCCCATGCCCTGAGCATCTCGGCGCTGGGGGTGGCCGGAATCATCATCGTCACGTTTATGGTTCTGGGGCTGACGATCTTGACCGCGCTGATTGATCGCCGCTTCACCGCGCAAACTCTGGCGCTCGAATTCAGCAGGCGCGGGGAGCTTAAGTTCAAAGGTCTCCTGGAGTCCGCGCCGGACGCCGTGATTATCGTGAACCGCGACGGGAAAATCGTACTCGTAAACTCTCAGGCTGAAAGATTATTCGGTTATTCGCGAGAAGAATTGGTGCACCGCACCATCGAGGCTCTTCTGCCGGAACGCTTTCGGAGCAAGCACGACCAGCATCAAGCGCATTATTTCGCGGCGCCCAAAAACCGTCCCATGGGCTCAGGTTTCGAATTCTTCGGCTTGCGCAAAGATGGGAGCGAATTCCCCGCGGAAATCACCTTGAGCCCGCTCGAAACTGAGGAAGGCCTGCTGGTATCCAGCGCCATTCGCGACATCAGCGAACGCAAACTATCCGAGAAGCGGTTGCAGGACAGCGAGAGCAGGCATCGCGCGCTGTTCGAGGAATCGGCGGATGCAAACTTGCTGATGAACGAAAGTGGCTACCTGGATTGCAATGCGGCCGCGCTGCAGATGTTTGGATTCTCAACTCAGGCTGAGCTCATTGCACTACACCCGTCCGATTTCTCGCCCCCGAATCAACCCGACGGCACGCCTTCGCGGCTGGCGGCCGACCAGAAGATTGCCGCCACGCTACGCACAGGCAAGCAACGCTTCGAATGGATGCACCGGCGCAAGAACGGCGAGGTTTTTCCCGCTGAAGTTTGGCTCACGGCGCTAAGACTGAGCGGCAAGCCTGTGCTGCTCGCCGCGGTCCGCGACATGACCGAGCGAAAGCTAGCCGAAGCGGAAATGATCAAGGCCAAGGATGCGGCCGAAGCCGCGAATCGCGCCAAGAGCGAATTCCTGGCCACTATGAGCCATGAGATTCGCACGCCCATGAACGGCATTCTCGGTATGACCGAGTTGGTTCTGGATACCGACCTTACGCCCGAGCAGCGCGATAGTCTCGGCCTCGTTCGCCTGTCGGGCGAGTCTTTGCTCACGATCATCAACGACGTTTTGGATTTCTCCCGAATCGAAGCGGGAAGGCTCGAACTCGAGCATATTCCCTTTGACCTGCGCGAAAGCCTTGGCGAAACCATGAAGGCGCTCGGCGTTCGCGCTTGCCAGAAGGGTTTGGAATTGATCTACGACGTTCAATCGGACGTTCCGGAAGCCTTCACCGGCATCCCGGCCGCATCCGTCAGATTGTTATCAATCTGGTCGGCAATGCCATCAAGTTCACAGAGCACGGCGAGGTTTTTGTTACTGTCCAGCAGGAATCACTTGACGCCTCCATCGCTTGTTTGCATTTTGTGGTGAAGGATTCCGGCGTCGGCATTCCCGCCGACAAACAACAAATAATCTTTGAACCATTCTCGCAAGCCGATGGCTCAATGGCACGCAGGTACGGCGGCACGGGATTGGGGCTGACGATTTGCTCGAGACTGGTGAAGTCCATGGGCGGCGCGATTTGGGTGGAGAGTCAGACGGGCCACGGCAGCGCTTTTCATTTCACGCTAAGGCTGGCTGTGCAGGAGGCTCCTCCTCTGCGTTCTGCGCTTCGCGAGGGCAAGCAATCTCTTCACCCCGAACAGTTGCGCGATCTGCACGCGCTGATTGTGGACGACAACTTCACCAACCGTACCGTGCTGACCGGCATGCTAAATCGCTGGGGCCTGAAACCCACGGCCGTCGAGGGTGGCCGGGCCGCGCTGCAGGCGCTCGAAATCGCAAAAAGCACCGGCCGTCCGTTTCCTCTGATCCTGCTCGATGGACAGATGCCGGAGATGGACGGCTTTAAGCTCGCGGAGCTCATCAAGAAGGATCCAGACTTGGTCGGCGCCACCATCATGATGCTCACCTCCGCCGGGCATTTGGGCGACGCGGCCCGTTGCCGGGAACTCGGAATTTCCGCTTACCTGGTGAAGCCGATTCGTCAGGGAGAGCTGCTGCAAGCGATCTGCCGCGAGTTGGAATTGGTCGCGAAGAAAGAACCATTGGTGACGCGGCACTCTTTGCGCGAGGCGCGGAATCGTTCGCGCATCCTCTTGGCGGAAGACAACGCCGTAAATCAAACACTGGCGCTGCGTCTGCTCGAAAAACGCGGCTATGTTGTTTCGGTTGCGAGCGATGGCCGGCAGGCAGTCGAGGCGTTCGAGAAAGAGGACTTCGATCTCGTGCTGATGGATATCCAGATGCCGGTGATGGGAGGTCTCGAGGCTACCGCTTGCATTCGCGAATTCGAACGCCCTTCAGGCCGGCACACTCCAATCATCGCCATGACCGCACACGCCCTTGCGGGCGATGAGGCCCGCTACCTTTCGGCGGGCATGGACGGTTACATTGCGAAACCGATTCGCACGAGTGAGATGTTCGCAACCATCGAGAGATTTCTGAGCAGGGTCGATGCGGATGCCGCGCACGGCGAGGTCGAGACGCCGGAGAAACTCACCCATCCGGGCTAGACGTGCTGTTTGCGGAAACGAAGCGATGGAGTGTGAACGAACTGCCTGGCCAATTCGTAAGGTGGAATTCCGAGGCGCATCAAGCGTAGACCCAAGGCCGGGCGGGCCGCCCTTCAGGCTCAGGCATCCACGCGATTCGAGCTACCGTCCGAACAGGAACTTGAAGAACGGGTGCGTCTTCGCTGCTACCACGTGATGCGCAGCGTTCTCGGCAGCTTCCTGGCTATTAATCTCGGTCGAAGCCAGCTGGTTCTGAGCTTGAGCGTCGATCTGAGTCGCAAACACCTGGTTTTGATTCTTGGAGGAAGACTCACGATCATCGTTGTTTCGCGCATTGGCGCTGGCAACCGCTGGAATTGCAACAATTCCCAACACCGCGACGATAATTGCTTTCTTCACGTTCATCTAAATCTCCTTGTGTGAGGCCGATTGCCTCGGGGTGCGCAGAAGATTGCAACATAGAGACCAAAAGGGTACACTCTCGAAGAATTCAGTAACTCACTTAATTTCATTTGGTTACAGACACCAAGAGTGGTGCGTGTGTCAAATTGTGGCAGGGGAGTATCCCAACAACTTCCCTAGGAATAGGAAATTCAATTCCCAAGCGGCTTCGTTGATATCGTCCGCGGAAAGGGCAAAAGCCGATTGCGTTGAGAACGGATGGCCAATCCGCCGAGCAGCCGTGCGGTTCCGACATGATTTGTTGGCGCGAGGAGTGGCAAACATCGGACGCTGAGATTCCCTCGAGGGACTCGGACAAGCTCTTCGCTTCGCTCGGTACGACATCGTTTTGACTTTATCCGCAGACACCAGCGGAGTGCCCTGACAAAACGTCGCAGTTCTCTCTCACGTTCGTTGTCGCTTCCGGCGTTCGGCGCCGGGCCTGCGTTCCTCTCGCGCTGACGGACGTAATTCTGTATTGTGACGCGGGTATTTTAAGGGGAGCGGCGTGCCACCTGTGCCATCTGCGACTCATCCGGTTCACGACGCGGTCTTCGGCGTCAGCTATGCGGCGTGGCTGCTTTTTGAGATTTTCACCGGCCGATCCCGGAAATCGAGCGATCCGGCGCGAGCGCGAGATCGCGGCTCGTTCTTTTTCGTTGTCTCCATGATATGGGTCGGAGTCGGGCTGGATGTTGCCTCCCGTTATGTTCTCCCGCGCGCCGCGATCGAGCGGATGCGCACGGAAATTTTCTTCGCGGGAATTGCGCTAATTTGGTTGGGCATCGCGTTCCGCTACTACGCCATGCGCGTGCTTGGCCGCTACTTCACCTTTGATGTCGCGGTGCACGCGGGGCAAACGGTGATCGAAGCGGGGCCGTATCGATTCATCCGTCATCCTTCCTACTCGGGTGCATTGATCACACTCATTGGTTTCGGCCTGGCGTTCGGAAATTGGGCGGGACTTTTCGCGCTGCTGGCGTGTGCGGGTATTGGATACGCGTATCGCATTCATGTGGAGGAGTCGGCGCTCATCGTGGAACTAGGTGAACCCTATAAGGAATACATGCGGCGCACGCGGCGGATCGTGCCATTCGTGCTCTAGTCGTGGAAATCCACGGCAAATAGTTTTTGCCGGCAATGGAAAGGACGGCGATGGGGAAGCAGCGTCTCGAAGCTTTCACCGATGGAGTCATCGCCATCATCATCACCATCATGGTGCTGGAGATAAAAGTTCCGTCGGGCCCGGGCCTCGCAGCCTTGGCCGCCAGCGTACCAATCCTTCTCACCTACGCGCTGAGTTTCGCCAACGTGGGCATCTTCTGGAACAACCATCACCACATGCTGCACGTCACAGAGCGCATCAATGGCACGGTGTTGTGGGCCAATCTCTTTCTCTTATTCTGGATGTCGCTAATTCCGTTCGTGATCCGCTGGATCGACGAAACGCATTTTGCCGCCATCCCCACCGCGGGCTACGGCGTAGTTCTGGCCATGTCCGCAATTGCCTACGTGTGGCTGCAGCGCTCTATCATCGCGGTCGAGGGCGCGCCCTCCAAACTGGCCCGCGCCATAGGCCGCGATCTGAAAGGAAAAATTTCGCTGCTGCTCTATATCGTGGGCATCGCCCTGGCCTTCGTCCGCCCGTGGCTGGCCATCGCCGTCTACGTGCTCATCGCGTTGCTCTGGTTCATCCCTGATCGCCGCATCGAATCCATCGC
>DAITPO010000074.1:0-17368 GCA_036833535.1 Candidatus Acidiferrales bacterium | reverse complement strand
AATGACGTGGTCGCGATGGACGTGGGAGGCACGACCGCAAAAATCAGCGTTCTTCGCAACGGCGAGCCGATTTACCGCAAGCCGTCCGATCTATTCGGCAATCCCATCGAGGTCTCTCTCCCGTTTCTTCGTTCGATCGCGCTCGGCGGGGGCAGCATCGTTAAGCCGGTACCCGGCGCGCAACCGGCGTCCGTTCAACTCGGCCCCGAAAGTATGGGCTCGTTTCCCGGACCCGCTTGTTATGGTCTCGGTGGAGATCAGGCCACGCTCACCGATGCGTTCGTCGCCGCGGGACTCATCGATCCGGAATATTTTCTCGGCGGGTCGAAGCCGATCGATCTCGACCTGTCTCGCAAGACGATCGAAGAACTCGTGGCGCAACCTCTGCACATTTCGCTGGATGCGGCCTGCAAACTCATCATCGATCGTGCGTTCGTGGCGGTGGCGAAAATGATCGCCGACGCGCAGAAGGAATTGGGCGCAGATTTCTCATCGCACACGCTCTTCGCTTACGGCGGGAATGGCGGGCTGTTTGGCGCCGGAGTTGCCGCGAGCGCCGGCATCAAGCGTGTCCTCGTATTCTCGCTGGGGCCGGTTTTCAGCGCGTTCGGATCGTCTGTCTCGGATATTTGCCACGTGTACGAGCGCCCGCTCTCAGAATCCGGTATATCGGACGCGGGGATGAACCGAATTCGCCGCGCGTTCGAAGAGATCAAAGCCGAATGTGCCAAGGATCTGCTCGGCGAAGGAATTCGTCCGGAAGGATTGCGCTACGCGCTCGAATTTGAAGCGGCCCGCGATGGGCGAACAATGCTGCTGTCGTGCTCGGAATCGGATTTCAGCAGTGAAGCAAAACTTCAGTCCGCGCTTGCCGGCTCGCTCAGCGACGGAGCTTCGGCCAATGCTGACCGGGTTTCTCTCGAACTGATTCGGGTCCGCGCAAAGAAGCCGATCCCGAAGCCGAAGTTTACCGAGCGCCCTCGAGCGGGATCCGATCCGTCTCACGCTTGGACCGGTGAGCATAAAGTTTCGTGGGGGAGTGACGACGGGAACGCGCAGATTTTTCGCTGGGAATTGCTGCAACCAGGGAATCGCATTCCCGGCTGCGCCATAGTCGAAGGCGCCAACACAACGTATGTCGTACCAAGCGGCTGGGAAATGGAAGTAGATGGCTTCGGAAATGCGACGCTCACTCGCTCGAAGTAGAAGCGGAGATTCCCGAACGGGGCAGAAATAAGCTGAGAGGTGACAATGGCGACCACCAATCCTAATCGAATCCGAGTCACGGAATATCTCGATCTGGATATCGATCTCGAGAAATGGCTGTGCAATCGTTGCGGCCGCGAACTGGGCGCGGCGCGCGAAAACTACAAGAAAGGCTGCCTCGCTTACGATCGCGATCCGCGCGAGATTCATCCGCCCATCGTGACCGGCGCCTTCAGTTTTTCTCCCGATCCGCTCTGGGTCCGCATCGTTGAATTCTATTGTCCCGGATGCGGCACGCAGATCGAGACCGAATATCTTCCTCCGGGCCATCCCATCACTCGCGACATCGAAATTGATCTCGATCAGCTCAAGGCGCGCCTGCGCAACGGTGAATTCACTATTCGCGCACAGCGGCTCGAGGTCCCGGAATGAATTCGATTGATATCGACGTCGGCGGCACCTTCACCGATCTGGTGCTGAATTTCGAGGGGAAAGCCCTGATCAAAAAGGTCCCGACAACGCCCTACGATCTCTCCGTCTGCTTCTCGCGCGTGAT
The DNA here is from genome assembly GCA_036833535.1 of Candidatus Acidiferrales bacterium. Classification (GTDB taxonomy): domain Bacteria; phylum Acidobacteriota; class Terriglobia; order Acidiferrales; family UBA7541; genus Palsa-147. The sequence goes on along the minus strand of DAITPO010000074.1, from coordinate 15,606 downwards.
CGAAGAAGGCGCCAGCGCCGTCGGCAAGAAGATGGACGAACTTCTGCCGTCGATCGATATGATCCGCTATTCGACGACCATCGCGATGAATCGCCTGATCGAGCGCAAAGGCCCGCGACTCGGGCTGATCACCACGGAAGGCCACGAAGATGTCGTGCTGATCGGCCGTGGCGCGCAATGGATCGACGGCACGCGCGTGCAAGAGCGTAGAAATCTCGCCATTCAGCACAAGCCCGAGCCGCTGATTCCCCGCGACATGATCGTCGGCGTAAAGGAGCGCGTGGACTCGCGCGGCAACATCATCCGTCCGGTAGATGAAAATGATGTCCGCGAAAAAGTCCGCTATCTCGTGAATCGCGGCGCCCGCGGCATCGTCGTCTCGTTTCTTTGGGGTTTTCTCAATCCCGTCCATGAGCGCCGCGTGAAGGAAATCATTCGCGACGAATACAAGGAATACCACATCGGCTATTTGCCGGTGGTTCTCGCGGGTCAGGTCGTCGGAAAGCTCGGCGAATACGAGCGCACCATGGCAGCCATCCTCGACGCCTACCTCCAACGCTCGATGCAGATCGAACTTTCCGCCATGTGGGACAAGCTTCGCGAGCGCGGCTACAAAAAGCCGCTGCTCATGATTCAAAGCTCCGGTGGAATCGCCGAAGTTTTTCGCACCACCGCCAGCCGCACTTTCAACAGCGGCCCAGTCTCAGGCCTGATGGGCGCGCATCACGTTGCGCAATCGCTCGGATATCAAAATGTCGTGATGACCGACATGGGCGGCACCAGCTTCGACGTCGGTCTCGTCGTGAAAGACAGCGTTCGCAGCTACGATTTCCGCCCGATCATCGATCGCTGGATGGTCGGCATCACCATGATCAAGACGCTTTCGATCGGCGCGGGCGGCGGCTCGATCGCCTCAGTGAATAAGCTGCTGCAGAATCGCGTGCAAGTCGGCCCACGCAGCGCCGGCTCGATGCCCGGCCCCGCATGTTTCAGCCTCGGCGGCAGCGATCCCACCGTCACCGACGCCGACGTAGTCCTCGGCTACATCAATCCCGAGTATTACTACGGCGGGAGAATGCGCCTCGACAAGAATCGCTCGATTCAAGCGATTCGCGAAAAAATTGCCAAGCCGCTGGGAGTTGGAGTCGAGGAAGCCGCGTCGATCATCCGCAAAATCGTGAACGGCAACATGGCCTCGGCCATCATGAAAGAAGTTCATCTCCGCGGATACAGCCCGGAAGATTTCATTCTCTTCGTCGGCGGCGGCGCGGGCGCAACACACGCCGAAGGCTTCAAAGGCGACATCCGCAAAGCCGTCACGTTTCCATTCTCGCCGGTGTTTTGCGCGTTCGGTTCGTCCACGATGGATATCATGCACGTCTACGAAGTCTCGAAAAAACTAACGCTTATGGCCCCCGGCACCCAGAAACTTAGCGAAGAATATGCCACCTTCAACGCCACGGTAGAAAGCCTCGTAGAGCAAGCCCGCAAGGATCTCCTCGGCGACGGCCTCGATCCGCAAAAAGCAGCCTACGTTCTCGAATTGGATATGCTCTACGGCGGGCAATTCCATGTGAAGCGCGCTCTTTCGCCCCGTCTCTCGCTTCATTCCGCCGAAGATGTCCGCGCCATCTGCGATGCCTTCAACAAAGAATTCAGCGAAGCCTTCAGCCCCTTCGTAGTGAATCCAGAAGGCGGAATTTTCGTAGAAAGCTTCATCCTCAAAGCCATCGTCTCCACTCCAAAAGTCGAATTACCCAAGCTGCCTCTCGAAAAAAGCGATCCCTCAGCAGCCCGAAAGGCTGAGCGCCCCGTCTACTGGCCGGAGCACAAAGATTTTCGCGCGACGCCAATTTTCACCCAGGAATCGCTGCGCCCAGGAAACGTAATCGCCGGGCCCGCGGTAATCGAAGGCGAATACACAACTATCGTCGTACCTCCATCCATGCGTTTCTCGATCGACGAGCGCAGGCTTGGAATCCTGGAAGCGTGAGCTGACCGGAGAATTGAAGGAGATCTATGCCGATCCCGACACTCAAAGAAAAACTGGAATGGCTAAAGCCTGCCGCAGCCACGGCCCACGAAAAAGAATGCGCCGCAAAAGTAGCCCAAGGCGACTACGAAATCGGCATTCAAATCACCAATGACATTCTCGATGAAGCCATGGAAGTCTTCGTTCGTTCCTCGCGCAGCTATTTCGGCGTCTCCGGCGATTCGATGGTCGCGATTTTCACCGCCAACGGCGATCTCATCAACGCCTCCTGCGGCACCTATCTCCACGCCATCATTCAACCCATCGTGATCAAATTCATCCAAAAATATTACGCAGAAAATCCCGGCGTCAAAGACGGCGACATCTGGTACACCAACGACGCGCTTTACGGCGGCATCCACAATCCCGATCAAGTAGCCCTGATGCCCGTCTTCCACAAAGGAAAGCTTCTAGCCTGGGCCTCCGCCGCGCTGCACACCACAGAAACTGGCGCAATCGAACCAGGCGGCATGCCCGTAAGCGCCAAATCGCGTTTCGAAGAGGGCCTGAATCTCCCGCCCATAAAAATCGGCGAAAATTTCGAAATCCGAAATGATTTCCTCGAATTCTATTCCGTCTACGGCCTCCGCGCGCCGGCCATGTTCATCTCCGATCTGCGCGCCCGCTGCACCACCGCCGATCGCGTCCGCGTCCGCCTCATCGAACTAGCCGATAAGCGCGGCGACGATTTCGTAGTAGGCCTCCTCCGCAAAATGTGCGACGTAGCCGAAGACGGCGCCAGAAAAAAAATCCGCGCCCTCCCCGACGGAACTTTCCGCGCCGTCGTCTTCAACGATGCCATCGGCTGGACCCCAGCGCTGGTCCGCGCCTGCCATCTCACTCTCACAAAAAAAGGCGATGGCTTGGTCTTCGATTTCGCGGGCACCTCTCCCGAAAATCCATCCTCCTATAATGTCCATCCGCAAGCCGTCGTCGGCCACATCGCCAATTTTTTCTACGAATATCTCTTCCACGATCTCCCGATTTGCAGCACAACTTTCGCCTCCATCGATTTCAAATTCCCCGAAGGCATCATCCTCAATCCCGACAAATCCGCAGCCACCAGTTGCTGTGTCTTCATAGGCATGCAAACGCGCTGCGCCACGCACAACGCCTTCGCAAAAATGGCCTTTTCCAGCGCCGGTCTCTGGAAGCAAATCGCCGCAGCTCCCGGCAGCCAACACACCTCGCAAATTTGCGCCGGCCTCTCGCAATGGAAACTGGCCGTAGCCGATGTCCTCTCCTTCTCTCTCAATACGATGGGCCAAGGCGGCCGCGCCGCCTCCGACGGCATGGACGCCTACGGATTCGCCTGGTGCGCTTTCGGCCGTGCCCCCGATTCCGAGCAAGTGGAAAGCGAGCTCCCGGTAACCGTCACTCTCTCGCAGCACTGGAAAGATTCCTGCGGCCACGGCCTGCATCGCGGCGGCTCAGGCGGCGTGCAGCAATGGATGATTCACAAAATGCCGGATCTCGTCTCCATGTGCATGGGCAACGGCAGCAAAGTTCCGCTCGGCCAACCTCTCTTCGGCGGCTATGCCTCAGCCCCAATTCCCGGCATAAGCATTCGCAAAGCCGATCTCCTGGCCCGCATGCAAAAAGGCGACCCGACCGTCACTCTCGATAGCCGCGCAATTCTCGAAGACACCACAATTCACGGCGATTGGAACTACGAGCTCGTAGCCCGCACTCCCAAGGTCTATCAAGAGGGCGATCTTCTATTCGGCTTCAGCGGCGGCGGCCCGGGCTACGGCGATCCGCTCGAACGCGATCCCGAAGAGCTTCTCGAAGATTTGAAGAAGAACATCATCTCCGACTGGACCGCGCGCAACATCTACCGCATCGCCTACGACGCCGAAAAACACAAAGTGGACATCGAGAAAACCATCCAACAGCGAAACGACGAGCGCCGCGCCCGCCTCGCTCGCGGCAAATCCTTCGACGATTTTGAAAAAGAATGGAACAAGACGAGCCCGCCGAAAGAAATCCTGCAGTGGTATGGCTCCTGGCCCGACGCGAAATCTCTCGGGCCGATTTTCCGGCCGTAAGAAATGGCAAAGCACTTCAATCCCAGGGAAGCAGCGCGGGGGCTCTTGCAGTCAAACCTCCCTTCGCGTCCACTCTTTCTGCCGATTGTCTTCTCGCTGGGCGCAAGAATTGAAAATATCTCGCTCCGCAATTTCCTCACAAATCCCACAAAAATTTCAAATGCACTGCGCCAAATTCGCACGCATCTACGCAGCGACGGTGTAACTTGCTACTTCGATCCGTATCTAGAAGCCGAGGCCCTAGGAGGAGTCCTCGATTGGGCGTCCGATGCCCGCCGCCCGGCGCTCCGCTGGCCGCAACCCTCGCACGACGGCGAATTGCCCGAAGGCCTCTGCGCCCCGGAGGAAACGCCGAAGCGCGGCCGCATTCCCATCGCAGTAGAAGTGATCCGTCGCCTCAAACCTCTAGTCCGCGACGATTTTCTCCTCATGGCAGGCGTCACCGGTCCTCTCACGCTCGCCGCACAGCTCGCGCAATTTGATCTAAGCAAGTCGCGGCCCAGCCATTCGCCGCCGAGTTCCGCGTTGGATCTCGCCGCCGAAGCCACTCCCGCTGTCACGCGCCCTCTCGTCGAAGCGGGCGCACACGTAATCTTCATCCGCGAGGAATTGCTGCCGTCTTCGGCGGATGCAGTCGTGGATTGGGCCGCGCGCCTCGCCACAACAATCAATATCGTGCGCTTCTATGAAGCTCTTCCAGTTTTGCTCCTCAACCCACAACAATCCGCCGCCGCCGTCGAATCCATTCTGCGCGCGCCGCTCGACGCCGTGGTGTGCGTGCCATTGAACTCAAATCCCGCCGGCACCGGCTCGGATTCGCGCGCCGCAGCGCATGGCATCTCCCTGCCGGCATCAGCATTCGAATCCGACGAATCGAACTCCGCGCAACTCGCCGCTTCGCTCCGCCAGACAATCGCGGACCGGCGCCCCGTGGTTGTAACAACCTCGACGGATCTCTCGCCCACCGCGGATCTGAAGCATCTCAACGCCATCGCCGAGGAAGTGAATTGCTGACCGCACGCGATTCATCTCCGCACCCTGCCGGCGTGCGACAGGTTCGGCTGAGAACTTCCGGCGCAAAAATGGAGCGCCGTCCCGACGGCACCTTGCTCGTCAAGCCCGACGAGCCACTCGGTGCGTATCCGAAAGTTCTGACTGACCGCGTCTCCCGATGGGCCAGCGAATTTCCCGAAAGAATCTGTATCGCCAAGCGCGACGCGAATGGCGATTGGCGGCGGCTCAGCTATGCCGGAATCTGGCAGGCCATCCGCAGCGTCGGCGAAGCCCTTCTCGGCTTCGGCCTCTCCGCCGAGCGGCCCGTGATGATTCTCTCGGAGAATGATCTCGAGCAATTCATTCTCACTCTCGCCGGGCAGCACGTCGGCATCCCGGTCGCACCCATTTCTCCGCCATATTCTCTAGTCTCGAAAGATCTCGGCCGGCTGTGGCATATCTCGAAGCTCTTGACACCGGGACTCATATTCGCGGCCGATGGCCAGCGATATCAACGCGCGCTCGAAGCAATCTCTGCAGATAAAACTCCCATCGTCGTAACGCATTCGCCGCCCCGCGGCCGCCATGCAATGCTCTTCTCAGAACTTCACTCAACTTCGCCGACAAGTTCGGTCGAAGCCGCCCACGCTCGCATCGAGCCCGACGACATCGCGAAATTTCTGTTCACCTCCGGCTCAACCGCAATGCCCAAGGGCGTCATCAACACGCACCGCATGATCTGCAGCAACTTGCAAATGATCAATCAGGTCTTCGGTTTCCTCGAAGAAGAGCCGCCGGTGCTGATCGACTGGCTGCCGTGGAATCACACCTTCGGCGGAAATCACAACACAGGCATCTCTCTCTACAATGGCGGCACGTTTTACATCGACGACGGCCGCCCGGGCCTCGATTCCTTTCGCGAAACGCTTCGCAATCTCCGCGAAATCTCCACCACAGTTTTTTTCAATGTCCCAAAAGCCTACGAAGGCCTGCTCCCCGAGCTGCGTTCCGATCGCGAACTTCGAGAAACTTTTTTTCGGCGACTCAAGCTGCTGTTCTACGCCGCCGCAGGACTCTCACAACCAATGTGGGACGCCTATCGCAACCTCGCGCAGGAAGCCTGCGGCGAACGCATCATCATGGTCACCGGCCTCGGCGCCACCGAGACCGCGCCGATGGCCATCCAAACCACTTGGGAAACCGATCACGCCGGCGTAATCGGAATCCCCGTTCCGGGCGTAGAACTAAAATTAGTTCCGCGCGATGAAAAACTGGAAGCCCGCGTGCGCGGGCCGAATATCACGCCGGGCTACTGGCGCCAACCGGAGCTAACGCAAAAAGTTTTCGACGACGAAGGCTTCTATTCCTTCGGTGATGCCGTGCGCTTCATCGATCCCGAAAACGTCAACAAAGGCTTTCTCTTCGACGGCCGTTTCTCTGAAGATTTCAAGCTCTCCACCGGCACTTGGGTCAGCGTAGGCCCATTACGCGCCAAAATCATGGCGCATTTCGCACCGTTCGTTCGCGATGTCGTGGTCGCAGGGCACGATCGCGATGATGTCGGCATACTGATATTCGCCGATCTCCGCGCTTGCTGCGAACTCTGCGGAAGCGAATCCGCGAATCTCGCGACCGCTGAAATTCTTGGGCACGAGTTGGTACGCACGCGCTTTCAATTGCTTCTCGAGAGCTTCGCCGCGCAAGCAACCGGGAATTCAAATCGTGTGGTTCGCGCGGTCCTGGTCGAAGAACCTCCTTCGCTCGACGCCGGTGAAGTCACGGACAAAGGCTCGCTGAACCAGCGCGCCGTCCTCGAGCGCCGCGCCGCACTCGTCGAAGAGTTATACTCATCAGAGGACTCGCCGAAAATTTTGCGGCTGAGGGAGAAATAGCTATGCAAGGCCGACCCGGAGGAACGTTCGCCACCTACAACGATATCTGGCTCCTCGACGGAGTGCGCACTCCCTTCGCCGATTACAACGGCGTTCTGGGCACAGTCTCGCCGATCGATTTGGGTATCAAAGCCGCCCGCGCCGCTTTCGAGCGCTCCGGAATTCCTCCCGCCGATGTGGGCTCGGTGATCGCAGGCAGCGTAGCGCAAGCCAGCTTCGACGCCTACATGCTGCCCCGCCACATCGGAATGTATTCAGGCGTTCCCATCGATCGTCCCGCTCTGCTTGTGCAACGAGTCTGCGGCACCGGCTTCGAAGCCATCAGCCAGGCCGCCGACGCCATCACTCTGGAAAAAATAGATCTCGGTCTGTGTGTCGGCGCGGAATCCATGAGCCGCAATCCCATCGCCGCCTTCACCCATCGCGGCGGATTCAGAATGGGCCAGGTCGAATTCAAAGATTTTCTATGGGAGGCGCTCCTCGATACCGCTCCGGGCGTCACCATGGGCCAAACCGCCGAAGCTACAGCCAAGAAGTACAAGATCACTCGCGAAGACGCCGATTATTTCGCCGAATCAAGTTTCGCTCGTGCGGTAGCGGCGCAGAAAGCATGCTTCCTCTCAGGAGAAATCACTCCGCTCGCGAATGAAAAGTTCGAGCTCGAAGGCTACAAGTCCCGGGGCATCCGCCTATCGAAAGGCGTCGAAAAACTCGACGCCGACACGCACGTCCGCCCGTCGACTTACGAAACTCTCGCCAAAATTCCGCCGGCTTTCGGCGGTGTCCAAACCGGCGGAAACAGCTCGGCGATCGTTGACGGCGCAGCCGCAGCATTGGTCGGCTCCGGCGCCTACGCGAAATCGCACGCCAAACAGCCTCTCGCGCGCATCGCCGCTGTAGCAACCGTCGGCGTGCCGCCGGAAATCATGGCCATCGCTCCGGCTCCAGCCATTCGTCTGCTGCTCGAACGCACGGGCATGAAACTCGAATCCATCGACCGCTTCGAAATCAACGAAGCCTTCGCCGCGCAAATCATCGGCGTCGAGCGCGAGCTAAATCTCGATCGCGCCAAACTAAATCTAAACGGCGGCGCCATCGCCATCGGCCATCCCCTCGCCGCCACGGGCATCCGCCTCGCCGTCACGCTAGCCCGCGAACTCCGCCGCTCGAATCTTCGCTACGGAATCGGCTCAGCCTGCATCGGCGGCGGACAGGGAATCGCGATTCTCCTCGAGAACGCCGCTTAAAATCGCGCCATGCTAATTCACCGCAAGAAAATTCAAATCGAATGGGGCGATTGCGATCCCGGCGGCATCGTCTATTTCCCGCGCTATTTCGAATACTGCGACATTTGCACCAACGCCCTCTTCGTCCACGCCGGCCTGCCAAAGCCCAAGATGCTCAAAATCTATAAGATCGCAGGCATCCCCATCGTAGAAGCCCGCGGCAATTTCATGCTCCCCTCGGAATATCCCGACGTGCTGGTGGTCGCATCCTCCATCTCCGAATGGGGACGCAGCAGCTTCACAGTCCGTCATCGCCTTTACAAAGGTAAGAATCTAGCCGCCGAAATAATCGAGAAGCGCGTCTGGGTCTCGCGGCTACCAGGCCACCGTTCCCGCTTCCAGTCCGAGCCAATCCCGAAAGAAGTCAAAGCCCGTTTCTCCGGCAAATCCAACATCCGACATCGCTGATTATTTTTCTCGCGCCGGACGAACCTAGCTCGTCTTCGTAGGGGCGCCGCTTGCTGCGCCCTCCGACGACCTCCCGGTCAAATCAGAGCCTCGCACAACCGCGGACCCCGCACCGTGACGGCATTCCGCCTTCCTCCGCATCCAAAAAACTCCGCCCTAGCGCATCGTCGAAATTTCGTGTAGAAATCTACCAATCCACAGGTCCACGGAGGAGCACATGTCCACAGTCGATACGACCAGCAGCTTGTTCCAGGTCATCCGCGAATACGGCCGCCCGGATTGCCACATCGGCGCGGGCGAGGACGAATCGCCCTGGGTGCCCTTCGTCGAAAATGTCTTCATCCGCCATCTGGCCTTCGATGTCCGCGCCAGCGCCTTCGCCAATATTCTCTGGGTGAAGAAAAACGGAGTCCTCGGCCGCCATCGTCATCGCGGCCCTGTGATGGCCTGCACGCTCGAGGGAAGCTGGCGCTATCTCGAATACGATTGGGTCTCTCGGGCGGGCGATTACGTCCACGAGAGCCCCGGCGTAATTCACACCCTCGTCTCCGACGATCCCAACGGCATGAAAACATTCTTCTGGCTGAATGGCTCGCTCGAATTCTACGACGAAAAAGACACTCTCCTCCAAACGCTGGATGTTTTCTGGATGATCGATCACTATCTGAATCATTGCCGACAGCACAATCTGAAAATCAACGAAAAGCTTTTCGTCTAATCGGCCGCGAAGACCGTCACAAAAATCCCACCTGTCCGCAAGGACAGGTGGGCGGCACTCCCAACCGCGACCTCGCTCTGATTTTTGTCCGCTCAAAAAAATTCAAAAACTCACCGCAACATTTCCCCACTCCCCGTGTTTCACCAACATGGCCGAATAGAACCCAGAAGCTATTCCAGGCCAATCTTTCGAAATCATATGACGAGGTGATCCGATGAAGCTCACGTGGCTCAATAAATGGAATGTTCTACCTCTCGCAATTATCCTGGCCGGCGCAGCGGGCAGCATCCCGGTCTATGCGCAGTCGCAATCGCAGCCCGCGACTGACCCGGACAGAATTCACGATCGCAAGGAGAATCAGCAGGACCGCATCGCCCAAGGCGTAAAGAGCGGCGAACTGACTCCCCGCGAGACCGCTAATCTCGAAAACAAAGAAGCTGCCATCAACCATGAAACCCGCGCCGATCGCAGGGCCAATGGCGGCAATCTGACCCCGGCCGAAAAAGCCAAAGTCAATCGCCAGCAGAATCGCGTGTCCCGCCAGATTTACCGCGACAAGCACAACGGCCGCACCACCAAGTAGCCGAGCGCGCTGAACACAAACGACGAGATGCTCCCCGATTCGGGGAGCATATCTTTTTGGCCACAGACCGCAGTCAAGGTGCGGTTTCCGGGCAGTTTCTAATCGCGTGCAAAATTATTAGAATTTTGCGTAACTTCAACAAAACAAAGGCCAAACTAAAATTCTAATCGCGTGAAAACCGCACCTTTTGGATAGCGGTAGACCCGCAGCCCGGACCGACGAACGAACAAATCAGCGTCGCTCAGGGAAGGGAATCGGCGGAGGAAGCTTGCGGCCCGGACGAAGCTGTTCGACTCGGGCCCGCGCCTTCTCCGCCCACGTTCCATGCGGATCGTGCTTCAGGTAGAGCGACCAATGCTCGCGCGCGCGCCCCGGGTCGCCTTTCTTTTCATAGGCCAGCGCGAGATTGAAATGCGCGTCGGCGTGATTCGGAATCGCCTTAATTGCGCAGCGCAGATTCTCGATGGCCTCATCAATCTTTCCGGCTTCCTCGTAAACGCAGCCGAGATTGTAGCGGCAGATCGCGTTTGCCGGATCCAGCGCGAGCGCAGCAAGAAACGAGCGCTGCGCATCATCGAGGCGGCGCTGGTGATAAAGCGCCACTCCAAGATTGATGTGCGCCTCCACCCAATCGGGCGATAGCGCAATCACCCGCTGATACGCGTCGACGGCTTCCTCTCCCGTCTCCGGCCGGCTCTCCGCGGCGAGCGCAATCTCAAACCATTCTTCGGCGGAGCGCGATTCGATCTGATGAACGTTGGCGGAAGTCCGCGGCGCCTGCCAGGGCAGAATCCACTGATGCTCGAGGGGATCAAACGGCGGCGCCGCCGTGCCAGGAAACACGAAGGCAACACTGCGGCGGCACTCCACGAGGCGCAGATTCTCCACACGCAGCGGCTGCCCGCCAAGCTGCCGCTCGATGGCCTTCACGGCGCGGCGCAACCTCCGCGCCGGCACGCGTGAATCGGTCAACCGCTTGATCGTGCGCAGCGCCACCAGATCGCCGAAATCGTAGAACCGTTCGCCCCAACGAATCCGCGGCCGCACCAGCCGCAGGCGCTCCCAATAGCGCAGACGGCGATCGTCAACGCCGACAATCCGCCGCGCTTCCGATCTCGTATAGCGCTCGCTCAAATTCCTCGCCTCACGGGCCGCCTCGTGGCTCGACTCACGGCGCAAAGTCCGCCGGAGATTATCTCCCGGATGTCAACCCTCGGCCAGTCTTACACACCCGATTCGGACGTTCCACACCGCCATTACACGACTGGGAACACGCCCGAAACGCGGCCGCAGGCCGTGCTAGCCTGAATTGACGGGGGAGTGTTGCCGGAATGCCTCTCAGCGTTGCGGAAAAAGATCATCTGTTCCGACTGGTCGCGTGGGCGCGCATCGCGTTTGCCTTGCTGGCCTTCGTCGCAGCAGGCGAATCGAGGAGCGCCGGCGGGTTCACCGGCATTTTTCTGCTCGCCTACGTGCTGGCAGCATTGGTATTCGCGTTGGTAGCGCAGTATTGGCCGCGACTCAGAATCCGCGTTCCGGTGTGGATCGACGTGATCGCAATGGCTGTTTTCCTTCCTTTCACGGCTTCTTACGTTTCGTTCCTCATGCTGTTCTGCTTTTCCGCGTTTGCCGTAGCGACGACAGCGAATGTCGAAATCATCCGCGGATTCGTGGGCCTTTCCGTGATGGCCGCGGCCGCGCGATTGGGCCTGCATAACACGTGGAATCGCGGTTCGATGATCGATTTCGGCGTGCTGATGGCGGGAACCGCAGCAGCAGGCGCGGGTGCGGCATGGCTCGGCCGACGCGAGCGGCAGGAAACCGACCGGCGGCATCTCCTCGAGAAAATCTCGGGCGAGATCCAATTCGAACGCGGCCTCTCGGAATCGGTGCAGCACGGTCTCAGCGATCTGGCGCAGGCGTTCGAGTGTGAACAAGGCTGCCTCGCATTTCTCGATGACGAACTTGAACGAATTTTCGTCTGGCGCGTGCGGCCGGGCGAGATTCCGTCGTCCGGACCGGAGACACTGTCGCTCTCCCGCGCAGATTCGTATCTGCTCGATTCTCTCGAGGTCACCACTTGCTGGAATTCGCTTGAGGCCCATGCCGAAGGGTTCGGCTGGGATCGCCGGACCGGGCAGCCGGTGGCGAATCCACCGCGGCCTCCTGCCTCGATGAAAGATGATCTCGGCGTGAAATCCCTGCTGGCGGCCACGCTGCAGGAAGCCGATGGCCGCCCCAACGGCCGCGTCATGGTGTTCAACCGCCGCCATAAATTTTCTCGTTCCGATCTGCGCTGGTTCGAACACATCGTCAGACACATCTCGCCGCAGATCGACAATGTCTATCGCATGCGCCATATGCGCGCCCGAGCCGTAGAGGCCGAGCGCAGCCGCATCTCGCGCGATTTGCACGACGGCATTCTGCAAACGCTCTTGAGCCTGCAAATCCAGCTCGAAGTGATGCGCCGGAACGCGTCGAACGGCGGTGCGCACATGTCCAGCGATCTCGGCTCGTTGCAAAAGACGGTGCGCCATGAAGCCGATGAACTGCGCCGCATGGTTACGGAGATGCGGCCTTTGCGGGTCGAGAGTGCCGATTTGCGAGAGCTTATGATGGGCTTCGCCGAACGCTTTCAAAACGAGTCGAATCTGGCGGTTGATTTGTTCGTGGATGACAAGAATTTGCGCGCTCCCAACCGCGTTTGCCGCGAAATTTTCCAGATATACAGAGAGTCACTCAACAACATAAAAAAGCATGCTCACGCCAGCCACGTCGTGGTAAAACTGAATCAGGACGAATCGAAGCTAAATTTCGTCATCGACGACAACGGTCTGGGCTTCAGCTTTTCAGGACGTTTTTCGAGCGAGGAGCTGGACCGGCTGCGCTTGGGCCCTATTTCAATTAAGGAACGCACCCGTAGTGTGGGGGGGAATCTCACGGTAGAATCAAATCCGGGGCATGGGGCTCGTCTAACAATCGAAATTCCATTGAATTGAGATGACAAAAGGAAAACCACCAGTGCGCATTCTGGTCGCGGATGACCACGCGATCTTTCGCGATGGCCTTCGCCGTCTGCTCGAAGGCTCGGATGACGTCACCATCGTCGGCGAGGCTTCCAACGGCAATGAAGCCATAAAGTTACTGGCCAAGCTCAAGCCCGATATTCTCCTGCTCGATTTGCGCATGCCGGAAAAAGACGGCCTTGGTGTGCTGGAAGAAATCAACTTCGATTCGATGACCACGCGAGTGATTGTGCTGACTGCGGCCGAAGATGATCGCGATGTGGTCCGCGCCATGCGGCTGGGCGCCCGCGGCGTCGTTTTGAAACAGTCGGCCAGCGATCTGCTGCTCAAGAGCATCCGCAAGGTCAGCGACGGCGAGATTTGGCTCGACAATCGGATGACTGCAGAGGTTATCGACGCCTTCAAGAAGTCCTCAGAAGCGGGCCAGCGGCGCGAGAAGCCGCTGCTGAGCGACCGCGAGAAGGAAATTGTGCAGCTCGTCGCCCAAGGCTTCCGCAACCGCGAAATCGGCGAAAAGCTATTCATCAGCGAACAGACGGTGAAGAATCACCTGCACAATATCTTCGACAAATTGGGCGTGTCCGACCGCCTCGAACTAGCTCTCTACGCAATACATCACCGATTGATCGAGCAGGCTTAGCTTTTCTCCTGCCTGTCTTCGTGGTGCATCCTACAATCCGTCCGCTGCTCTAACTCCTTTGTTTTCTGTCGGAATCTAGTACCTTTGTACCAGATTAATCGTCCCGAATTGGCTCTCTTGCGCTATTGAGGCTGCAAGTGCCACCGCCTATTCTAGATAGCGTTATTCGAAAGGAATCCGTCTGTGTCACACAAAGAGAGGCGATCGAGTCGGCGCTTCATGATGAAGCTACCACTGACTGTTCGCTGGATGGACAACACAGTTGTCGGCGAAGTTGCCACGGAATCCCGGGAGGTCAGCTCCCGGGGGCTCTACTTCTATCTTCCAAAGGTCCTGAAGAGCGGCTCGGCAGTGGAAATCGTCATGACGCTGCCGCATGAACTGACGCAAGCGGGACCTGTGAAAGTCCGATGTCTCGGGCGCATTTTGCGCACCGACGAACCCGGCCAGGGAGATATTGGTGTAGCTGCCGCGATCGAGCGGTATGAATTCCTGCGCAACGGCGAATCCGCCGCCTAACGATTTTCTTACCCAGCCCCTGCGGAGATGGGTGAGAAGCGGCCGGGGAGCTTCGATCCTCAGCGAAGCCCCCGGCTATTTTTTGCTATGGCGCAGCCAGTTTCATGATCCCACCCGAGCGCCCTCTTTCCCGAAAATATCTATTTCAATATTTGGAACTGTCCGGTTTTGCACAGGACAGATTCCAATAACGGTCAGCACCGGTCGATCACCTAACCTGACCTCAGGCTATCTCCCAGTATTTCAACAGTTTGCCTAAACAGACGATTGGCACTTGGACTGCGAAATACGCGCCAGCGATTCGGGGTACGGGGGTATGGTGTGGACCCAGTAGCCAGCACGCGCCGATATTCAGCAGGCCAGCCAAAACGTCAACGCCGGGTTTCTGCTACCGCAATCCTGACTCTCGTGGCGGGATTCCTCTTTAACGGGGCCACTCTTGTTCACCGGGTCTTTCCCGCAAGCTCTGTCCCCTCGGCTGACTTTGCGACTCCGAACCTCGTGGCGCTGGCGGCCTCGGCGCGGATTGCGTCGCGCGGCATGGCGCGTTCAAGCGTCTTGTACATATCTGGTCCGCATCGCGCCGAATCGCTGCTTCCGGGCCGGGAAACGCCATTCACGCTGACCGGGAACGGTGCTCCCGATTTGGTTGTGGGCCTTACCGTCGTGCCCAGCCAGTTCTCGCATCTCTCTGCGAAACCGATTCTCGGACGCACGCTGCGCCCGGGCGATGCACGCACGCGCCGGCCCGTCGTGGTTCTCAGCGAGCGGTTGTGGCGCCGGCTTTTTGCCGCTGATCCGGGAGTCGTCGGAAAGACCATCACGCTCGACGCGCAGGACTACACCGTGATTGGCGTTATGCCGGCAACTTTCTGGTTCCCTCATCCGTCAGATCCGGTCGAGCTGTGGGTGCCTGCAAAAACCGCGGCGGACGCCCAAGACGAGCTTACGTAGAGAGATTTTCTCCCGGCAAGACAGCTCAACGCTCGCTCCACGCCCTGTGAGCGATAATCGTCCAATTCACGCCTAGGTGCTACCTTACAAAAACCTTACGGCTTTCTTATGGCTTCTTGACCCCTGGGCCGCTAGAGTGTCCACCAGCCTTGCGAACCTGCCGCCGATTACACCGGTTGTAAGTCGCCTGCGGAGGATTTGTTATGAGTGATGTCGTGTTCGTGGTTGTGACGGTTGTGTTTTTTGCTGTCTCGATTCTGTACGTGCGGGGCTGCGAGCGCTTGAAGTAGGAGAACCAAGATGACCTTCGGAACTCTCGGGCTGCTAATCATTTGCGGGCTTTTGCTGGGCTACCTGTTCTATGCGTTGTTGCGCGCGGAGAAATTTTAGCGATGACTCCGAATGGCTGGGCTCAAATCGTAGTTTTTCTCTTTCTGATTCTGCTGATCACCAAGCCGCTGGGGATTTTCCTGGCGCGGGTGTTTGAGCGGGAGAAGACCTTTCTAG
>DAITPO010000073.1:11163-17954 GCA_036833535.1 Candidatus Acidiferrales bacterium | reverse complement strand
GAAATCGAGATCGAGGAGCGTCTCGGGCGAGGAGAATTCGTAGGTGCGGCCGGATTGGTAAAGGCGATTGAAGCCGCGCTTTTGCAGGCTGGTGAGAGTTTCTTTGATGATTTCCGGAGAGGGCTTCGCGGACTTTTTGGCGCGCGGCGTTTTTTGCGTCGCGGCGGCGGGATCTTCTGCTAGCGCAAGGCGATATAGAACAAGGAAGCGGCGGCCTGCGGGCATCTTCAGGACGCGATCGGCGATTTCGTCGATGGTGTCTTTGCGGACTTCGTTGCCGCAGCGGACGCAGTAGGTGCGTCCGGCGCGGGCGAAGAGGAGGCGCAGATAATCGTAAATTTCTGTGGCCGTGGCTACGGTGGAGCGCGGATTGCGCGTGGAATTTTTCTGGCGGATGGCGATGGCCGGGGCGATGCCGGTGATTTCGTCCACGTCGGGCTTTTCGATGCGATCGAGGAATTGGCGGGCATAGGCGGAGAGAGATTCGATGTAGCGGCGCTGGCCCTCGGCGTAGAGCGTGTCGAAGGCGAGGCTGGACTTGCCCGAGCCGGAGACGCCGGTGACGATGGTGAGGGCATTGTGTGGAATGTCGAAGCTGAGGTTCTTGAGATTGTGGACGCGCGCGCCGCGGACGCGGATAGCGTCGGTGGTGTCGGGAAGCGACGCGAAGGGCTGCGGGGCCGAGTGGGTGGACTCTATAGGGTTCGTTGCCATTAGGCTAAACTTAAAATTATACGCTGAGGCGCAAGAGGCGGCAAATGACCGGTAGAAGTGCAGGTTTTGGTTCGGTTGGATCCGAGGATGGGGGACACGCTTGAGGATCAGAAGCTGAATCTAAGGCAAGAGAGCCGAACTGCGGGAGGGTCTGAAGAAACCTCCCCTACACCGGCGGGGCCTTGGATCGCGCACACCACGCCCCCATCTAATTCAGGTCGAGGCTATCCCCGGTGTGATGCTCAGTGATTTGGAAACGCAAGAAGTCGTGGATTGCGGCTACGGCGATTTCGTCTTTCGATGCGATGCGGACGCGGCCGCCGGCTGCGGTCTCTTCATAGGCGTAGCTGATCTTATCCTTTAGCAGCTTCATCGTTGTGGTGCCCGGCGGGATGCTGTCGTGGACGTGCATCGGAGTTGAAAAGTCGCCGTCGCGGAACATCATTGCGATGTGCGATAGATGCTCACGAATCGCGTTTATATCCGCAGTATCGGCGGGGTCGTTGGCGGTCAGTTCGATGGCGCCGCCATCGGCAAGGATGCGGAAATGATGCGTGGTTTTATCATGCGGGAATCCCATCGCCTGATCGCCGTTCTTCTGCACCATTTCGTCGTGTGAGGTGCCCGCGTGCTGGTCGTGCATCGGACATTTCTGACATTTTTCCATGGGGCACTGTTTGTCGTGATCTTGCGCCGTGGCCGCGCCTGTAAGCGAAATAATCGAAGCGGCGAGTAAGAATGTGCGGAGTATGCTGTTCATGTGCTATGTCTCCTTTTTAGATTGCCAAGAGTTCGTCCGCGCAGCGCTGGTTTGCCGGCGAGGGTTTGCAATAGATGCGCTTTCTTTCCCCGAGACGTACGGGATAATCGCGAGCGCCAGTCGCGGACCAATCTACGCAGGTAGCGTTCCGTTCTGCGGAGCTGGGAGATTCGATCATTCAGCGCAGTGAGTTTTAGCTCGGCGAGCCGAAGGACGCGGCGACACGGTGCGCCGCCGGAATCGCGGGTTTGGAATATCTCTGAAAGCTCAGCGAGGCTGAATCCGAGTTGCAGAGCGCGCTGAACGAGGTGTACGCGATCGACTGCGTGCGCCGGGTACATGCGATAGCCGGCTTCCGTTCTCGGCGAGCAGGGAAGAATGCCGAGCTTTTCATAGTGGCGGACCGTATCCGGGCTCACATGCGCTAGCCGCGCGAGTTCTCCGGAGCGCAGCGGTCTGGGCGTGCTGGCCATGCGAGAAAGTATGAACCCTGGAATCGATTCGAGGGTCAAGTATAAAGTGTAACGGGAGGACTGCTATGACGATTGCTGCGGCGCCGCCGGACATTTCCTTGCGGCCGTTCCGGTTGAGTTGTTCGCGGGAGATGAAGGCGACTGCTGACGTTCTCTATCGCGCGTGGACGCAAGAATTCGACCGGTGGTTCGCGGCGCCCGGCACGGTGATGATGACGGGGGCGGTGAACTCGGCCTTTTTCTTCGAAACGCATTTCCAGGGAAAGCGGCATCCGCATTACGGGAGGTTTTTGGCTCTCGAACACGATAAGTCGATAGCGTTGACGTGGGTGACGGCTGCGACCGGTGGATTTGAGACGCTCGTGACCGTGGAACTCGCGCCGGCTGGAAATGGGACATCGTTGAAGTTGACTCATGCGGGTTTTGCGGATGAGGCGGCGATGAGGCGGCATGAGCAGGCTTGGCCGATGGTGCTGGAGCAACTCGATCGGAAGATGACGAACGGAGGATAGGATTTGGAAAGTGGAGATGCCGTCGAAGAAAATACTTTCGCGTTTGGGTGGAGGCAACCGGCGATCGATTGGCCGGGCTGATGAAGTTGCGGCTGCTGTTTCTCGGAATCTTCGATTGTTTCCTCAGTTGATGGCTGGATTGTGGTCGGAGGATGCGCTGGTGCGCATGCGGGCCGCAGACGCGGCCGAGAAGGTGACGCGGGATCGTCACGAGCTGCTGCAGCCCTACAAGAAGGAACTTCTCGGCTTGATGGCCGACGCCGAAGAGAAAGAAATGCGCTGGCATCTTGCGGCTATGATTCCTCGGCTTTCGCTGAGCGCCGAGGAGCCGGAGCTTGCGGCGTCGTTGTTGAATGGATACCTCGAGGATCGCAGTTCCATCGTGAGGACTTTTGCGCTGCAGGGATTGGCTGATTTCGCGGAGCATGACCCAAGCATGCGTCCGGCGGTGATCGAGCTTCTGCGCGAAGCTGCGCGCGGCGGTACGCCGGCGATGAGAGCGCGGAGCCGTAAACTATTGATAGAACTGGAGCGCATGTAGCAGGGCAATCGTAGCCGCGTCGGCGATCAACGGCGAATTGCCTCACCTCTGAAGAGGTGAGCTACATCGGATGGCATGTTGACGCCAGCCTCGCACCTTGTGCGGTGGCGGCTGTTATGGATATCGGAAATGGAGGCGGCTGACTTGGCTGGGAATCGATTGCGATTTGAGCGCGTGATCTGGATTGTGCTGGATAGCGTGGGGATTGGGGAATTGCCGGATGCCGCGGATTATGGCGACGTGGGGCGCGACACGCTGGGGCACATTGCGCGATCGCGTGCGTTGAAGTTGCCGAATCTGGTGCGGCTGGGGCTTGCGAATATCAAGCCGCTGGCGCATCTCGAGCCGCCTGCGCGGGCGGCCGGCTGCTTCGGCAAAGGGGCCACTCATTCGCCGGGGAAGGATACGACTACCGGACATTGGGAGATGGCGGGAATTTGGCTGGCGCAGGCGTTTCCGGTTTATCCGCAAGGATTTCCAGCGGAGCTGATCGCGCAGTTTGAAAAGCAGATTGGGCGGCGGACGATTGGGAACAAGCCGGCTTCGGGAACGGAAATTATCAAGGAACTCGGCGAGGAGCACGTGCGGACTGGATTTCCGATCGTGTACACGTCGGGGGACAGCGTATTTCAGATCGCGACGCATGAGGACGTGATTCCTGTGCCGGAGCTTTACCGCATGTGCGAGATTGCGCGGAAGCTGCTGGATGGGCCGAATCGCGTGGGGCGGGTGATTGCGCGGCCGTTTACCGGCGCGCCGGGGAATTTCCGGCGGACGGAGCGGCGGCATGATTATGCCGTCGAGCCGCCGCGGCCGATGTTGATGGATGCGTTGGTGGAACGCGGCGTGCCGATTTTTGGGGTGGGAAAAATTCACGACATTTATAACGGGCGCGGCGTGGATGATTATGCGACCACGAAAAATAATGTGGATGGGATGGCGAAGCTTGATGAGGCGCTCGTGAAGCGGCCGGCTGGATTGATTTTCGCGAATCTGGTGGATTTCGACATGCTTTATGGGCACCGCAAGGATGTGGAGGGGTTTGCGAAGTCGCTTGAGGAATTCGATGCGTTGCTGGGGCCGTTTTTGACGAAGCTCGCGCCGGGTGACTTAATAATGATAACGGCTGACCACGGTTGCGATCCCGATCCGGTGAATCCGACTACGGATCATTCGCGGGAATATGTGCCGATTGTGACGTATGGGCCGGAGGCGGCGAGTGGCGTGAATCTGGGCGTGCGCGCGACGCTTGCGGACATGGGGCAGACCATTGCTGAGAATTTTGGTGCGCGGATTTTGCATGGGGAAAGCTTTTTGAAATCGATTGCGGGATAGTAGCGCCGGCGTCCCCGCCGGCATCCGGCGATTACAAAACCCACAATCGGCAGCGATCACGCGCGGACTACCCACACCGACCATCGCGCCTTATTTGACGTATCGCGCCGCTCACACTTCCAGCCGTTGCTTACACATGAGGTCGTAAGATGCCGGCGGGACGCCAGCGGTACGGGAGCTACTGGGCTCCGGAGATGCCTTTGGCGTAGTAGCCGGTGCGCGTGCGGACGGAGAGTTTGCCGCGGCCTTTGGCGTTGACTAGGACCTGGACGGAACGGAACGCGCCGTTTTTGGACTCGTTTGTCGGATAGTAGCCGAGGGTGTATTGGTTGCGGATATCGTGAGCAATCATGGTGCAGATGGGTTGCACCTCGTCGAGGCTGTTGGGGAAATAAGCAGCGCCGCCGGTGGATTCGGCGAGTTCGGCGAGAATTTTCTTTGAGTGGCGGACCATGCGCTTGTCGTGCGACTGATCGTAATCGCTGAAAACGCCGACGGCGTAAATCAGCGCGTTCGATTGCTGCGCGGCTTTTACTGTGTACTCGAATGATTTGCGGCTGGCGTCGTCGTCGCCGTCGGTAATCACCAGCAAAACGCGCTTGTCCTTGTGCGCTTTCTTGAGATGGTCGAGCGAGCCGACGACGGCGTCATACAGCGCCGTGCTGCCGCGGGAATCGATGCGTTCGAGCGCTTCCTGCAATTCCTTCGGATCGTTGGTGAAATCGCGATCGAGATCGAGGTAGTAGTCGTCATTGAAATTCACGACGAAGACTTCATCCTGCGGATTGCTGGTCTTCACGAAAGTCAGCGCCGCAGAATTCACTTGGGCGCGCTTCTCGCGCATGCTGCCGCTGTTGTCGATCACCAGGCCCATGGTGACGGGAATATCTTCGCGAGCAAAAACTGAAATGCGCTGCTCGATCTTGTCTTCATAAACCTTGAAATTATCCTGCTTGAGGTCGGGGACGAATTGGCCTTTGGCATCCTCGACGGTGGTGTGCAGGACGACGAGGTCCACGTCTCTTTTAATCGTAGCGCCCGGAGGCGGCTGCTGCTTTTGCTGCAGGCTATTGAATAGCTCGGTTGCGGGAGCGCCCGGCGGCGGAGGCGGAGGAACTACCTGCGCGTGAGCCGACTTCGCGAACGAAGCGGCGATGCTCAGAAAAAGCACAAGCACAGCGATGCGCGCGAAAGGAACGACGCGGGCGAACTCAGTGGCCCGGAGCGAAATAGCCCGAGCGCGCGAAGACTTCGAGCGGGGGCAATCCGTGCGGAGGGCGCAGGCGCACTTTGATCTTGCGCCATTTGCCGTCCCGCGCGTGATTGCTTGGCCGGTAGCCGAGTACATATTGGTTCCGCAACTCCATGCTGATCTTCGAAGCAATGTCGGGCAGATCGTTCAGGCTGTTGACCTTGAACGTCCGCCCGCCGGTCATTTCCGTTAGCTCACTCAGCAGGCCCGGGCCATTGCGTTCCTCGTCGCTACGGAACTCCGGCCCCTGGTCATAGATGCCGATGGCGTACATCTGGACGTCCGCTTCCTTCAAATATCGGCGGACATCTGTTTCAGTATAACGACTATGGTTGTCGCCGCCATCAGATATGATGAGCAACGCTTTCTTTGAGTTACGTGCGCCCTTCATCTGGCTGAGTCCGAGATAAATTCCATCGAAGAGCGCGGTCTGGCCGTGTGCGGTAGTGTAGAGCAGGCGATCTTGCAACTCCTCCACGCTGGCGGTGAACGGACTGGCGAGCTGGGCGCGGTCGTTGAAATTCACCAAGCAGAATTCATCCTGGGGATTCGCGGTCTTGAAGAATTGCACGGCGGCCAGGCGGGACTTTTCGAATTTGTCGGCCATGCTGCCGCTCATGTCGAAAATCACGCCGATGGAAATGGGAACGTCTTCGCCGGAGAAGCGCACGACTTCCTGCTCGGTGTTGTCTTCGAAGACGCGGAAATTTTCCTGCTCGAGGCCGGTGACCAGGCGTCCGTAGGGATCGGTGACCGTGACGTTGACCAGCGTCAGATCGACGGCCAGCTTCATGGTCTTGCCGCCGGGCTTTTTTTCGACTTGGGATTGCTCCGATGAGGGCGAACCGGAAGATTGCGCGAAGTAGGAAGGAACGGCGAATAAGGCGATGAAGCCGATCAGGAGAGCGCACGCCAACCCAGAAGACTTTGCAGCTCCACGCGGTCTGGCGTGATCGCTCAAATTTTCCCCGGTGCTGGGCCGCAGGAGGCGGGTCGGGCGGCGTCCAGGCTCTCTAAATCGGATTCTACCACTCGCGTTTCGCAAAGCAAGCGGCCTCGTAATCAAAATCTTCGATGCGCGACTCCGCGCGTTGGTGACGCCGCGGCGGCGCCGGCGGGGCGCATGCTATGATTTGGACGCGCGCGAATTTATTCTCACGCGCAAGTCGGTAATCGGCCGATTGCGAAGAAATTTTAGCGCGAA
>DAITPO010000073.1:0-11063 GCA_036833535.1 Candidatus Acidiferrales bacterium | reverse complement strand
GAAGAAGGCGCAGCGGATCGCGCGGGTAGTCGTTGCGACCGATGACGAGAGGATTTTGAAGGCAGTGCAGGGATTTGGCGGCGAGGCGGTGATGACGCGCCGCGATCATTCCAGCGGCACCGACCGCGTCGCGGAAGTCGCTGCGCACATTCCGGCTGAAATTTACGTCAATGTACAAGGCGACGAGCCGCTGATCGATCCCGAGGCGATTGACGCTATCGTCGCAGCGATGCAGGAAGATCAGACCATTCAGATCGCCACGCCTTCCACCACCATCAAGCAAACATCCGAAATCATGGATCCGAATGTAGTAAAGGTCGTGACGGATTTCGACGGCAATGCTCTCTATTTTTCCCGCGCTCCGATTCCCTGGGTGCGCGACCGCGGTGCGTCGGTCGCAGCGCGCCATGCCAAGCACGTCGGGTTGTACGCCTGCCGCCGCGAAGCTCTGCTCGATTTCGCCACGTTTCCGCCGGGCGAACTCGAGCGCATCG
Organism: Candidatus Acidiferrales bacterium; assembly: GCA_036833535.1. Classification (GTDB taxonomy): domain Bacteria; phylum Acidobacteriota; class Terriglobia; order Acidiferrales; family UBA7541; genus Palsa-147. The sequence continues at coordinate 10,569 of DAITPO010000073.1, read as the reverse complement.
AGCAACTCGAGCAATTGCGCTGGCTCGAGAACGGCTATCGCATCCGCGTAGTCGAATTCGAATACGAAGCCGTTAGCGTCGATGTCCCAGCCGATGTAGCCCGCGTAGAAAAAATCCTGCGCGAGCGCGGGGTAGCGTGAAATATTCGCGCGGCTTAATCGATAACGATGATTTGACACGCGCGGCGATTCCCCGGATAATGCGGTGTACGCACACCTGAGCGGAGGAATTTCCGAAACTTGCGAAGCGGCCCGAAGTATATCTTCGTAACGGGCGGCGTGGTTTCTTCTCTCGGAAAAGGCGTGGCGGCGGCTTCCATGGGCTGTTTGCTCGAAAGCCGCGGCCTGAAGGTCACCCTCCAGAAGTGCGATCCCTACCTGAACGTTGATCCCGGCACGATGAGTCCGTATCAGCACGGCGAGGTGTTTGTCACCGATGACGGCGCGGAGACCGATCTCGATCTCGGGCACTACGAGCGCTTCACCAACGCGAAGTTGACGCGCGACCACAACTGGACGACCGGCCGCATCTACGAATCCATCCTCACCAAAGAACGCCGCGGCGATTATCTCGGCAAGACCGTACAAGTGATTCCGCACGTCACCGATGAGATCAAGGCGGCGTTTCGCAAAGTCGCGGACGCGGTGGATATCGTCATCGTCGAAATCGGCGGCACCGTAGGCGACATCGAATCTCTGCCGTTTCTCGAAGCCATCCGCCAGATGCGGCTCGAATTGGGTCCGGAGAACGCGCTGTTCGTTCATCTCACGCTTGTGCCCTACATCGCCACCGCCGGCGAATTGAAGACCAAGCCCACGCAGCACAGCGTGAAGGAGCTGCTCAGCATTGGAATTCAGCCCGACATTCTCCTTTGCCGTAGCGATCGCCGCCTCGAGCAGGAACTGAAATCGAAGATCGCGCTCTTCTGCAACGTGGCGGAATCGTGCGTCATTTCCGCGCCGGACGTGAACAATATTTATGAAGTGCCGATGTCGCTGGCGGCCGAAGGGCTCGATGAGCAAGTGTTGCGGCTGCTGAAAATCGAAGCGCCGCCGCGCGACCTGAGCAAGTGGATTGCGATGCTCGAGCGCCTCGAGCATCCCGAAGGCGAAGTGCGCATCGGAGTGGTCGGCAAATACGTGCAGCTCGAAGATGCCTACAAGAGCCTTCGCGAGGCGCTGATGCACGGCGGCCTGGCGAATCACCAGCGCACAGTGATCGAATGGATCGAGGCCGAAGAGATTGATTCGCCCGCAACAGCGGAGCAGCGCCTGCGCCACGTGGATGGGATTCTCGTGCCGGGAGGATTCGGGAAGCGCGGCATCGCGGGCATGGTTCACGCCATCACTTACGCGCGCGAGAAGAAGGTGCCGTTCTTCGGCATTTGCCTGGGCATGCAATGTGCCACGATCGAATACGCGCGCCAGGCCTGCCACATGGATCGCGCCGACAGCACCGAGTTCGATCCCTCAACGCCGAATCGCGTCATTTATAAATTGCGCGAACTGCTCGGAGTGGACGAAATGGGCGGCACGATGCGCCTCGGCGCATGGCCGTGCAAACTCGAGCCGGGCTCGCATGCCAATCGCGCGTATGGCCAGCTCGAAATTTCCGAGCGCCACCGCCATCGCTATGAATTCAATCGCGAATACGAGCCGACACTCGTCGCCGCCGGCTTCCGCATCACTGGCAAGACGCCTGACGGCGTATACGTCGAAGTAGTGGAAGTAGCCGATCATCCGTGGTTCGTCGGCGTGCAATTTCATCCCGAATTCAAATCCAAGCCGCTAGCCCCGCATCCGCTTTTCGCCGCATTCATCAAAGCCAGCCACGAGCATCGCCGCAGCCATCACGCCGTAGGCGCCGAAGCCCGCGTCCGCACCGCCGAACCTGCAGATTAAGGCGAAGCCGCGCAGTTGTACCGCTGGCGTCCCGCCGGCTCTTGCGACCGCGAGTGCAGGCTAAATCCGCGATCGTCGGCGGCGCGCAAAATTAAATTCACAGCTCTGGCGTGCTACTCCAGTCCGCTCATAAGGATTGCCCGTGTGGAAATCGAAACCGTAAGAGCCGGCGGGACGCCAGCGGTACGAACCCTCGGATCCCGGCATTTCCCCTTGCGCTTCGACAAGAGCGAGCATACACTTCCTGTCGAAGCAAGAGGGGAACCGATGCCGGAATCCAAACTTGAACTGCCGCAAGGAACGCTCGATTTATTAATCCTTCGTACGCTGGCCCTCGGCCCGGAGCATGGCTGGGCCATCTCCGAGCGCATCCAGCAAATCTCCAAGAAAGTTTTGCAGGTGCAGCAAGGCTCGCTTTATCCCGCGCTGCATCGCCTCGAGCGCCGCGGCTGGATCAAAGCCCGCTGGAGCACTTCGGAAAATAATCGCCGCGCAAAGTATTACGAACTAAGCCGCCCCGGCCGCAAGCAACTCGAAGCGGAAGAAAGCGCCTGGCGCAAACTGGCAGCAGCCGTCGCACAAGTTTTGGAGACAGCGTAGGAGTCCGCAAATGTTCAGCGATCCGCTCTATCGCCTCCGCTCGCTCTTCCGGAAAAACCGCGTCGAATCCGAACTCGATGACGAACTCCGCTTCCACTTTGATCGCCAGGTGGAAGCCAATTTCAAATCCGGCATGACCCGCCAGGAAGCCTTGCGCCAAGCGCGCATCAAATTCGGCGGCCTCGATCAAGTGAAAGAAGAATGTCGCGACGCGCGCGGCGTCAGCTTCCTCGGAGTGCTGGTTCAGGATGTGCGTTTCGGCCTGCGCATGTTGGTAAAAAGCCCCGGCTTCACCGCCGTAGCCATTCTCACCCTAGCGCTCGGTATCGGCACCAACACCGCCATCTTCAGTTATATCGATGCGTGGCTGATCAAAGGCCTCCCGTACCCGCACAGCGAGCAGCTCGTCCTCGCGCATGCGCACGACCGCCAAAAGGGATGGACCGGCAACGGCATCACTCCCGGCGATTACTATTCGCTTCTCGAACAGTCGCCGGCGCTCGCATCGCTCGCAGCCGTCGATAGCGGCGATTTCAATCTCACCGGTGACGCAACGCCGGAACGCATTGCCGGGGCGCGCGTAAGCTGGAGCTTCTTTGACACTCTTGGCATCAAGCCCATACTCGGCCGCACATTTTTGCCCGAAGAGGACCGCATCGGCGTAAATCACGTCGTAGTTCTCAGCCGCGGACTATGGGCCAGCCGCTTCGCCGCAGATCCGGAGATTATCGGCCGCGCCATCACAATCAACGGTGAAGCTTACACAGTCATCGGCGTGGCCCCTGCAAACTTCCAGTTTCCAATGACCGGCGCGGCAAATCTCTGGACGCCGATGGCGTGGACGGATTCGCAGCGCGCCGCCAGGGAGGGCGCGGGCTACATCTTAGTGGGACGGCTGAAAGATCGAATCAACCTCCGCGAAGCCAACTCGCAATTCAGCGCCGTCTCGCGGCGGCTCGAGCAGCAATTCCCGGCGACGAATCAAAATGAAGAATTTTTTCTGAGCTCGCTGCGCGAAGAGATCCTGAGAAACGAGGGTGGCGATCAGATCATGGTCTGCTTCTGGATCGTCGGCCTGGTTCTGCTCATCGCCTGCGTCAATGTGGCCAACCTGATGCTCGCACGCGCAACCGGCCGCGCGAAGGAGTTGGCGGTGCGCAGCGCGCTCGGCGCCACGCGCCGCCGCATTGCGCGTCAGCTTCTCACCGAATCGGTCATCTTATTCTCGCTGGGCGGCTTGGCGGGCTTGCTCTTCGGCACCTTGGGAATGTCGTGGGTCGATTCGTTGATTCCCGAGCGCGTCCGCGGCTACCTGGTCAATTACGGTCATGTCCAATTGGATTGGGTGACGCTCAGCTACACGCTGGGTATCGCGGGCCTCTGCGGAATCATCTTCGGGTTCGTTCCCGCGCTGCAAGCTTCGAAGCTCGATTTGAATCGCATGTTGAAGGAGAGCTCGGGCCAGGCATCGAGCGGGCGGCGCGGATCGCGGACGCGCCGCGTCTTCGTAATCGCCGAGATTGCCGTCGCGGTCGTCGTCTTGATTTCCACCGGACTTCTAGTGCAGAACTTTGTCCACATGGTGATGGCCGATCCCGGCTTCCGCCCGGCCAATCTGATCACCGCGCAGCTCGAATTGCCGAAAGGCAAGTACTCGAGCGACGCTCAAATCCGCGCCTTCTACGATCAAACCCTCGAACGCATGCGCGCTCTGCCGCAGGTCGAATCCGCCGCCGTGACTCAGGTGGTGCCGTTCTCGCGAGCGGGAGAGTTCGCGAAAGTCTCGCGCGCCGACCGCCCCGCGCCGGCGCCGAATGATACGCTCTACTCGCAGTACGCCGCCGTCACCCCGGAGTATTTTTCCACCATGGGGATTTCGCTGCATCGCGGCCGCACATTCAATGATGCAGACAGTCCCGCCGCCCCGCCAGTAGCGATCATCAGCGAACGCCTCAAGGAACAATTGTGGCCGGACTCCGATCCGGTAGGGCAGCAGCTCGCCTATGGCGATGACCGCTTCGTCGTCACCGTCATCGGCGTCGTCGGGAACGTAAAGCTATTTCAGATGAGCGAAAAGCCGCGCCGCGAGTTTTACCTACCGTTCGCGCAGGCGCCCAGCCGCTCGGCCGGCATCGTCGTGCGCTCCGCCGGCGCGAATTCCGCTCTCGCCACTGCCATGCGCGACACGATCTGGTCCGTCGACGCCCAGCAACCCGTCTCTCAAGTCGATTACCTCGATACTCTCATCAAGGACGCTGTGGCCCCCGACCTGGTCCTCAGCGAACTCGCCGGATTCTTCGGTGTCCTCGCGCTTTTCCTCGGCGCCATCGGAATTTACGGCGTGATGGCGCATTCCGTCGCGCAGCGCACGAATGAAATCGGCATCCGCATGGCGCTGGGCGCGAGTCCCCGGCAAGTAGTGAAGCTGGTAGTGGGCGAAGGATTGAAAGTTGCGGCGATAGGTATCGCCGCAGGCGCGCTAATCGCGCTAGGCGTGACGCGCACCATGGCTTCGATCCTGAACGACATGAAGACCAGTGATCCGCTCATCTTCAGTGCAGTAGCGATCTTGTTTGCGGTCATCGCCGCAGCCGCTTGCAGCATTCCAGCCTGGCGCGCCCTGCGCGTAGATCCCACCGTAGCCCTGCGCTACGAATAACCGCAAGCGTTCAACTACGATGCCGCTCGCAAGTTCGGTTCGTAGGGCCGCGGGTCAATCGCTATGCGATTGCGAGGCAATCGACGCGCCCGCTTTTGCCACATGTGATCTCGTTTACTATGCCGTGGGTTTGGCCTGCCTCACGGCCGCCAAACGAATCCATGATTCAAATTATTTCCGTCCACATACCATCCCGCCACAGCTCCTTCCAAATTATTGGTGGATGGACGCGTACCCTGTCCCGCACCCAAGCCCGCGTCGGGCGCATCGAAGGTGACGAAAGAGCCGCGCGCAGAGCGCGAAAATCCGTGCATCGTGCTGTTCGCGTCGTTGAATTCTCCGGTCACCGCCCCGAACAAATTGATTGAAAAAGCAGCCGTGCCTTCGCCGGCGGCCGTGGACGCACTCGGCACGTCGAACGTGGTGATCTGGCCTCCGCGAGTGCGCAAGAAGCCGTGCGCCACATTGTTCGCGTCCACCGAATATCCCGTGATCGCGCCCTCCAAATTGATGCTCGCGCAAATCGTAAAACCTGCCGATCCGGGCGCATCAATCACCGTGATGGTCCCATTCGGCTCGCGCAGAAATCCGTGAATCGCCCCGCTGTCATCGCCGAAATACCCGGTCGCTGCGCCCTCGAAATTCAAACACGTCTCCTCGCATACCATGGTGAAGACGGCCCCATCGGGATCAATCGATGCGATCTCGCCGTGGCTCGAGCTCACATAACCATGCTGCACGTTGTTGCCGTCAACGTAGATTCCCGCCGTTGCTCCCTCCAGATTGATGTTGAATGCCAAAGTGCCCTGGTTCGCGCCGCCACCTGCTCCCGGAGCGTCAATGACCGCGAACGATCCATTAGGAAAGCGCACGAATCCGTGAAACACGCTATTTGGGTCCTCGAACTGTCCCGCGATCACCCCGAAGTCGTTGATGCTGATCGCAACGGTGCCCTGGTCGGCGCCTGCCTGCAGGCCCGCTCCGGGTGCGTCAAACGAAATGATGTGGCCATTCGGATTGCGCAGAAACCCATGCGGTACGATATTCGCATCCGTGTAGAAGCCCACCGTCTGTCCCAGGTCGTTGTTGGCGAACGCCATTGTCCCCAAGCCGGGAGCCGTGCCCGCATTCGGAGCGTCGAATTCAACGAGCTTCGGCCCTTGCCGCTCGTGGTCGAATTGCGCTTGCGCGGACAACGGCACGGCGGCCGCCAGCGCAACGCCTAAGCTTCCCAAGCAGATAATGGCAGTCATTCTGAATTTCATGGTGTCCTCTCATTGGCCGTTCCGAAAATTGGCGCTCCGAAGCTTGCTTTGGCGGCAGCGCCGCCCACTCCGCGCGAATGCGCCGCACGAATTTGCCGCTGCCCATGGGGAATCACAATGATAGAAACTCTGAGATTCGTCTGAGAGCCTATGTCCATGAATTATCGTGGCTTAGGCTGCGCTCTCGTTCCGCGGGATTCTCCGGTTAATCTTGATTGATGGAGTGGTACAATCCCCCACGGTCCTCCGCTCTGGAGTGTTCATGGCCTCGCCCGCTCGGCCTCCGATGGTGATTCGCTTCGGCGAATTCGAACTGAATGCCGAAACCGGAGAGCTGCGCAAGGCCGGGCTCTCGCTGAAAATCCACCCGCAGCCCTTCCGAGTTCTCTTGCTTCTGCTCGAACGCCCTGGACAAATCGTTTCCCGCAGCGAAATTCAGCAATGCCTCTGGGGCGACAACACCTTTGTGGACTTCGACGCGGGGATCAATTTCTGCATAAAACAAATTCGCGATGTGCTCGCGGACGATGCCGAATCGCCCAGGTACGTTGAAACGATTCCACGCCGCGGATATCGCTTCATCGCCCAGCTAAAACACGTCGACTCCCGCGAGCGTGTCATTTCGTTTCCGCGTCCGCAACTTCCCGGCGATACATCCAAGCCATCCATCCAGCCGAACGAAGAATCGCCTGCGAGCCGCGAAATTCATGCTTTGCACCCACCGGCGCTGCAACATGGCCTAAGGAAAAATGCTCTGCGAAATGCAATCGGTGCTGCCTTTCTGGCGGCGGCTCTAATCGCAAGCGCCATTGTTTATTTCCGGCGTCCTCCAAAGCTCACCGAAAAAGACACCATCGTTCTCGCGGACTTCAGCAACACCACCGGCGATCCCGTGTTCGACGATGCCCTGAAGCAAGCCCTCGCAGTCGAGCTCGGCCAATCTCCTTTCTTGAATGTGCTTTCGGATGCGAAGGCCAACGAGACGCTGAAGATGATGGGCCGTCCCGCGAACAGCCGCGTAACTCCGGATGTCGCCCGCGAACTCTGTCAACGCACCGGAAGCAAAGCCCTGCTGGCAGGCTCGATCTCAAGCCTCGGCAGCCACTACGTGCTCGACGTCAACGCTCTTGCCTGCAGCACTGGCGAGACCCTGGCGAAAGAGCAACTCCAGGCTGCGAGCAAAGATGATGTCTTAAATTCCTTGAGCCGCGCCGCCTCCGGCCTTCGAGCCAAGCTCGGCGAATCACTCCCCTCGGTTCAAAAATTCGATGTTCCCGTTGAAGCCACTACCTCCTCCCTCGAGGCGCTGAAGTATTTCAGCATGGGTGGCCGAGTCGCGAGTGAGCAGGGAGACGCCCCGAGCGTACCTTTCTATCAGCGCGCCATCGAATTGGATCCCAATTTTGCGATGGCCTACGCGGGTCTGGCTGCTCGCTACAACAATCTCAACGAACCATCGCTCGCCCTCGAATATGCAACTAAGGCCTACGAACTCCGCGACCGCGGGACCGAGCGGGAGCGCCTGCGCATTTCTGCCTCCTATTTTCGGGTGACGGGAGAAGTGGAAAAACTCGAGCAGGTCCTCGAGCTCTGGATCGCAGATTATCCGCGCGATTCCGCGCCACATGGCCGATTAGGCGTGAATCGCCTTTACATGGGCCAGTACGAGAAAGCTCTCGCTGAATGGCAGAAGGTATTGCAGCTCGAATCGGGCGACGGCTCTCTTTTTGCAAATCTGGGCGCTGCCTATCTAGCGCTAGGCCGCCCGGACGCCGCCATGTCTATCCTCAATCAAGCCCAATCGAACAATCCGGGGAGCGCCGATGTGCACTGGATGATGTATTACCTCGCCTTTCTGCAGGGCGATACCACGCAGATGGCGCAGCAAGTTGCCTGGGCCGCGGGGAAGCCTGGTGACGAAGATTGGCTGCTGGCGGCACAGTCCGACACCGAAGCTTTTTATGGGCGCCTGAGCAGCGCGCGGGACTTCTCGCGTCGGGCAGTGGACTCGGCGTTCCGCGCTGATAACAAAGAGGTCGCCGCACTCTGGCGAGTGATGGCTGCTCTGCGCGAAGCCGAATTCGGCGACGCTGCAGAAGCAAAGCGCGAAGTCCGAGAAGCCCTGGCGTTGGCTCCGGGCCGCAACGTGAAACTCTTCGCAGCTCTCGCCCTCGCTCGCGTCGGCGACACCTCCGAAGCCCAGGCGCTGTCCGGCGAATTGGAGAAGAACTACCCCGGCAATACCGTCCTAAAAGTCTACCGGCTTCCCAGCGTCAACGCCGCCATCGCACTGAGCAGAGGCGACCCATCGCAAGCGTTCGCACAACTGGAAATCGTCAAGCCTTACGAACTGGGGCAGCCTACTCCCACTCCGTTCGCAACGCTCTATCCTCCTTACCTGCGCGGTCAAGCCTATCTCTCCCTGCACGACGGCGCTGCCGCAGCCGCTGAGTTCCAGAAAATTCTCGGTCATCCGGGAATCATCCTCAATTTTCCGCTCGCCCCCCTCGCGCATCTCCAGTTGGCCAGGGCGTACGCGCTCTCAGGCGACACACCGAAAGCAAAATCTGCCTATCAGGATTTCCTGACTCTCTGGAATGGCGCCGACCCGGAAATTCCCATCCTCAAGCACGCCAAGTCGGACTACGCAAGACTCAAGTGATGGCTATCTCGCCATCGCTATTTTGGACTTGACATTCTAGTAATCAAGTGATACAAAGGTTTGGGCAGTAAGCAGCCCCTAAGCGCGGGGCCGCCTCTCCTGAGCCAGCTAGAAGTGCGCGCCAAGAAGTCCAGAATCTGGAGGATCAAGCAATAATGCAGCCCCATTGTAGGGGAGGGTCTTCAGCCCTTCCGGTGTTCGGCCATCTTTTCTTTCCGCTTGTTCGAAACAGCCGAACAGGACCCAAGATCTCGAATCGCCGCAGTCTCCGTACCCCCGGCAGCCTGCCGGCGTCTTTCGATGCCAATCTCCAAGCAGCAGCCCAAGAACGCAAATTTCTAATCGCGTGCAAAATTATTAGAAATCGCCGTAACTCCAACAAAACAAACGACGGAGGCCATTTCTAATCGCGTGAAATAGGCCACTTTTAGCGCTGCGCGCTCTGCGTCTCCGCGGTGCCACCCGCTGCCGACCCAAGAACAAATCGCCGTTTCTAATCGAAACAAGAGTTCATTTAAGATCGCCCGTAACTGACTGAAAATAATAGAAGGAGGCCATTTCTAACCGAAACAAAAACGCGCGCCAGCGGATTTCAAGTTCATCGATTCCCGCAAGCGTTGTGCCCCTGTAGGACATTCCTATAGAATCCACACCGCTTCCCATCATGGCACCGCAAACATTCTCGGCAGGCAAGGTCGCTCTCGGCCCGGGCGCTCCGCTTTTCGTAATCGCTGGGCCGTGCGTGATCGAAAGCGAGGCACATGCCTCGATGCTGGCCGACCGGCTCGGCACAGCGGCCGGCGAACTCGGCGTGCCGCTGATCTTCAAGGCTTCGTTCGATAAAGCGAACCGCACGTCGGTTTCGTCGTACCGCGGGCCTGGCTTGAAGGAAGGGTTGCGGATTCTGGCGGCGATTGCCAAGCGGACTGCGTTGCCGATTCTGAGCGACGTGCACGAGGTCTCGCAGGTGGCGCCGGCCGCGGAAGTTTGCGACGTGCTGCAGATTCCGGCGTTCCTCTGCCGTCAGACGGATCTACTCGTGGCGGCCGGAAAGACCGGGCGAGCGGTGAATATCAAGAAGGGCCAATTCGTTTCGCCCACCGAAATGGCCAACGCGGCGGAAAAAGTGGCGAGTTCGGGGAACGAGAAGATTATTTTGACCGAGCGCGGCGCTTCGTTCGGCTATCAGAATCTTGTCGTGGATATGCGCTCGATTCCCACGATGAAGAAACTCGGCTACCCGGTCGTGTTCGACGCGACGCATTCGGTGCAATTGCCGGCCGCGGACGGAAAATCGAGCGGCGGGCAGCCGGAATTCATCGAGCCGCTGGCACGCGCGAGCGTGGCCGCGGGCGTGGATGGAATTTTCGTCGAGGTGCACGACAATCCGGCGAAGGCCCTCTCGGATGGCTCGAACGCTTTGCCGCTCGAGCAATTCAAGCCGCTGATTAAGCGTTTGATGGAAATTTCGAAGCTGGTGCG
>DAITPO010000072.1:9501-18157 GCA_036833535.1 Candidatus Acidiferrales bacterium | reverse complement strand
GCCATTTTCCGGATGATCGATCATCTGTTCCGGCGGCAAGTGCTGGTTTATTACGAAGGCGGGCGCTCGTCGCCGATTCACGTATCGGGGCACGGCAGCCAAGAGGAACAGAAATTGCTGCTGAGCCTGGTGCGGCCGAAATATTTCATTCCGCTGCACGGCGAATACCGGCAACTTTTCCAGCACGCGGCGCTGGCGACGCAATTGGGCGTGGTTTCGGGAGAAGTGATTTTGCTGGAGAGCGGGCATCCGCTGGAATTCACGCCGAACGGGGCGTTCCGGCGCGAGCCGGTGACGGCGGGGCGCGTGCTGGTGGATTCGGGCTCGCTTGAGGAAATCGAAGAGGTGGTGGTTCGCGACCGGCGGCATTTGGCCGAAGATGGGGTGGTGGTGACGATCATTGCGATCGACAAGCACACCGGGCGGCTCGAGGGGTCGCCAGAAATTGTATCGCGCGGATTTCTTCCTTCCGATGACGGGCAGGAAGTGATGAACAAGGCGCGCGAGGTGATCCTGAAGACGCTCGAGCAGTCAACTTCTGAAGAAAAGACGGACTGGAGCGTGATGAAGGAAAAGATTCGCGCGGATTTGAAGCGCTTCCTCAATAAGCAGACGGCGAAACGCCCGCTGATCTTGCCCGTCATTCTCGAAATCTGATGACCAGACCTGCCACGAAGCGCGGAATGGACGCGCCTGCCGAATCTTCACGAGAATCGAAGATCGCGCGCGAGCTTGACGCTGCGCAGAGTGTGACGCTGCGGCGGTTGACTGACGCGGATTTCGAATCCGCGCATGAAATCGACCAGAAGTGCTATCCGCGGGAGATTGCTTACTCACGGCGCGAGTTTCGCTGGTATTTGCGACTGCCAGGTGCGGAAGGCATCGTTGCGGAAACTCGAGGCGGGATCGCGGGCTTCATTCTGACGGCCTGCTTTGAGCGGACGGGCCATATCATCACGATAGATGTGCTCTCGGAATTTCGGCGCGCGCGCGTCGGTACGGCTTTGCTGTGGGCAGCCGAGGAAAGTCTCGCGCGACGCGGCGCCACGGAAATCGAACTCGAGACGGCGATCGACAATGCCGCCGCCGTCGAATTCTGGAAGAAGAACGGTTATCTGACGCGCGGCATTCTGAAGAATTATTACCCGGGCGGTTTGGCGGCCTATGCGATGATGAAGCGTCTTGACGGATGACACCAGCGATCTTGGGGATGCGGTGAGCGCATGTCGCTGATTCAAGCCATCATTCTCGCCGTCGTGCAGGGATTGACGGAGTTTCTTCCCATCAGCAGCACGGCGCATCTGATTTTGTTTCCGTGGCTGTTTCACTGGCCGGACCCTGGCCAGGAATTCGACGTTGCGCTGCACGCCGGAACTCTTCTTGCTGTTCTGATTTACTTCTTTCGCGACTGGGTGGAATTGATGCTGGCCGGACTGGGCTTCAATTACGGCGGGCGCGGCGGACCTTCGGCGATACAGCACAATCGCAAAATGTTCTGGTATCTGATGGCCGGAACGATTCCCGGCGCAATCGTCGGATTTCTGTTCGAGCACAAAATTGAGGACCACCTGCGGCAGCCGGTGTATATCGCCGGAGCGATGATTGGCGTTGGGTTGCTGATGATGTATGGGGAGTATGTGGGGCGGCTGGATCGCGGAATGGATCGCGTGGGATTTGGCGACGCCATGGTGATCGGAACGGCGCAGGCGATCGCACTTTTTCCCGGAGTGTCGCGTTCGGGAATCACGATTACGGAGGGACTGTTCCGAGGTTTGACGCGCGAAGCGGCGGCGCGATTTTCGTTTTTGCTTTCCGCGCCGATCATCGCCGGTGCGGCAGCGCACGATTTGCCGAAGCTGATCAAGCTGCATCACGCCGGACAGATCGAATTGCCGCTCTCGACGCTGCTCGTGGCGGTGGCCGTGTCGGCCTTCGTCGGCTATATCGTGATCGCGTTCTTCCTGCAGTATTTACGGACACGCACATTGAAAATCTTCGTTTACTACCGAATCGTGTTTGGTATAGTCATTCTCGCACTCTGGTTCCTCCCAATTGGGGCCGCGCGCTAGCGCCCACGCGACCTGCATTGAAAGGCCTTCCCCTGCCCAAGGGAGATTTAAGTGCGCATCCTTAGTCCGACTGAAAATAAGCGTTTCAATGAATTGATCGGGTTTGCCGGCATTGTTGCGGCTGTATTGCTGGCGTTGAGTCTGCTTTCCTATTCGCCGGCGGACCCGTCCTTCAACGTGGCGGCTGCGTCGCCTGCGGCGGGGCCCGCGCGTAATTGGATCGGGCCGTTCGGGGCGCATCTCGCGGATCTGATCTTCCAGCTTTGCGGGTATACGGCGTTTTTGTTGCCCGTCGCGCTGTTCGTGGTGGGAATGCGTTGGTTCCGCAGCCATGCGATCGACGCGCCGTGGGCGAAATTGTCGGGGGCGCTTCTGATGTTCGTGTTTTTGCCCGCCGAAATCACGTTGGTGCACTTCCCTCTTGTACGCGGTGCGATCCCGGCTGGTGGATTGATGGGGACGATTCTGGCCGGCGGATTGCGCGCAGCATTGAATCCTGTGGGAGCGAATCTGGTGGGATTGGCGTGCGTTTTGACGGCGCTGTTTTTGACCACACGGTTTTCGTTTTCGGCGGCGGCGGCTTGGATGCGCAAGCCCATTGCTTCGGAGGGATACATCGGGCGGATGACGGCGCGATTCAAGGATTGGCGCGAGGAGCGGGAATCGCTGCGGATGCGGAAGCGCATGGAGGAAATCAAGATCGCCGGGCGCCGGCCGGTGGCACAGCAGGCAGTTTCGTCGAAGGACGTGATGGTGGACGAAGCTGAGGCTGATGCCGAGAAGGAAGAGCGCGGTGATTCCTCGCGCGAGACTGCGGTCATCAAGTTTCATCAGAACGAAGTTGCCGCGCCGAGCAAGAAAGCAGGGCCGGAGCCGAAGATTGCCAAGGGCAAAGCGAGTTACCGGTTGCCTTCGCCGTCGCTTCTGGAAAATCCCGAACGCAGCGAAAAGATGGATGAGGACGAGCTGAAGGATTGCGCGCGGGCGATCGAACAGAAATCGGAAGAGTTCGACGTGAAGGGGCATATCACGCAGATCAATCCCGGGCCTGTGGTGACGACTTTCGAATTCAAGCCTGAGGCGGGAATCAAGTACAGCCGGATTACCGGGCTGGCGGACGATTTGTGTCTGGCGCTGAAAGCGGAATCCCTATTGATCGAGCGGATTCCAGGAAAATCAACCGTTGGGATTGAAGTTCCTAATCCGCATCGCGAGACGATTCGCCTGCGGGAAATTATAGAGTCGCCGGAGTTCGTGCATTCGGCTTCGAAGCTTACTCTGCCGCTGGGCAAGGATTTAATCGGGCGGATTCGCGCGGCGGATTTGACGCAGATGCCGCACTTGCTGATTGCCGGTGCGACGGGAACCGGCAAGAGCGTGTTTATCAATTCCCTGCTGATGGGAATGCTCTACAAAGCTACGCCTGAGGAATTGAAGCTGGTGCTGGTGGATCCGAAGCGGCTGGAGTTGGGACTTTACGAGGATATTCCGCATCTTTACACGCCGGTGGTGACGGATGCGAAAGTCGCTTCAAATGTGCTGCGGAATGCTACGCGGGAGATGGAGCGGCGTTTGAAATTGCTGGCGCAGCGGGGCGTGCGGAATATCGAGCAGTACAACCGGACATTTCAGAAGACGCAGTCGCTTTCGCTTTTTGACGCGGTGGAGGAGGAAGAGCACAAGCCGCTGCCGTATCTGGTGATCGTGATCGATGAATTGGCCGACTTGATGATGGTGGATACGAATAACGTCGAGGAATCAATCACGCGCTTGGCGCAAATGGCGCGGGCGGTGGGAATTCATTTGATTCTTGCGACGCAGAGGCCTTCGGTGGACGTGATCACGGGCTTGATTAAAGCCAATTTCCCGGCGCGAATTTCATTCCGCGTAGCGAGCAAGGTGGACTCGCGGACGATTTTGGATACGAATGGCTCGGAATCGTTGCTGGGACGCGGCGACATGCTGTATTTGCCGGCGGGCTCTTCGCGTTTGCATCGCATTCATGGGCCGTACGTGACCGAGGATGAGATTTCGGAGGTTTGCTCGTTCTGGCGCGAGCAGGCAAAAGCGGTTTACAACGAGGAGCTGCTCAAGCCACCGAAGGATGAGGGATCATCGGGCGGAGGCGGCGGTGGGGTCGGCGGCGATGTAGCGGACGGCGAGGAGGAAGTGGACGACGCGCTGTATCACGATGCGGTGCGCGTGGTGTGTGAAATGGGGCGAGCTTCGACGTCAACGCTACAGCGAAGGCTGAGGATTGGGTATGGGCGCGCGGCGCGGTTGATTGACATTATGGAGAAGGATGGAATTGTCGGGCCGCCGGATGGATCGAAGCCGCGCGAAGTGTTGAAGAAGAAAGAGTGGATGCGGGAGTTTGATGAGTCGCTGCACTGAAGCGAACACGCGACTTCACAGCCCGAACTCAAGAAACAGCAGATCCTTCACTTCGTTCAGGATGACAACGAAAGGCTTTTTCCTCGAACTGCAAGAGCGGAGCCGGCGGGTAATCGGCGCTTCGTGTGCAACGCCACGATCCGCACGACATCCCGGCTGTCGCTTACACTTGAGACCGTAAGATGCCGGCGGGGACGCCGGCGGTGCTCTAATTCACGCTGGCTGGGGAGGCTGCTGCTTTTCCTTGGCCGCCGCTTTGCTTTTGCAGATATGCCGTTAGATTCGATTGCTGGAGCGATTTCAGCTCGATGCAGGCGTTGACCTGATCTTTCGCGTTTTGCAGCAGACGCTCGGTGCCCGGCAGATGCTGCGCCAATAGAAATTGCTGCGAATCATCACGCAGCTTTGCGTCGCAGAAGACTCCGCCGACCTCGACGAGACCGCTTCCGAGCGAAGCGTCCACTTTCTCCATGATTTGCTTGAAATCAGCTTTGAAGAGGTCCCATGCGGCGTCCTGCGTCCGATAGTTCTGGAAAAGGATGCCCATATAGAAGAGATCCTGATTTTTCACTGCCGGGCTGAGCATGAAATCGAAGGTGCGCTTGGTGAGCGCCGGATCAGGAAATAGTCCGAGCGCTCCGAAATAGGAGTAATACTCTTCGGGCGTCTTCGCGTTCTTCAGGTGTTCCATGAATTGGTCGTACAAAGCCGCATCGCCATTGGCGGCGGCGACGGCCAAGGCATTGCCCGCCAGCGCCTCATCCACCGATTGCGGATCGTGCATGTACGCGTCGGCGATGGCGCGCGACTTGGCGACGAGTTCCGGATCGCGGCCGTAAAGCGCCAGCGTGCCGAAGACGTCCGAGCGCAGCGCGGTGCGTTCCGGCGATTCGCCGGGCACCGGCTGGCTGCCGAGGTCCGCGGCGATCGGCCGCACAAAATTCCGCACCCAGGATTCAAACGCGGATCGCTCATCGGCGGCGACCAGAGTGTCGTGAAGTTCGCCGATGCGCCCGAGCATGGTGGCGACCACGGCGCGGTTGCGCTCGCCCTGCAGATTCTCGAGCGTCGCGAGGTACTGGGAGATATCGAGGCGTCCGACGCGGACCATGGCCCAGGCGTCGCCGAGGAAGCGGATGCGCTCTTCGGGAGAGAAGGACGTCTCGAGCGCGGCGGACATTTTATCGAAGGCCTGGGGCTCGTAACTCGAGCGGAAATAGCCGCGGGCCCCGGCATTGGCGTACACCCAATCACTGCAGCCTTGGATCTCAAAAGTCTGCTCGGGAACAGTCAGAAGAACGTGGGTCGCATCCTTTGCGCCTGAACCGCGCAGCGCTACGGGCACTTGCCAAAGTTCCGGCGACGCGGCATTAAGCCGGGCGGCGTCCGCAAAGTAGCGGTGCTGTGAGAGCGTGACCTTGGTGCGATCGCCCGAGCATGCGGACTTCACGCTGACGAGCGGAGCGCCGGGCTGATCGATAAAGCTGGCCATGATCTTGTCCACCGGCTTACCCGAGGTGGCGGCGATCTGGTTCCAGAAGTCCTCCGCGGTGGCGTTTGCGTAGGCGTGTTTTTCGAGATAGGCGTTCACGCCTTTCTGGAAGATATCCGGGCCGACATAAGCTTCGACGGCGCGCAGCACCGAGGCGGCCTTGCCGTAGGCGATGCCGTCAAATAGCGCCGCGATGTCCGCGGGCGTCTCGGCCTTCTGGCGGATGGGGCGAATCGAGGCGATGGCATCGGTGGAGAGCGAGCTGCTGGTTTCCTGAATTTCGTCGAGCTGGTTGCGCCATTCCGGATGCCAGGCTTCGAGCGGTTTCCAGGTCATCCACGTGGCAAATCCTTCGTTCAGCCAAATATCGTCCCACCACTTCATGGTGACGAGATCGCCAAACCATTGGTGGGCCATTTCGTGCGCTATCGTGCCGGCAACGTTTTCGCGGGCGTCGAGCGAGGCGGTCTTATCGTCCAGGAGAAGCGCGGTTTCGCGATAAGTGATCGCGGCGGTGTTCTCCATCGCGCCGGCGGAGAAATCCGGGAAGGCGATCATGTCGAGTTTTTCGAAGGGCCACTTCGTGTAGTAATAGCGGTCGTAATATTTGAGAATATTTTCGGCGGCGGTCAGCGCGAAAGCGCCCAGTTCTTTCTTCTCGGGCACGGCGCAGACTCGGATGGGAATTCCGTCGGCGCCGCCTTCGAGGCACTGAAAATCACCGACCATCATGGCCACGAGATAGGAAGACATCTTCGGCGACGGCGAGAATTTCAGCGTGTGTTTCTCTTCTCCCGGACCGGGCGTGTCGGAGACGATATGGCCGTTGGAGATGGCGGTGTCACCCTTGTCGACGATCAGCGTTACGCGGAAGACGGCTTTGACGGCAGGCTCGTCGAAGGAAGGAAATGCGCGGCGCGCGTCGGTGGATTCGAATTGCGTGACGGCGTAGCGGCGGCGCGGAGTTTCGCTCAGATAGAAGCCGCGGAGCTTATCATTCAGAATGCCGGTGAAATGAATTTGAATCTCGGCGGGTCCGGCGGGAATTTCTTTCGCAACGGTGATGGTTGCCTGCTCGAGATTTTCATTCTTGGAGACGCCGGCGGTCTGCGTGGTGCCGCTGGCGGTAATAGTTGTTTCCTGAAAATCGATCTCGGCGGAATTGAGGACGATGGAGGACGCGGGGCGCTTCAGCGTGACGTGAATCGTTTCTTCGCCGGCGAATGCGGCCTTGCCGAGGTCCGGCGAGAACGTCAGATCGTAGCTCTCCGGCACGACGCTGTCCGGTAGCCGCTGCGCGGCGGCTATCCCGCTGACCGCCAGACCGCAAATCACCACAAGCAAGAATCGCTTCATTCCCAAGCCTCCAGAATTAGTTCGTGCCCAATCGGCTTCACTTGAAGGATACGCGCGACACAGCGTGATTGTTCAGCGCACGGGCGGCTGTGACCAGATTATCACATCCTACCTTAGCCTGATTGGACGAATCGGGGCGAGGAAAGAGAGCAATTCGGTGCCGGTGCGAACAGGCGGGCGGCGGCCGGGGCGATGCTGGAATGCGGCTTTTTTATTTGCCGCGCATTTCGCTTTGCGGCTCTGCGGCTTTTGTCTAGAATGAAAGTTTCTCCCGGTGCCGGGGTAGCTCACCGGTAGAGCGCGGCCCTGAAAAGGCCGGCGTAGGCAGTTCAACTCTGCCCCCCGGCACCATTCTTACGATCGCTCTCGATTCCCTCGTGTCTTACGTGCAATTTCTCTTTTGAACAAACTCAAATTGGTTGGCCTTGTACGGCGGCCGGTCGCGGGAGACAATTTCTTATCGTCGCGAAGGCGCTTTGTGAGCTGTGTGTCGATGTCTCGCGAGGAGCTGGATTCCGGCGCTGCCGGAGAGGTTGGGGGGAGTTATCATGCGAGAGTCGAAGCACGAGAAAGCCGCGAGCGAGCGATCGAAGAGTACCAAGTATGCCGGAGGCACGCAGGTGGTCGAGCGGCGCCAGAGCGTGCGCTTTCAATTCACCGCCAGCGCGCAGGTGGTGGACCGCCTGACGGGCGCGCGTTTCTCGACGCGCACCACCGATCTCGGGCCCGGCGGCTGCTTCGTGGATACACTGGTGCCCTTCCCCGAAGGCACGGTCGTGCACATCTCGCTATCGAAAGGCCAGAACACTTTCGAGACCGACGGCTATGTGGTCTATTCGCAGACCGGTCTGGGCATGGGACTGGCGTTCAGCGACCTGGTGGCGGATCAAGCGACCGCTTTGCGCGATTGGCTGAAAGAAGTGACCGCCGAGCGCGAAGCCACATTCGAAATCCTGCGCACGGCGCGGAACATTTCGCCGCGAGCGCCTTCAAATGCCAATGAGAAGGCGATGATTGTCCGCATGGTTCACCTGCTGGTTGGCAAGGGTATGCTGACCGAAGCGGAAGGTTCGGCCGTGCTGTACGAGCCCGTTCTTTAAGTTTCATCGCTGCCAGCGCCGGAATTTCGCGGACAGAGCCGCGGCGCGATTCCCATATCCGGAAGCAAGTACCGTCCCGAAACGGCGAAGTACCAGACGAATCCTGCCTGCACTGAGACAACTCCAATCGGGGCAACGCGAATCCACCTGAAGGTGGTGGCCACCATCGTGCACCCACCGGTTGAGCACGGGAGGATTCGATGACAGAACGCAGACACGCTCACCGTTACGAGCTTTTCATTCCA
>DAITPO010000072.1:0-9401 GCA_036833535.1 Candidatus Acidiferrales bacterium | reverse complement strand
GGAGGATTCGATGACAGAACGCAGACACGCTCACCGTTACGAGCTTTTCATTCCACTGCAAGTCAATGCCGGGTCGCCGCATTTTCCGGAGACGCGCACGGCGCATCTTCGCGATATCTCCACGCGCGGGTTATATTTCATCGGGGACAATTCGATCGCGCCTGGGACTCACCTGGAGATTACCTTTGCTTTGCCGCCGGAGCGCGGGCGTTCGCGGCCGGTGCTGGTGCGCGGAAGCGGCCGGGCTTTGCGGGTTGATCCCGTGCCAGGGGAACAGGGACGCTTGTTTGGAATCGCGGCATCGATCCATCGCTTCGATTTTGTACCGCCCGAAGAGCGCGCGGCTTAAGCGAACCGCGCACGAAGAGTTGCGTCGCGATAGAATGATGCCGGGCGGATCCTAGATCTGCCCGCATCATGAATTCCGAAAGCGCCACTCCCGCCAGCCGCGAGCGAATTTATCTCGCCCTGCTTTGCCAGTCTCGTCTCGCCGAACCGCTTCGCGCCGGGCTTGAATCGCTGCTTTGCCGCCACTCCTGGAAATCAGAAGATCACCGCGTCGTATTTGAAGCGCTCACCTCATGGCGTGTGGAGCCTGAGGTGATTCGCGCAGGATTGGCGGCGCGGCTCACGCGCCTCGGCTTTCCTGATACTGAAATCGAAGAATATTTCGCGCCTGCCGGAGTCTCGCTCGAGACCGCGCTAAGCTGGTTGCAGAGCGAACTTGCAGCCGTGCCGCGGCGCACCTTGCCTGCGCTGAATCGCGCGGCCAAATCCAAATGACGCCCGGCGTAAAGCGCGCTCTCGCGCTGGTTGATGTCGTCGGGCTTCCCATCTTCATTCTCGTTTTCATCTGGCGGCTGCAGTTCACGACCAACTGGGCGTGGCTCGGATTTGTCGTCTGGATGGTGGCGAGTTTCGCGATTCATCGCGACACGCCCAAAACCCTCGGCTGGCGCGCGGACAATCTTTGGCCTGCGACGAGACGCGCGGCCGCGGCGTTCGCGATTCTGGCGTCGGCGTTAATCGTCACCGGCGCCGTGCTCCGCGCTCCGTGGCATGTGCCGGCGCATTTGATCAAACTCGACCGGCTGTGGAGTTATTTCGCGTTTTGCGTCCTGCAGCAGGTGGCGCTCAATTCCCTGCTGATGAACCGCATGTCGTTCCTGATATCGAGGCGCTGGCTTGCTGCCGCGCTGACGGGAGCGATTTTTGCGGCGTGCCATTGGCCGAATCCGGTGCTCGTGCCGCTCACATTTATCGGCGGAACGGTGATGGCGTGGCTCTTTGCCACCGAGCGAAACATCATTCCTCTCGCCATCATGCAGGCCCTCCTAGGTACGCTGGCCTGGTGGGCTTTTCCGCTGGCGTGGCATGATCACTTGCGCGTAGGACCGGGATATTTTCGGGGATAGTAGCGCCGGCGTCACCGCCGGCATCTTACGAGCGCGAGCGACAGCCATGGCCGCAATTGTGCGCGGAGCTTTACGTCAAATGAGTTGCCGAAGTTGAGCTGGTAGATCCGCGCGTGACCTCAGACGTTGGCAGGTTTGCGCTCGTCAGATGCCGGCGGGGACGCCAGCGCTACAAATTCACGGCGTTGAAGCGGCGCTCGGCAAAGCGGCGTGCGCGCTCCATCGTTTTTGCAGAAACTTCGCGGCGAGGATTCGTCCAGCGGCCGGCGATTGCGTAGCCGCATTTCGAGCAGCAGCCATCCTTCAGACGATTCTCCTGCACGTCATGCCACGAGCGGCGCAGCAGCAGGATGCCGCAGGACGGGCAATAGGTGTGCGCGCCGTCGCTGTAAATGTTGCCTTCGTAGACGTAATGCAGCCCCACTTCGCGCGCCACGGCTCGCGCCGTGTGCAACGTCTCAGGAGGCGTCTTCGGCTTGTCGCGCAGCTTGAAATCGGGATGAAAGGCCGTGAAATGCAGCGGCACGTCAGGCCCTAGATTTTCGAGCACCCATTCGGCGAGCTTGCGGGATTCGTCAGGGCTGTCGTTCAGCGTGGGAATAATGAGATTGGTGATCTCGAACCAGACGTTCGTTTCATTCTTCAACCACTTCAGCGCATCGAGCACCGGCTGCAGGTGCGTCAGCGTAATGCGCCCATAAAATTGCTCTGTGAAAGCCTTCAAATCGATGTTCGCCGCATCGATATGGTCGTAGATATCGTGAAAGGCTTCGCGCGTGATGTAACCGTTCGAAACCATCACGGTATTGAGACCGTATTCCTTTGCCACGGCGCAAATGTCGATCACATACTCGCCCCAAATCGTCGGCTCGTTGTAGGTGAAAGCGATCGACGGGCAGCCGTAGTGAATCGCCAGCAGCACCACGTCTTCGGGCGAGAGATTGGTCGAATTCACTTGATCGGAGCGCGATTTCGAAATGTCCCAGTTCTGGCAAAAGAAGCAGCCCATGTTGCAGCCGGCCGTGCCCATGGAAAAAACGCGCGTGCCGGGAAGAAAATGATTGAGCGGCTTTTTCTCAATGGGATCGACTTGTAACGCCGCTGGCGCGCCGTAGCCGAGACTATAAAGCTTGCCACCCTGATTTACCCGGATGAAGCAGAAGCCGGATTGGCCGTCGCCGATATGGCAGTGCCGCGGGCAGAGGTAGCAATGCGCGCGGCCTTCCGAATCGACTTCCCACCAGCGCGCTTCGTGCAGCGTCTCGGTTTTTTGGAGAATCTTGAGGTCTTGCATGGCGCTCGACCGCTACCGCGGCCCCTGTAACTATTATACGCCTCGCAAGCGCTGCTCGCGCCGCCGCTCGGCCACCCAAGCCATAAATCGCCCCATGCGTTTCCGATCGCGCCACAGGATGCGGATGAATTTCCGGCCGTTCATCTCCGCCGCTTCCGCGCCGTAAAACGTCTCCATGCGCCAGCGAATGTAAGGGCTGGTCCACGGACGCAAGCGATGGCCTTTCGCGGTGATCCAGTAATAACGGACAGCGGTGAAGAAGTGGCGGAGGCGCACTGGCACGAGAATACCATTCTCGATGCGGCTGAGGTTCAGGATTTCAGTTAGAGATCGCTGCTGCGCAAACGCGCAACTCCTCTAACCTTACCGAACTCGGCGAACGTTTTTTCGATTGATCACCATGATCAGCGCCCCCAGCCCAAGAAGAACGAACTGAATCGCCAAACTCCAATTCGCATACCAACAGACGAACCCCGGAACGCAGTATCGAATGCCGGAGTCTGCCAATGCGGGACAATCCTGACAATTGGCAATGGCTTTTGGAATTAAATGTTTAGCGATGAATCCCAGGCCGAGGAGCAAAATGGTGTTTAGAGCCAGAAGCGCAGCAACAACCAGGAAACTCACCGGCTCTTTGCCCACGAACTCCCACCGGTATCTTCCGCCTGCGCCAGGCATCACCACCCCAGAGCCGTCTAAATCTGGCGAACCCAGATGCGCTCGGTGGCGGGCTTGCCGAGATAAATCTTTCGCGCGTGGCCGCCGGCGATCGAGAAGGTCATCGTCTGATCGTATTCGCGATTCATCAAGCGGAGTTTCACGCCGGGCTTCAATTCCAGGCCGGCTACGAATTCAAGAAATTTCGGATCTTTCTCATAAACGCGCAGGATTTCATACGTGTGACCCGGAGCGCCTTCGGAGAGCCGCACTGCGCCAATTTTCTTGCGGAGCTTGGCCATCCCGCCGAAGAGCGGCACGCCATGAGGGCAGCGGCTTTCGCGTCCGAACCGCTTCAGCAGAAGCGCGGCGACTTCCGGCGAAATGCCATGCTCGAGCTTTTCGGCCTCTTCATGTGCGCGCGTCCATTCGAGGCCAATCACTTGCGTCAGCAGCATCTCCGCGAGCCGGTGCCGCAGCACCAGATGTTGCGCGATTGCACGCCCTTTCGCCGATAGCTCGATGCGGCCATCGCGACCGACGCGCACGTATCCCCCGCGCGTCATGCGTTTGAGAGCCGCGGTCACCGCGGGCGGCGTCACGCCCAGCTCTTCGGCCAGCCGCGCGCTGATCGGCGCCTGCTCTTCCTGCACCGTCTCCCAGATGGCCTTCAAATAATCTTCCTGGGAAACGCTGGTTTTCTCTCGCCTCACGATGCCTCAATCCGCAGCTCGCGCTCGATTCGCGCCAACTCTATGCAGCACCCGATTCCCTCAGCCGCTCGGCCAACGACAGCACGCGCGCCTCGATATCTTCGCAGATGCGCTGATAGGTTTCCATATCCTCGCCGTAAGGATCCTCGACGTCCCAATCTTCTACCAAAGAATTCGGAAACAGCGAACCGCCCGGCATCCCGCTCATATTGACGATGAGATCCACGGCGATCAAACTAGCCGAAGCAATTCCCTTCGAGCTGAGCCCGTCCGCCGGAACGCCGCGATCGAGCAGAGCCCGCCGCGTCGATTCCGCCACGCGGCCAAGCGGCGAAATTCCCGCACTCTGCGGATCGATCACGTCCGCGGCATGATGCCGCGCCAGCGCCTCTGCCATCGGGCTGCGGCACGAATTGCCAACACAGATGAAAAGAATGCGCTTGCGCCTCGCGCGAGGCTGGGCCAAATCATTCATGTCGATAGGATGACACAACACGGAGAGAAATACGCGCCAGCTCGATTGGGTCCGGATCTAGCGCCCTAATGCCCGTTTTTCGCCATCATTAGGAATCGCTCGTGAATCGACGTATCGTCGGTCAATTCCGGATGAAAGGTAGCCGCCAGCACTCGCCCCTGCTCCACCAGCACCGGATGCCCCTCATATTCGGCCAAAACACGCACGCTATCGCCGACTGATTCAATGATCGGCGCGCGAATAAAAACCATCTCCAGCGGTTCGTCCTTGATATTCGACGCGCCGTAATGCACATCGCTCGAAAGCTGCCGCCCGTATCCATTGCGAAGCACCGAAGCATCGAGCAGCCCGAGAGAAGCTTGATTCGGATTGTGAACTTCGCGCGCCAGCAAAATTGTCCCCGCGCAGGTGCCGAAAAAAGCGCCGCCATCCGCCGCAAATTTACGAATCGCCTCGAGCAGCCCTTCTTCCGCCATCACCTTCATATGTGTGCTGCTCTCGCCGCCCGGAAGAATCAACCCGCGCAAGCCCTCAAGATCGGCCGGCGTGCGCACAAACACCGGTTCGACGCCAAGCCGCTCGAGCATCCGCCCGTGCGCCTCGTAATCTCCCTGAATTGCCAGCACGCCGATCTTCATGCCTAGCCCTTTACTACCACCCGCGCGTCTGCAGCAAATCCTTCTCTTCCATCTGCCGGATATCGAGCCCCTTCATCGCCTCGCCCAATTCCTCCGACGCTTCCAGCACAATTTTCGGATCGCGCGCATGCGTCGTCGCCTTCACAATCGCCCGCGCCCGCGTCGCCGGATCGCTCGACTTGAAAATCCCCGAGCCCACAAACACCGCCTCGGCCCCAAGCTGCACCACCAGCGCCGCATCCGCCGGCGTCGCGATTCCGCCCGCCGAAAAATTCGGCACCGGCAATTTCCCGTGCTTCGCCACCCACTGCACCAACTCGAACGGCGCGCCCAACTCCTTCGCCTCGTGCACCAATTCTTCTTCGCCGAGCGTAGTGAGTTTCTTCATGTGCCCCACAATCGCGCGCATGTGCCGCACCGCCTCCACAATATTCCCCGAGCCCGCCTCGCCCTTCGTGCGGATCATCGCCGCGCCCTCGGCAATCCGCCGCAGCGCTTCGCCCAAATTCCGCGCGCCGCAGACAAAAGGCACCTTGAATCCGTGTTTCCAGATGTGATGCGCCTCATCGGCCGGAGTCAGCACTTCGCTTTCATCAATGAAATCCACTTCGAGCGCCTCCAGCACCTGCGCCTCAGCGAAATGCCCGATGCGCGCCTTGGCCATCACTGGAATCGACACGATATCCATAATTTCGCGAATGATTCGCGGCGAAGCCATGCGCGCCACGCCGCCTTCCTTGCGGATGTCCGCCGGCACGCGCTCGAGCGCCATCACCGCGCACGCCCCCGCATCCTCAGCAATCTTGGCCTGCTCGGCGTTGGTCACATCCATAATCACGCCGCCCTTCAACATCTCGGCCAATCCCACCTTCACGCGCCACACCTTGTCGCCATTGAATTCCATCATCGTCTCCCAGTTTTTAGTTTCGCGTCGCCTACGTCTGCAACCCCCGCGCAACCTCAGCTATAAACTTTTCGCCCACAATCACAAATCTCCCGCTTCCGCGCGCCAACATCGCCCCGTCGCGATTCCGAATCTCGCACGCATGATACAAATTCCGCCCCTTCGGCTCCTCCGACTCAAATGCTTCCACCACAATTTCCTGGTTCACCACAATGGGCTTCAAGTATTCGATCGTCATCTCCGCCGTCACCGCCCGCGCCTGCCGGAATCGCGAGACTTTACCCATCGCTTCATCAATCAGCAGCGCGATGATTCCGCCGTGCAGGAATTTCGGTCCGCCCTGATATTCCGGCCCCAGCTTGAATTCTCCGCGAATCCTCCGCGTCTCGTCGTCAGCCACAAAAAGCAATCGCATTCCGCGAGCATTCCCGGCGCCGCAGCCAAAGCACACATTATCTTCGCGCGGCTCGAGCCGCTTCACCGCGCTCATACGAGCGCCACTCGTCCCGACTCAAATCGCCGCGCCCCGCGCTGCTTCTTTTCCAGTTGGCTTTCCACCAGCGCCCCCAGCGTCTGAATCCCGCGCGCGATCTGCCGCTCATCGAGCGACGCAAATCCCAGCCGCATCGTATTCAATTGCGGATTCTGAAAATAAAAATACCGCCCCGGCACGAACAGCACGCCCTTCTCGCGCACGTGAATCAAAAGCTCGCCGGCATCAAATCCTGGCGGCAAAGTCACCCACAAAGACATCCCGCCGTCCACGCGCGTCCACGAGGTCTCCTCCGGCATGTAACGATCCAGCGCGTTCTCAAGCGCCTCGAGCCGCGCACGATAAACCTTGCGCATCTTCGCCAAGTGCCGGTCGAAATGTCCGCGGCGCACAAACTCCGCCAGCGTCGCCTGCGCCAATTGATCCGTGTGCAAGTCGGTAGTCTGCTTCACGATGCGCAGCCGCTCGATCACGTTCTCCGGCCCGACGCACCAGCCGACGCGCAATCCAGGAAAAGCCACTTTCGAAAAGCTGTCGATCTGAATCACCACGCCATGGCGGTCAAGCGCCTTCAGCGAAGGCACCGCATTCCCGCGCACGCGCAATCGCGCGTAGATGCGATCCTCGACCACCGGAATCTGATAGCGCGCGATAATTTCCAGCAGTTTGCGTCGCTCGGCCACCGGGATCGTCGTCCCCGTCGGATTCTGAAAATCCGGCGTCAGCAACACCAGCTTCACGCGGTTCTGCGCCAGCAGCGCTTCCACGGCTCCGACGTCCAGCCCCGCGTAGCCGAGTTTTTCAGCCGTAGTCTCCACCGGCACGCCGATGCACCGCACTCGCGCGCCGGCGAAAATCGCAATCGCTCCGGGATACGCCGGATTCTCCATCAGCACCGTATCGCCGGGCCGCAAAAACGCCTTGCACAGTAAATCGAGCGACTGTTGGCAGCCATCCGTCACCAAGAGCTGCTCGTTGCGCACCGCAATTCCCTCTTCGCGCAGCATCTCCAGAATTATTTTCTTCAGCGGCGGATAACCATCGCTCGAGCCCAGCTGCAAAATCTTCCGCCCATCGTTCGTGAGCACCGCGTTACAGCACCGCCGGAACTCCTCCACGGGGAAAAACTCATCCGAAGGCCGCGCGTTCACAAACGCAATCGAATCCGCCGGCACTTCGGGCAAAAGCCGGCTCATCACTTCCTCGGCCCGCTCGTCGGCAAACAGCGCTTCCCAGCGCACGCCCCCACCATTTCCATTCGGCCGCGGCAGCGGTGTAAATTGCTGCCCCGCCGCAGTCGTAGCGCAGATGAATGTTCCACGACCGACATGCCCCTGAATCAAGCCCTCGGATTCCAGTTCGGCATAAGCATTCGCCACCGTCGTCCGGTGCACGCCCAACTGCACCGCCAGTTCGCGGCTCGCCGGAATGCGATCCCCGGCGCGCAATTCTCCCGAATGCACGAGCGCGCGAAGCTGATCGCGAAGCTGCACATACAGTGGAATATGGCTTTCAGGCTGAACTTGAAGTGGCAGCATTGTCTCTTCTCTGCAGGCCAATATACATGCCCATTATAACGTGAAAAGAGCCAATTTGTCTTTTCGCAGAACGGGCCGTCGCGGCCGTTCGTAGGGGCCGGGGTTCACACCGGCCCGGTTTGGCATTGGGTTCTGGGTTGGGTTTTCGGCGCTGAATCTCACCCACGCACAAAACCCAGTGCCACCCCGGGGGCGTGCTAAACCCGCCCCCTACGCCAGGCGCGCGAGCGGGCACACTAATTCCTTGGCAATTTTGATGCGGGATTGAATTTCACGATGGGGCTTACTCGCGGCGTGCCGTTCCCCGCCGCGCTCTTATGCCGTAGCGGTCTTCTCTCCCAAACGCCGCATGCGTTCCTGCAACTTCCGCCGCAGATTCGCCGGCGCGTTCGGATTGAATGCCACCAGGTACCATAAAGGCTGCGAGCGATCCCGGCTCAAACGCGAAAGCGTCGCCGCATCCGAATTCGGATGCCGCGCAATATTCTCGCGAATCGCCGAATAAGTATGATGCGAAAGCCGCGCCAAAGTCTTTGCCGAAACCTTCGGATGCTCGCTGATCAACCGCAGCAAATAGAAATCTTCCTTGGGCGCCTGCCGCGAAAGCGAATCGAGCACCTCCGGCTTCACTTCCGCGCTCAAAACCGTTCCTACCTTCTCATCCCAGCCCGCATTGATACGGTTCAATTCCTGCGTCCGCGCGTGAATCAACTGCTCGATCACGCGCCGTTCCTGGTCCAGACGGCTCGCCGGCAGCGCGCTTCGCTCCACTGAATCCAGCACGCGCAACAAATGCTGCCGCTCGCCGAAGACGATCTGGCTCGTCCGCGGCGCCTTATTCTTCGATGGATTCCGCACCAAATCCGAGCGCCTCATATTCCCCTCACTTATGAATGCCGAGTTCGCCCACGAGCGATTCGAATTCGCTCCGCCCGATCCGGAGATCTTCCGGCACCAGTTCCGTTCCCGCTTCGATCTTTCGTTTCAGGAAAAGACCCGCCACGTCGATCTTCTCTTCGCGGCTCAAGTAGCGGTTTTCGCGCTGCCAGCCCGCGAGCGCTTCCCGCGGCACGCAGACGATAACCGCCCGCGCATCCACGTCGAAGAAGTATAGCTCCGGCTGGTCACCCGAGGCGAGCACGCCGGCCTTCTTGAAGGCCACCGCCCGCGCCGTCCCATCCTGTCCAAGCGCCTCGAATTTCTCGAGAACAGACTCGTAAGCCATCGGGGATTATCAAGGCGGCACCGCAAGCAAGTAAAGCAACCCGCGCAAA
>DAITPO010000071.1:0-18302 GCA_036833535.1 Candidatus Acidiferrales bacterium | reverse complement strand
TAGATTTTGCCGGAAACTAACCCTCCGTTTGGATCAAAAAATCGAGGTCCCATCATGTCCCGGAGGTAGAAGGAGCAGCCAACAAACAATCGGGACACTCAAATATTGTTGCTGGACGTAAATGACTGATTTCAAAGGACAGACACATCAAACAATCGGGACACATGACACCTATGGGGAGCGCCGGTGAGTGCGAGAGCAGGAGCGCGAAGACGTCGCCAGACTCGCAAGCCCACCGGCCAAGCGAGCACGATCTAGGCCCCGAAAGATTAGGACCCCGGATAACGAACAATCGGGACACTCAAATATTCTTGCAGGACGTAAATGACTGATTTTAAAGGAGCGGCGCCACAAACAATCGGGACACTGACACGGCACAATGAGCATCGATCATCAACAGCCGCCGAGCGCAGAAAAGGCCCTAAAAATAGAAGGGGCCCCCGCTTGGGATCGGGAGCCCCAATAGGTTGCGTTCCGGTGACCCGGCCTAGGCGTGACCGAGTCATGGGGTCATCCATCCTAGCTTCCCTCTCAGAGGCAGGTGGGAACGACCCACGTGGCCGTGTGAGCAAGCCCCTTCCTCCTCACTCACTCGACCCTGCGGATCGTGTGGAACGCAACCCGCGACCCTTGGTATTGCAAACGAAAGGCCCAATGCGCGCCACGCTACCGAAGACGAATTACATTGAATTTACGGGAGTTAGCAAACCGCGCAGAGGGTTGAGTTCTGTTGTGGCGTGCCGAACCGGGAATCGGCGTCCCACCGCGGAATCAGCTTCGGCAGAATCGAATCTCCAGTTTCGAAACACGCCGCACGATATCTTCAGGGCGCCATCTTTAAAAAATTCACCGCTCAATTCGCGTGGAACAATTTCTCGCGCCGAGCGTCTTACTCGGAGCGGCGCCGGCGGTGTTCGTTTGCTGAATGGCGCTACGCCGGCCGCTTGGAGATTGCATGAGTGTGGCTCATAATTGAGGATGTTTAGTCGGTGATGAAATGACACGACTCGGAGTATTCCTGGCTGCAGTTTGCGGCGTGCTTGCGTTGCTCGCGGCTACGTTTGCGGGCGTGCGCGCGGGCCACAAGACTGCCTCCGCGAAGCAGGCAGCCGCGATGTCGTCCTATGCGGCCGTGAAGTCCGGGACGCCAGCGAAGCCGGATGGCGCCGATTCGCAGGACGGCGATGATGATAACGGGGTGATTCGCTTCGTGAAGAATCCCGAGCCGCTGCCGCCATTTTTGGCGCGCGATCTGGATGGCGGCATCGTTTCAACCGCCGCGTTGAAGGGAAAAGTGGTGCTCGTCAATTTCTGGGCGACGTGGTGCCCACCCTGCCGCGAGGAAATTCCCGAGTTGGTGAAGCTCCAGGACACTTACAAGGATCAACTGCAAATCATCGGAATTTCGGAAGACGAGGATGTCCCGCCCGAGGCGGTGAAAAGCTTCGCGCGCGGCATGCACGTCAATTATCCCATCGTGATCGTCAGCCGCGAGTTGGAGAAAGAATTCGGGGGCATACCCGCGCTGCCGACATCGTTCCTGGTGAGCAAAGACGGCGGCGTGGTACAGAAGCACGTGGGCCTCTTCCCGATAGTCGTGTATGACCACGAAATCCGCGCGCTGCTGGGAATGCAGGTCAGTGAAAAGATCGAAACGTTTGAAGACCTCGGGCAGATTTTCTTGAAGAACGCGCAACACGCCACGGATCTGCCGGACGTAGATTTCACCGGCCTGAGCGCGGAGCAGAAGCAGGCCGCTTTGAAGCGGATGAATACGGATTCGTGCACGTGCGGCTGCAAACTGACGCTGGCGCAGTGCCGCATCAATGATACGGCCTGCCAAACCAGCCGCGGGCTTGCGGCAAAGATCGTGGCTCAGATTTCGGGCAAGGCATCCAAGCCTGCCGCACCGGCCGCAGCTCCGGCAACAACAACCTCAGAGTAAGAACCCTTGTTCGCTCATGTCAAAAAAGAAGCAGCGTCCTTCACCTTACTATGGCCGAAGGACGCTGCCAGAAAAACTCTTCCGAACGCGCGATTACTTGTCGAATTCCAAGCAAACCTTGAGCTGATGAATGGCTTCATCCGTGGCGCGGAGGGCCTCTTCGCGATGGCCGCCGAAATCGTGCCGCGCTTCCTTCAAATGCGCGCGCGCGTGCTCGAGCGATTCAATGGCGGCGCGAATTTCAGGATGGCGCTCGGGCGCAGCAGGCTGAGCCGTCGCGACCGCGCCCTTCGCGGCAGGCGGCGCAGCGGGAGCTCCGGCCGCAAACGTGAGTGCGAACATGAGCGCCAGCGCCGCGCAGAAACCGATGATTCTCGTCTTCATGAATGGATCCTCCTAGTCCGAATTGCGGCTCGGACGGCCGTGATTGATTGCGGAATCCAGAGATGAAACCCGGTCAGCGTGGGAAAGTTGCTGGCGGCAGTCAGCGCCGGGAGCGCCAGGATTCCGTGACGCGGAGAGTTTATATCGGCCCGCTGTTCCGCAAAGCGCGGGATTCGAGGGATGTCCACAAAGAATCAAGCGTTGGATGGCTTGTAGCGATCGAAGGCTAAGTCGAGTTGACGCGGCTACGGCTGTCCATTAGTCTGGGCCGCCGGATTTCCGGCCGGGGCGAATTCGAGAACAGAGGGTACGACTGATGCGTGGTGAACCTACGAAGGATGTGAAGAAATTGACGCGCCGCGCGTTTGCGCGCACGGCGGCGATCGCTGCGGCGACCGTGGCGATAGCGCCCGGAGTCGACGCCGGGCCGCGGCCCGGCACCGGCACCGGGTTTGCCGGTGATTCGACTCGTGCCGGCGCCGATGATGCCGTGTCGGCGCGGCAGGCAGAGATCGATGCGCGCGTCGCGGACGTCTTCCGCCGCTACGGCGACCGGCTTTCCGCCGAGCAGAAGACCGAAGTCCGGCGGCTCGCAGGAGAATTGCAGAAAGGCCTCGATAAGCTGCGCGCCTACC
The DNA here is from genome assembly GCA_036833535.1 of Candidatus Acidiferrales bacterium. Classification (GTDB taxonomy): domain Bacteria; phylum Acidobacteriota; class Terriglobia; order Acidiferrales; family UBA7541; genus Palsa-147. The sequence continues at coordinate 15,338 of DAITPO010000071.1, read as the reverse complement.
CGCTTGGCAATGGCGACCAGCCCGCGACAGTTCTCAGACTCGCGCCCGACGCTACGGAGGTGACCCGTGCTCCCCGCCGTTGAGAAGAAGCGAGCGCTGCCCGGCGAGGATATTCTGTATCTCTCCGTGCGCGAATTGGGGCGGCGTATTCGCGCGCGGCAAATTTCTCCGGTCGCACTCGCCGAAGGCTACCTCGCGCGCAGCGAACGGTTGAATTCACAGTTCAATGCCTACGCGACGCTGACGCGCGACCTCGCGCTCGAGCAAGCCCATGCAGCCGAAAAGGAAATCGCAGCAGGACACTATCGCGGCCCGCTTCACGGAATTCCTTATGCCGCGAAAGATTTGCTAGCAGTGAAAGGCTATCCGACAACTTGGGGCGCGCGGCCCTTCGCGGATCAGACATTCGACTACGACGCGACGGTGGTCGAAAAGCTGAACAAAGCCGGCGCCGTATTGATCGGCAAAGCCGCGATGATCGAGTTGGCCGGCGGAATGGGCTATCGCTTCGCATCGGCTTCGTTGACCGGCCCGGCGAAAAACCCGTGGAACGAAGGATGCTGGACGTGCGGCTCCTCGAGCGGATCGGGGGCGATTGTTGCGGCGGCCCTTGCAGCGTTTGCGATCGGGACCGAGACCTGGGGCTCCATAATTTGCCCCTCGGGATTCTGCGGAATTGCGGGATTGCGGCCGACGTTCGGACGCGTGAGCCGCTATGGCGCGATGGCGCTGGCGTACTCGCTAGACAAAATCGGACCGATGGCGCGCACCGCGGATGATTGCGCGACGATTCTCGCGGCGATAGCCGGACACGATTCAAAAGATCGCAGTTCCCTGCCCCTGGCTGAGGCAGCTTTCGAATATGGCGCGCCGCCACCTGCCAAGCTGAAGATTGGCTGGCTGACGAACGCATGGAAAAAAATTGATCCGGACATTGATTCAGCGACACAAGGAGCAATGGCGGTGCTGGAGAAGCAAGGCGCGGTGGTAGAGGATGCGCAGCTCCCGGACGGTCCGTTCGAAGCCGCGGCGGGAGTGATCATCAATGTCGAGGGCGCCGCGGCATTTCGCGATCTGATCGAATCGGGAAAAGTCTCAGAGCTTAGCGATCCGCTCGGTCGAATCAGCGGCTACATCAACGAACAGATTTCAGCCGACGATTACATGCGCGCGTTGCAAGTGCGCGGCATTTGCCAACAGAAAATAGATGAGCTATTCGAGAAGTACGACGTGCTAGCCGCGCCGACGTTGCCGGTGGCCGCAAGCGCTCTCGATGCCAATTTGGAAAAGGATCTCAATTTCCCCGATCCGTTAGGCGGAATGGGCAATCTCTGCGGATTTCCGGCGATCAGCGTGCCCTGCGGATTTACTTCGGCGAAACTGCCGATCGGAATCGAGTTTGCCGCGCGCGTGCGCGAAGACGCGAAAGCGGTCGCGGCGGCGAAGCTGTATCAGGATCATTCCGACTGGCACACGAAGCGGCCGCCAATTTCCTAACCGGCATACTGGAATTGGGGCGCGGCTGTCTGGCAGCACGTGATTGAACAACGTAACTACATGGTTTCGTCCCGCCAACAGGGCGATTGACGCTTCGGCTGAACGCCGCTACTCTTAACTCGCGTCGGTTACATTGGGCAGAAACGGAGTAAGTTAACTTGCTTCATCTCCTTTACGCAGTTCTGCTTATCGCGGTAAGTGTTCAACTTTCCTGTTTCGCGACCAGCATTTACCTTCATCGCTCACTAGCCCATCGCGGCCTGTACCTCAATCCTGTCGTAGCATTTCCAATGCGGCTGCAGTTGTGGCTCGCCACGGGAATCAACGCGAAGGAATGGGTGGCCGTCCATCGAAAGCATCATCGCCATACGGATGTCGAAGGTGACCCGCACAGCCCGGTGCTCGAGGGCTTGTGGCAAATTCTTCTGGGCAACGTCTATTACTACGCACGCGAGGCCCACAACGAAGATACGGTCAAGACTTTTGCGCCGGATATCGGAAATGGCTGGTTCGACCGCCACTTTTTCCGCTACGGGATGCTGGGAGTTTTCTGCGGGATCGCTCTCTGCATGTGGCTTCTGGGGCCGGTATGGGGCCTAGTCGCATTTTTACTGCAAGCCGCGACCTATATCTTCTTTAGTGCCGTGGTGAACGGCGCAAATCACGCGCTGGGTAGCCGCAACTTCGACAATACGGCGACGAATCTGCGGTTTGTTGCATGGATTACGGCCGGCGAAGGGCTTCACAACAATCATCATGCTTATCCGACTTCGGCGAAGTTCAGCATCCGCCGCGGGGAGTTTGATCCTTCGTGGGTTGTGGTGAAGATTCTCGAGTGGATGCACCTCGCGCGGCCTCTCCGGTTGGCGCCACAACTGGAACCCTAGCCGGTAGCTCGGCGACGAGACCGAAATGCGGGAGGGTCTGCTCTTCGGCGCCGGTAAGGCGCCTCAGGGTAAAAAGACCCTCCCCTACCACCTCTTCGGCTTATTCCCTTTTCTGAAAATCCAAATTGCAGGCGTCTGCGTACTCCATTCGACGTTTATCTCATGTTCGAATGAGGGTGCCGTGAGCGCAGAAGGCAAATCCGCGATGGTCGGGAATTTCGATCTGGAGCGCTACGTTCGCAATTCGAAAAAGGTGGATATCAGCGATATCGATTTGTCGCAGGCGGCGAAATATCCCCTGAGCGCGGCGGAGATTCGCAGCCTCACTTACATGATGGATATCGAGTCGCACACGATTGTGTATCTGCGCAGCATTCTTTCAACCTGCGCGATTGAGGATCCGGATACAACTGCGTTCTTGAGCTGCTGGGCGTACGAGGAGCATTTTCACGGCCGGACGATCGGGCAATTCCTGGCGGCGTGCGGCATCGAACATTCGCGCGACCGGCTGGCGGAAGTTCAGAAAGCCACATCGTACAAGGAGTGGCTGAAAGATATGGGGGCGTCGCTGGTGTGCCAGTTCTCGCGCCACTTTCATGCGGCCTATCTGACGTATGGCGCGATCTCCGAGCTTTCGACACTCGAAGGCTACGGCGTGATGGCGCGACGCACCGAAAATCCGATTCTTGCGGAGATTATGCGCCGGTTGGCGAAAGACGAGCGGCGGCACTTTTCCTTCTATTACAACAAAGCGCGCATTCAGTTGCAGCACCGCAACGCGCAGCGCTTGACCACGTTTATCATCAAACATTTTTGGCTGCCGGTCGGCGGTGGTGTGAAGCCCGATGCAGAAGTAGATTGGATTTTGAGTTTCATCCTGGGCGATCCGATGGGTGCGGCAATCGCCGCGCGGATCGACCAGACCATCGCGAAGTTGCCGGGACTTGGCTGGTTTGACCGCTTGTCGCGCAGCCGCGAAGTGAGTTTGCAGAAGACTGCGCGGGAGCGTGCAATTGAGCCGCGTGAGACAAAAGTTGCATGGACGCCCGCTGCAGCGAATCGGGAGTGCCGGGAGTCCGAGGGTTAGTTTACGTTTGCGTCGAAAGCGCCGGTTTCGATTTTTCCGCCGCGCTTCACTTGGACGAAGATTCGATACACACCCGGCTTCGGAAAGCCGTACGGGAACGAGACTTCCGAAGATGCGTGAGGCGAAGTCATTCCTGCCATTGCCATCCCCGGCATTTCTGGTGCGGGCGACTGGTTCGGCGATGTAGTTGAGCCGAGAGTCGCTTCGGCTAGATTGAAAGCCGCCATCGGGATCGAGCCATCCGGATGCACGTGGGCAAACACGCTGAAATCCGAGCGAATGAATTCGGCGTGGCCTGCCATGCCCATGTAGGGCTCGAGATCCGTCGCGGGCTTGCCGTTGGCGTCTTCGACGCGGAACTTAAACCACAACAAGCGATCGGAAACGAGCGGGGCCGAGTCGCGCTCCCAAATCATGCGCGCTCCATTTGAGAGCGGCGCCACAGTGCTCGATTGCGCGGCGCCAGCGAGCACGGGCGCGCTTGCTTCCGCGTCGTCCCCTGCCATCGGCTTGCCGGTGAGTTCGGGTACATCAATTTCAGCGACGAGCGTGTCAGGAAAACCGGAAGCACGGACAATATCAGCAAAGATCTTGTAATGACCGCTGGCCATCGGCGGCAGATCCTCATCGAAAGTCATCGTACCGGTGCGGTCCGGATGGAGATGATAGAAACGGTCCATCGCCGGCGCGCGCACCAGGAACAGATGCATGAGATGGCCGTGATCGGGAATCAGAGCAGTGCCGACGACCTCAGTTCGCAGCGAATGCCACTTCGATTCGCCGATTTCAAGATTCATGCGGCCCGCGGGATCGAGCTTTACGCCGAGCTTCGGCGCGACATAGATCATCTGGGTGGCTCGACTGGAGGCCGAAACATTCCACCACAGATTCCCCAGCGCCAGAATTCCCACGACGATCACCAGCGTCGCGCCCATAACCAAGCGGGCCGCGAGCTTCTGCCGCGGAGTAGGCTGCTCGCCAGCTTTCAGCGCGCCTTCGCGCTTTGCAGCACCGACGATCGAGACGATGGCGACGACCAGCAGCAGCATGAGGCCGAAGAGGAGAATGCCGAGGCCCCGCTGCATCGCAAGCGTGCTGCGCGCAAACGCGGGAACCGGGACGGCGACCGTGCCGGAGCCCTTGTCGCCATCCGCCTCGATGCGCACTTGCCACGAGCCGGAGGCCATGAGCCACAGTTTGCCGGCAAAAAATTGCGGATCGCCCGCGACCGCATTTATTACGTCGGGCGGCGGCGGATACTTCGAGCCTTCGCCGACGATATAGAGCGGCACAATTTTCACTTCACGAATTCCAGGAGTGTCGCTGCGGATCTCGATTTCCGCCACACCGGGAATCATTTGCGGCGTGCGAACCATCACCACGAGATGGTAGGGACCGGCGTCGCCCTGAAAATAGACATCAGGGCTGCCAACGTGCGCGGCGCACAGCGGCGCAAAGGCCAGCATGGAGATAAGCATTACTGGAGCGAGGTTCTTCACAGGGCGCTATCTGCGCAGGCGCGAGAGCCAATCGCCAAAAACAATTCCGACAAAAACCGATGCGACGCCGGCGATCCAAGCGTAGACAAATCCCAAAGCAAATTGCGCGCGCGTGGATTCGTAAAGCTGGAATTGCCATGCGAAATGGTATTCAGATGGCGGGACTTGATACGGGAAATAATTTTGGCCGAAAAACCAGTTCCTCGCCGCCGGGGTCATCATAAAGCTGCCCCACGGCCAGCTCACGATGACGAGAAACGCGAGATACGCGGTGGCAGCTAGCACGGATTGCAGCCAGCGGCCCCTCTTTGAGAAGCGATTGAGGACCAGGTCAAGTCCGAATGCCGCAGGGGCCAGAAGAATCGGAAAAGCCATCGGAACCATGTGCGTGACATTCGTGTAAACGGGGCCAAGCCGCGGATGCGCGGGAAAAAGCGGAAGAATCCAGAGCCCGGCGGCGGTCAGTAGCATGTAGATCGAGGCGATGATGGTGGCGCCGTAGCGGCGGCCGGAGGCGCGGGCATAGGCGACGAGCATCGTGGGCGTGCCCAGCGCTGCCACGCGATAGAAAATGGCGCTGTGCATCATCGTCGGATCGCCGTATTCGCTCACGAGAATCAAATGAAGGAACATCAGGACGCCGCAGAGATAAAGGAAGAGGCGGTTGAGCCTCAACTTGGAGTCGCCTTCGGCGCGATTCATCACCGAGACGAGGAGCAGCAAAACGCCCGTGCCCACGCCCAATATTCCAAGCCCGAGGATGACGTGCGGCGGGCTCAGAATTTCTACGTCTAGCCCGAAGGAATTGTGCCACCAGTTGTCGAACGGAGCGGAGGTAACCATGGTCACGCCGCCCCAGGCCGTGAGAAACGCGCCGACCGGACCGCGGAATCCCCACACGCGAACGCCCGCGGATTTTGCGGCTGGATCGTGCGAGAACGTCGTCGAGAAGATCAGATACGCGCAGGTGAATGCGGCTAGGATGCCGCCGAAATGAATGGCGAGATGCGCGGGCGTCCAGAAAGTGTCGCGGCCGATCGTTTCGTGCCAGGAAATATCCCAGTAGAGTCCGAACGCGATGGATGATACGGCGAGGATGCCGCTCCACACGAACCACGGGACCGACGCCGTGCGTTCAGCGGTTAGATCGAACGAAACGCTGCGTGAAATTGACTGCGCCAAGCGAATCTCCCACCGGCGAGAATAGCAGACCGAGTTGCCACCGACAATCGAGCGTCGCAACGTCTTCGCGGCGGAATCCTGCGCCTCGATTCACTGCAAGTTTTTCTTGACAGCGGGGCCTAAGCGCATGAATATACAGAGGTCTGCATAATTAGTCAGACGCTGAGATGAACACGCACAAACGATTCCGGCAAGGACAGATCCTGAATCTGCTGGCGCAGATGAAGGTGGCGAATCAGGACGCGCTGCGGCGCCAGCTCGTGCATCGCGGCGTGCGCGTGACGCAGGCGACGCTCTCGCGCGATCTGCGCGAATTAAAGCTGGTGAAAACGGTGGAAGGCTACCGATCGTTGACGGCGACGCCGGAAGAGACAACACCGAGTGCCTTGCCCCCGCTGGCGCGGGCGGTGGGCGAATTTCTTCTCGATATCCGCCCGGCACAGAACATGCTTGTGCTGAAAACTCCGCCGAGCGGCGCGCAGCCTCTGGCCGCGGCGCTTGACGCCCAACGCTGGAAGGAAGTCGCCGGCACGCTGGCAGGTGACGACACCATTTTGGTGATCTGCCCGACGCGGGCGGCGCGCGCGGCACTCGAGAAGCGTCTCAAGGAGATGCTGCGATGACCGACCCATTACGGGTCGCCGTCGTCGGAGCTACGGGCTACGCGGGATACGAGCTGGCCCGGATTCTTCTGCGGCACCCCAAACTGGACAAGCCGACTTTCTATCTGCGCGATGCGCATTCAACTGTTCATTGCCTAACGGAATTGTTTCCGCAATTGCGCGGATGGGGCGAGGCGCCTTGCAAGCCATTCTCGGTGGAAGCTATCAAGAAGAGCGGAGCGCAAGCGGCGTTTCTAGCGACGCCGCATGAGGCTTCGCTCGAGCTTGTGCCGGAATTGCTCGATGCGGGACTGCGCGTCGTGGATTTGAGCGGCGCATTTCGCTTCGCCGATGCGGAAACATTTTCCCGATGGTACAAGCTGCCCGCCCCGGCGAGCGCGGCACTTGCACACGCGGTTTATGGCTTGCCGGAGCTGTACGCCGACAAACTGCCGCGCGCGAAGCTGGTTGCAAATCCAGGTTGCTATCCGACATCCGTCATCCTCGGGCTGCGCCCGCTGCTGGAAGCGGGATGGATCGATGCCAGCCGAGGAGTTGTTTGCGATTGCAAGTCGGGAGCGAGCGGCGCGGGAAAAGAGCCAAAGCGCGAAACTCACTTTGTCGAGGTAAATGGCAATTTTCGCGCCTACGGGCTTTTCACCCACCGCCACACGCCTGAAGTCACTGAGCACACGGGCCTGGCGGCGGAGGATGTGATTTTTACGACCCACTTGTTGCCCGTGGAACGCGGAATTCTCTCGACGATTTACGTCTGGCTCGATGAGCCGCGAACGATTGAAAACATCGAGTCGGTTTACAGGCGATTTTATGCTGGCCGGCCGATGGTGCGGGTTTCGCGGGCGAAGACACTCCCGGACTTGCAGCACGTCGCGCGCACGAATTTCTGCGATATCGGTTTCGCGCTCGATGAATCGGGCAAGCGGCTGGTGATCGTATCTTGCCTCGACAATCTGGGAAAAGGCGCGGCGGGGCAAGCAGTGCAGAACTTGAACGGCATGATGGGATGGGCCGAGGAGACCGGGTTGATATGAGATTGGTCGTAAAAATTGCGGGCGCGTTGCTGGAGAGCGATGAGACGGTGCAAAGAATTGCGCAGCAAGTGGTCACGCTGGCGCAGGCCGGGCACGAGCTACTCGTGATTCACGGCGGCGGAAAAATCTTCACGGCCACATTAAAGCGCATGGGGATCGAGAGCCAGTTCGTGGGCGGTTTGCGCGTAACGGATCGCGAAACGCGCGATGTGGCCGCGATGGTCTTTGGAGGCTTGCTCAATAAAAAGCTATCGGCGGCAATTTCCCTGGCAGGCCAGCCCGCAATCGGAATTTCGGCGGCCGATGGCGCTTGTTTTCGGGCTGAGCCGATGAGCCATAACGAAGTCGCGGGCGGATTGGGATTTGTCGGGTACTTGACCGGCGTGGATGTGGAGTTTCTGGAATCGCTTTGGCGCGCGAATCTTGTCCCCGTTGCTTCCTGTTTGGGGCTCGGCTCCGATGGCGAGCTCTACAACATCAATGCAGATCACATGGCCGCTGCCTGTGCCGAATATTGCCGTGCAGACCGCCTGATTTTTCTCACCGACGTCGCCGGCGTTCTGGATGACGGCAAAGTGTTGAAGGCCGTAAGCGGCGCGGACATCGAGGAGCTGATCCGGCAAAACAAAATCTCCGGCGGCATGATTCTGAAGCTCGAAGCATCGAAGCGCGCGCTCGCCGGCGGAGTCCGCGAAGTGCGCATCGTCGGCGGCACTCGGGCGGGCGCGCTTCTTTCCGCGGCGAATGGCGCAAAAGGGCCGGGGACGCGAGTCACTCCGATGTTCGACGCGGCCGAGACCAAGGTGGCATCGCTATGAAGCGCAAGACTTCAGCAATGAATGCAGCGCAGGCGCGGCGCGACGAAGCGCGCCATTTAATGAATACCTACCGGCGGCCTCCGGTCGTCTTCGTCCGCGGCAAAGGCTGCTATCTCTACGATGAGCGCGGCCGCGAATATCTCGATTTCCTCGGCGGAATCGCCGTCAACGCTCTCGGCTATTCGCATCCGCGAATTGTAAAGACAATCCGCCGCGAGGCGGCTCAGGCGATTCATCTCTCGAATCTCTTTCACAATCCTTATCAAGGTCCGCTGGCGCGCAAGCTGGCGGAATGGTCGGGACTCGATCGCGTATTTTTCACCAACAGCGGCACCGAAGCGATCGAAGGAGCTTTGAAGATCGCCCGGGCGTACGCGAGGGCGCGGACGAAAAATGGGCGTGCGACGCCAACGCGCGTTCTGGCTTTGACGAATTCGTTTCACGGGCGAACGTTCGGCGCCCTCGCTATAACCTATCCCGCGAAATACCGCGAGCCATTCGCACCGCTGATGCCCGGCGCCGATTTTGTGCGCTTCAACGATGTCGCCGACCTCGAAGCGAAATTTGATTCGGGAGTCTGCGCGATCGTGCTGGAGACAATCCAGGGCGAAGGCGGAATTTATCCGGTCAGCGAGGCGTTTTGGAATCGCGCTCGCGAGCTGGCCAAGGCGAACCATGCGGCATTGATTGTCGACGAGATTCAGTGCGGCTTGGGCCGCGCGGGGCGCGCCTTTGCGTATCAGAAATTCGCGACGCTGCCGGACATCGTTGCCGTCGCGAAACCGCTAGCCGCAGGATTGCCGCTCGGCGCGGTGATCGCCAATGAACAATTCGCGGCAGCGCTCTCTCCCGGCCTGCATGGCACGACATTCGGCGGCGGGCCGCTAGTATGCGCGACGGCGCTCGAGGCGCTGCAGATAATCGAAGATGAAGACTTGATGCAGAACGCGCGCGAGCGCGGCGCGGAACTAAAGGCCGGGCTCGAAAAGCTGGCACGCGAGTTCGATTTCATCCGCGAAGTCCGCGGAGAAGGCCTGATCATCGGGCTCGATCTCAGTGTAGAGGGCGCTCCGTTCGTCGAGGCGGCTCTCAAGCGCGGGTTAGTGATCAACTGCACGCACGAACATATCCTGCGCTTTCTGCCGCCATTCATCGTGCGCGCCGCTCAGGTAAAGGAATTCCTTGCAAAGCTCAGGACTGTGTTTGCAAAAACGCCTCGACCGAAGACTGTCGAGCTGACGGAGAACTTAAAGACCAACCAGGCTGCGGCGAAAGCATCGCAAGCTTCAACTGCGATAGCGACGCCGCTGCGAGCCGAACTTCCACTCGAGGCAAGGTAGGAGAGGAATCCATGGCAACCGCTACTGCAACTACGATTCCGCTGCAAAATGATCTCTTAACAGGGATGGAATGGAACGCCCATCAAGTGCGCGAGCTGCTGCATCTGGCGGCCGACGTCAAGGCGCGGCCCGATCGCTACCGCGGCGCGCTGGCGGGCCGTTTTCTCGCGCTGATTTTCGAAAAGCCATCGCTTCGGACGCGCGTGACATTCGAGGTCGGCATCGCCAGCCTCGGCGGCTCGGCCACGTTTCTCGATCACACCTTCTCGCATCTCGGCGAGCGCGAATCGGTAGCCGATGTGGCGCGCAGCCTCGAGCGCTGGACGCACGGCATCGTCGCGCGGCTCTTCCATCAAGCCGTGCTCGATGAACTGGCGCAATACGCCCGAATTCCGGTAATCAATGCGCTGACGGATCGATATCATCCGTGCCAGGCATTCGCGGACTTTTTCACTCTGGAGGACCATTTCGGCGGCCTGCGCGGATTAAAGGTGGCGTACATCGGCGACGGAAATAATGTCTGCCATTCTCTGCTGAGCACCGGCGCACGCCTCGGCGCGCACATCCGCGTAGCCTCGCCTGCAGGTTACGAACCCGACGCAGCGGTGGTGAGCGACGCCCGCCGCGCAGCGCGCGATACACGCGGAAAAGTCGAGATCTTCGAATCACCAAGCGAAGCTGTCGCAGGCGCGCAAGCCATTTACACTGATGTTTGGACCAGCATGGGCCAGGAAGCCGAAGCGTCGAAAAGGGCCGAGACGTTCGCCGGCTATCAGGTGAACGACGAAATGTTCTCTCTGGCTGCACCCGATGCCGTGTTTCTCCATTGCCTCCCGGCTCATCGCGGAATGGAAGTGACAGAAGCGATCATGGAGTCGCCGCGATCCATCGTGTTCGATCAGGCGGAGAATCGCCTGCACGTGCAGAAGGCCATTCTGCTGACACTGCTCAGCTAGCAAAGGAAATTGATGCCCACGAAATCGACGATCGAAAAAGCAAAGCGAAGAGCCGCTTCAAAGAATGGCCATCAACCAAGCCAATCAACGAGCGGCCAACTCGCCCAGAAGATGAACTCAGTGCCCGCCGCGCGGCCCGGAATCGCGGCAGGCGCGCCCCCGAATCCGAAGAAAGTCGTCCTGGCATATTCCGGCGGACTCGACACTTCGATCATCGTTACTTGGCTGAAAGAGACGTACGGCTGCGAAGTAATCGCCATGGTCGGTGATCTCGGACAGCGCGAAGATCTCGAAGCAGCTCGCCGCAAGGCTTTGGCGACGGGCGCGAGCGCGGCATACGTCGAGGATCTGCGCGAGGAATTCATCACCGGCTTCATTTGGCCCACGCTGCGGGCCGGAGCAGTTTACGAGCACAAATATTTGCTGGGCACGTCGTTCGCCAGGCCATTGCTGGCACAGCGCAAGGTGGAACTTGCGCGCAAAACGGGCGCGGACGCTGTTGCCCACGGCTGCACTGGCAAAGGCAACGATCAAGTGCGCTTCGAGCTGGCATGCAAAGCTCTCGCGCCAGAACTGCGAATCATTGCACCGTGGCGCGAGTGGGCGATTGCGTCGCGCGAAGATGCCATTGCCTATGCGAAAGCGCATCACATCCCGGTGGAACATACGAAAGAGAATATCTACAGCCGCGATCGCAACATCTGGCACCTCAGCCACGAGGGCGGCCGGCTCGAAGATCCGGCAAACGCGCCGGATGAAGCGATGTGGCAATGGGTGATCGCGCCCGCTGCGGCCCCCGACAGACCTGCGCGCGTGGAAATTGGATTTGAGGAAGGGTTGCCGATCTCGGTGGACGGGCGAAAATTGAAGCCGCTGGCGCTTCTCGAAGAATTGAATGAACTGGCCGCCGCGCATGGAGTCGGACGCGCCGACATTGTGGAGAATCGGCTAGTCGGAATCAAATCGCGCGGCGCATACGAAACCCCTGGAGGGACGTTGCTCGTTGCGGCGCATCGCGAACTCGAAACTTTGTGCCTCGATCGCGAGACCGCGCACTATCAGCAGATTCTCTCCCTGCGCTATGCAGAAATGGTTTACTACGGGATGTGGTTCACTCCCCTGCGTGAAGCGCTCGATGCGTTTTTCGCGAGCTCGCAGCGGCGCGTCACGGGCTCCATCGGTCTGGAGCTTTACAAGGGAAATGTCAGCATAACGAGCCGCAAGTCGCCGAATTCGCTCTACCGCACGAATCTCGCCAGCTTTAGCATGAGCGGCTACAACCCCAAGGACGCCGAGGGCTTCATCAATCTTTTTGCGCTGCCGATCACAGTGCCGCAGGAATCAGCGCAACAGGAAGCAGGAGCGAAGCGGCGTTGAGCGAGCCGAAGAACGACAAAATGTGGGGAGGCCGCTTCGAGCGCGGCCCAGACGCGAACTTCTACGAGTTCGAGCGCTCCTGGCGCTTTGACCGCCGCTTGCTGCCCTACGAGCTTGCCCTCGATCGCGCGTGGGCGCGGGGCTTGCAGGCAGCACGTTTGCTGACCGCCGATGAGTGCGCCCAGATTGTGGCCGCTCTCGACTCCATCGAAAATCGCGGGCGGACGGATCCGAGCTGGCTCGACGAGTCGAATGTAGAGGACGTGCATCATTTTGTTGAAGTGGCGCTGATCGCGGCTATCGGGCCCACCGGCGCGAAGCTGCACACTGGGCGCAGCCGCAACGAGATGGTGGCCACCGAATTCCGCATGTTCGTGAAGGATGCAGCGCGGTCGATGTGCGAAGCGCTGGTTGCGCTGAACGAGTCGGTCGCAATTCAAGCGGAGAGTCATTTGGGCCTTCCGATGCCCGGAATGACGCATCTGCAACACGCGCAGCCGATCCTGCTCTCGCACTGGCTGCTGGCTCATGCCGAAGGTTTCTTGCGCGACACAGAACGACTACAGCTCGCCGCCGCGCGCGCGGATGTGTGCCCACTGGGCTCTGGAGCGCTCGCGGGCAGCGCGTTTCCGATCGATCGGAATGCGCTAGCGCGCGAGATGGGTTTCGCATCCATCACTGCGAACAGTCTCGATGCCGTGAGCGACCGCGAATTTGCTCTCGAGTATCTTTTCGCGCTCTCCGTCGTCGCTACCCACCTCTCGCGCCTCAGCGAAGACTTAATCCTCTTTGCCTCCGCCGAATTTGGCTACGCGATTCTTCCCGATGAGTTCTCCACCGGCAGCAGCCTGATGCCGCAAAAAAAGAATCCAGACGCGTGGGAATTGATTCGCGGAAAAAGCGGGAGGATCGTGGGCGCGCTAGTCTCGCTGCTGGTGACAATCAAGGGATTGCCATCGAGTTACCAGCGCGACTTACAAGAGGATAAGGAGCCGCTGTTCTCGGCGCACGATGAGGCTCTGGCGATGGTTCGCGTCGCAGCCGGCGCTCTTCGCGCCACGAAATTCAACGAAGCGAAGCTGCGAGCTGCGGCGGCCAACCCTGCTCTACTGGCAACCGAAGCCGCTGACTATCTTGTTGAGCACGGAGTTCCTTTTCGCGAGGCGCACGAGATTGTCGGCCGCGTGATTCGAGAAGCAGAAAAGCGAGCTAAGCCGATCACGGAATTGCCGCTCGAAGTTTTACAGCGACATTCAAAGGTATTCGACGCAGATTTTTATTCGGCGGTAACTCTCGACGCAGCCATTCGGAGAAAGAGCGTTCCCGGGGGCACGTCCCTCGAAGCCGTTCGCGCGGCGCTCGAGAAACTGCAGGCGCGTCTGGGCCTCCGGGTGGCAGCCCGATGAAAATTCGTCGTGCCCGTCCTGCTGACGTAGCGGAAATCCACGCGCTTATCTCGCACTATGTGCAGGAAGGCATTTTGCTTCCGCGCGACGTCAGCGACATTCAGAGACATCTATCTGGCTTCCTGGTCCTGGCCGATGGGGATCGAGTTGTGGGTTGCGTTTCGCTCGAAATTTATCATCCGGCGCTCGCCGAGATACGCTCGCTGGCAGTGCAACCTGCAAAAGTGGGTCGTGGGCTTGGAGCGCGTTTAGTGAAATCCGCTCTGGAACTCGCAGACCGCCGCCGCATTTCGCGCGTGTTTGCGCTTACGAGTTCGCCTGAATTTTTCCTGCGTCAGGGATTTGAGCGCTCGACGCGCCACTCATTGCACGAGAAAATCGACCGTGACTGCATCCATTGCGAGAAGGCTCGGACGTGCCGGCTCTCGGCAGTCGTCGCAGATCTTGGGTCGTCGAGCGCGGTATTCGATATTCTCGACGAAACCTCTGAAACTGTTCCTGTCGAATGAAATCCCATCCTTCGCTACGCGACATTCCCAGCGGATTCTCGTTTTCCACCGCGGCTTGCGGCCTCAAACGCTCTGGCCTCGATCTCGCCATCATCGTAAGCGATTCGCCGGCCGCGACTGCGGCAGTCTTCACCCAAAATCTCGTTCAAGCGGCGCCCGTTGTGCTTTCGCGAAGCAATATTCGAAGGACGCGCGGGCACATGCGCGGGCTCGTCGTGAATTCGGGCAACGCGAACTGCGCGACCGGGGATGCAGGTTTGGCAGCGGCTCGAGCGACGGCCACCGCGGCTGCGCGCGCCCTCGGCTGCACGCCGGAAGAGATCCTTGTGTGCTCGACGGGCGTCATCGGAGTGCCGCTGCGCGTCGAAAAGATTGTGCGCGCTCTGCCGCGCTTGGTATCTGCGCGAAAACACGCGGCGAGTTCATTCGATTCTCTCACGCGCGCCATCATGACCACCGATACGCGCCCGAAGTGGGCCGCGGAAAGAATTCGTATTCGCGGCAAAGAGGTCCGGCTGCTTGGCTGCGCCAAAGGCGCGGGAATGATTCAGCCGAACATGGCCACGATGCTTGCGTTCGTTGTGACGGATGCCGCGATCGAGCCATCGTTGCTAGCACAGGCATTGCAGCGCGTCGCCGGTCACACGTTCAATGCAATCACAGTGGACGGCGACACCTCGACCAACGATACGTTGGCGGTGTTGGCCAATGGCGCGTCAGGCGCGCCAAAATTGCAGCGAGCCGGCGCGGACTTTCGCCGATTCGGCGGCGCACTGGAAACGATTTGCGCGAAACTGGCGCTCGACATTGTCGCCGATGGAGAAGGTGCGAAACGGGTGATCGAAATCGAGGTTCGCGGCGCAAATTCGGAATCGAGCGCGGAGATCATCGCCCGTACAATCGCGAATTCCCCGCTGGTGAAAACCGCTCTGGCCGGCGGCGATCCCAACTGGGGCCGAATCCTGGCCGCAGCGGGACGCGCAGGCGTGCGATTCGATCCGGCGAAAGTGGATATTCACATCGCAGGCATGCCACTCTGCCGCCGCGGAATCGAAGTGCCGTTCGATGAATGCGCGGCACACCGCCGCATGCTGGCAAAATTCGTCCCGATTCGCGTCGATCTTCG
>DAITPO010000070.1:7698-18599 GCA_036833535.1 Candidatus Acidiferrales bacterium | reverse complement strand
ACGACCTCCGGGTTATGAGCCCGACGAGCTACCAGGCTGCTCCACCCCGCGCTGCAATAATAGCGGAAGCGCACTGTAGGGTCAAATTCGACACAGGATTGGCAATCGGGGACTCATTGGCGGCTTACAGTCCTGCCCGACTCGCTGCAGTGCGTGTACCGCGCTTCACGCTTCGTCGGGCGACGATTCGTGGCTGGAATCGGTGTGGCGATAAAACCGCTCGTCGCAGGAATCGCAGCGATACGGGCGTACGTGGAAGAGCGAGAGGATGTGACGCTCGTAGAAGGAGCGCCGATGAGACTTCGAGATTTTTTTGCTGCCGCAGTTGGGGCAGTTGCGCTGACTGTGCACCTTAAAAAGTGGCAGGAGCGGCCTCTTCCCAGCGGACCTGATTTTGGGATCGGCTGCCAGCCCGTCGGAAGAGATTGGGCTTGAAATGAGAAGGTGAAATTGTCCGACGCCGTTTCTTCGAATTCGATGCTATTGGCTCAGGCAGTCATACGCATGGCAGCTCGTTGCGCCTGGTCCCTGGTCGCATGAATTAGAGTCATTTCAACGTCAGTCGGTTGCACGGGGCAGCGGATAACTTCGAAGGCGCCGAGGCGCATGGCTTCGAGGTATTCATCCCATTCACCGGTCTGGAGCATGACCACGAAGCGCGAGGCTTTCCGCCTCGCGTCTCCGCTCTGAAGGAGCTCGCGGTACGAACCGCCGGGAACGCGCTCATCGCAAAAGACGAGCGCAAGTGGCTGGCGGCAGAGGACTTCTTGGGCTTGTTTGACGCTGCACGCGACGTAGACGTTGATCATCAGCCCATCCAGGATACGGACAAGCGACTTCACGTGTTCCATGCGTTCCGATACGACTAAAGCATCGAGTTGCTGATGCATCTGAGCTCTCCGTGAATCGCTCGTCTCGAATGTGATTCGCCAGTCCCACCTTTCGTTGCCCGGACATTAACCGATCCGCCGCGACGTGACGTGTGGGGCGGTACCGTATAAAGCCTCCGCCATTCCGCGTCAATACCGGTTATTACTTAGGGGACGTCCGCAAGCCGCCGGAAGTTACGCGGGGACGCTACGTTTTTCGAGGAATGAATAGAGCACGGGCATAACGAGGAGCGTGATGAAGGTGGAAAGGAGGAGGCCGCCAATTACGGCGAGGGCCAGCGGCTTCTGGAGTTCCGCGCCAGCGCCGAGTCCAAGGGCTAGAGGGAGCAGGCCGAAAAGCGTCGCGAGCGTGGTCATCAGGATGGGGCGAATGCGGATTTTCCCGGCGGCGACGAGGGCTTCATCGAGCGACGCGCCGCCTTCTTCCTGAAGCTTGTGGACGTACTCGAAGAGGATGATTCCGTTTTTCACTACCAGCCCGACCATGAGAATGATTCCCATGAAGGAGGAAACATTCAGGGCCGTGCCGGTGACGAGCAGCATGAGGAAGACACCGAGAAGCGAGAGCGGGGCGGCCGAAAGAATGACTAGTGCGGGGCCGAAGGAACGGAATTGGATCACCAGGACGACAAAGACGGCTGCGAGCGCTAGGCTGAGGACATATAGCAGCTGATGGAATGAGGCCTGCTGGCTCTCGTACTGGCCGCCGATTTCGTAAGAAGTGTTCAACGGAAACTTGATCTGTTTGATGGTCTGCCGGACGTCGTGAATGGCGCTGCCGAGGTCGCGATTTTCGAGACGGGCGGTTAGCGTGACCATGAGACGCTGGTTTTCGCGCTGGAGTTGATTTTCACCGCGGACCTGATCTACCTGCGCGAGCGAGGAAAGCGGAACAATCTGCTTCGACGGCGTGACGAGCGGAAACTGCTGAACGTCCGTATAGTTTCCGCGGAATGAATCTGGAAAACGCAGGCGGATCGGAATGGTGCGATCCGCGCGGCGCAATTGCGTGTCCGAGATTCCCAGAAGTCCGGCGCTCACCTGCACGCTGACCTGATCGGGCGTCAGTCCGGCGCGGCCGGAGAGGTCGGGATTCACGTGGAAAACGATTTCGGGATTGCCTTTTGTGATGCCCACGAAATCGACGAGGCCTTTGATTTTCTCGAGACGCGGCTGGATCTCTTCGGCAAGCAGCTCGAGAGTCGGCATGTCGTTGCCGAATAACTTGATTTCGACGGGCTCGGGCGAGCCTTCGAGATCGCCGATCATGTCTTGGAGAATTTGAGTGAACTCGACGTCGATGCCGGGGATGTTTTTGGCGATCTGGTCGCGCATGTCGTCGATTACTTCGTCGGCGTCGCGGCGCCGCTCGGAGGACGGGCAGCCGATCCAAGTGCGCGGCCAGTGGCAGACGGGCTTGAGCTTTACGAGAATGTCTCCTGTGTTCTGCTCGGTGGCGTATAGGCCGAGTTCGGCGCCGGTGCGGCGAGAGAACGAAGCGGTCTCGGGCATATCGGCGACGCGCTTTTCGACCAGCGTGAGGATGCGATTGGTCTCGTCGAGCGAAGTGCCTGGGGGCGTGCGGTAATCGAGGACGTAGCCGCCTTCGTCCATTTCCGGGAGAAAGCCTGTTCCCAGTTGAGTGAACACAAAAATGCCTAGGGCGACGGATGCGACGGCCGCTACTACTACCCATCGGCGATGTTTCAGCGCACTACGAACGGCGCGTTCGTAGACGCGATTGACTGGAGCGATGAAGTGGGCGGACTCTTCGCGGTGCGTCACGTTGGAGAGGAAGCGGATCGAGAGGAGCGGGATCACGGTGATAGCGAAAACGAGTGAGAGAAGAATTGAGACGCCTAACGTGAGACATAGGGCGGTGAAGAATTCTCCGACGACGCCCTCGAGAAGCGTTAGGGGGAGAAAAACGACCAGAGTTGTTGCCGTAGAGCCGATGACGGGCCCGAGTAATTCGCGCGTTCCGGATTCCGCGGCTTGAAGTGAATCTTCTCCCAGGCCGAGGTGGCGATAGATGTTCTCGATGATCACTACAGCGTCGTCAATGATGAGACCGATCGCGATGGCTAGACCGCCGAGGGACATCAAATTCAACGAGCCGCCGGAGTATTTCAGGAAAAAGAAAGTGCCGATTACCGAGAGCGGCAGCGAAGTGGCGGCTACCAGAGTGGTGCGCATGTCGCGCAGGAACGCCAAGAGAATGATGACTGCGAGGATGCCGCCGATGAGAATGGCGTCGCGAACGCTGCCGATCGAATCGGAGACGAATTCTGCGAGATCGTAAACGACGGAAATGTGCAGCGTATTCGGGATTGCTGAGCCGAGGTCTTTGAGTTGGTCTTTGACGTCCTGAGTAAGCTGAAGAATGTTGCCGCCGATTTGGCGAGAGATGTTAATGAGCGCGGCGGGCTGGCCATTGCCGGTGATAAGCGTTTGGCGATCCTGGACGCCGTCACGGACTTCCGCGAGATCGCGGACGCGGATGGGGACGCCGTTCTCGATGGCGACGACCGTCGAGCGAATGTCGTCGAGATCGGCAAACTGGCTGGTGGTGAGGACTAGATACTGCGAATAATCTTTCGAGAGACGACCGACAGAAGTGACTTGGTTCGTGGATTTCAGCTCGTTCGAAATATCAACGAGCGACAACCGGTGGGCGAGCGCTTTCTGTGGATCTACGATTACTGAAACTTCGCGAGTGTCCGTGGCTTGTACCTGAATCAGACCGACGCCGGGTACGCGGCTAAATAGTGGACGCAATACATACTGGGCGTCGTCGTGCAGATCCGCGTCGGGGACATTTCCATTCAAGATGAGGCTCAGCACGGGAAAAACTACGGGCGAAACTCGCTCTACCTGAGTTTCCGTGTTTGGAGGCAGCGAGCCCTGCGCGTCGCTCACGCGGGCTTGCACGAGCTGGAGGGCGTACTGCATATCCATTTCCGGATTGAAGAGAATGGAGATTTCGGAGTTTCCGCGGATGGTTTTCGAACGCACGCGATGGACGCCCATGGCGGTGCTGGCAGCTTCTTCGAGAGGCCGAGTGACGGTGAGGAGCATCGCGTCGGGCGAAAGATCGCCGGAATGAGCGAGGATGACGATGCGTGGAAAATTCAATTCCGGATAAATGTTGCTGGGAAGACGGAAAACGGCCAGGAGTCCTGCGATACAGAGAAAAGCCGTGAGCAGGTACACGGCGTAACTATTGCGGCGGCAAAAGGCGACGACGTTCATGGCTTGATCTGAACGTCGGCTTGATCGGTGAGGCCATAGCCGCCCGAGAGGATCACCGTATCGCCTTCGTTCACGCCGGAGAGAATTTCGACTCGATCTTTAGTTTGAATTCCGAGCTTTACGTCCGCGGCGGTGGCCTTGTTCTGCTCGACGCGATAGACGTGCGGATCGCCTTTTTCATCGCGGTAGACGGCTTCAGGAGGAAGCGTGAGAGCGTTCGGATGATTCTCGACGGCGATCTGCGCCGTCAGATACATTCCGAGGCGAACTACGCCATTCGAATTTGGAATGCGGATGCGAATGAGGCCCACGTTGGTGGCAGCGTCGACGGCAGGCGAGATGGCGACCACGCGGCCGCTGAGCTTTTTCGCGCTGAAGGCATCGCTTTCGATCGCGAGCGACTCGCCCACGCGCAGCTTCGCCAGATACATTGCCGGCAGATTGCCGAGCAGCTCGACTTCCGAGAGTTCGGCGACTTCGGCTATCGGCTGCGCGGCGGTGCCATCAACTTGCTCGCCGACGCTCACAAAACGCTTGGCAACTTTACCCGTCAGAGGCGAGCGAATTTGCGTGCGGTCGAGTTGCATGCGGGCGATTGAGAGGCTGGCATCGGCCTGCTTAAGACTGGCGGCCGCAACGCTCTCCTGCGTCGTGGCGTCCTCGAAATCCTTGCGCGATGCGATGCCGCGCTGGAACAAATCCTCGTTGCGCTTCTTCGAAGCTTGCGCGTTTTCAAGGTTGGCCTTCGCCTGCGCCTCGCCAGCCTCGGCCTGGAGAAGCTGATCGTGCAGCGGGCGTGAGTCTAACTGCGCAATCACTTCGCCGGCCCTGACAGAATCGCCTTCGGCGACTTTCATTTCTGCGATGCGGCCGGGCACGAGCGAACTAACGCGCACGTCATGATTGGGAAGAGCGGCGACGCTTCCGCTTACCGTCACCACTTCCTGAATGTCGGAGCGGGTCACCTGCGTGACGGTCACTTCGGCCTTGGCGGCTTCCTTGCCGCCGGTGTCGGAGGATTCGGCGGGCGCGCCGTGGGAGCAACCTATCAGCAACGCAATGGCTGCGATTAACGTGAAGCTCGCACAGGGCTGGCGCAATCTCATGTTCGCAGCTCTCTCCTCTATTCCAGCGGGACCCCTACGATTTCTTCAAGCTCGGCGAATGTCGTTTGCATGGCGAGCAGACTATCGAGGTATTCGCTATCGACTTGCTGAATGTCCTTCTGCGCGGCGACGACACTCAGGATGTTTGTCTTTCCGGACTTGTAGCTGTCCTCGGCCATGTCTTCGAGATGGTGCGACGCGGGTACGAGAGTTTGCGAGTAGAGCATCACTTGAGCGGCGCGCGACGTAAATTCGTAGTAACCAGCCTCGACTTGACCGGCGACGGCGCGTTTTTTCGCCGCCAGCTCATCTTCGAGTGCATGGGAAACCGACTGGGATTGTGCGATCTCACCCTGATTGCGATTGAAGATCGGTAGCTCCATCGAGATTTGGCCGCGCGCGCCTTCGCGAAAACCATCTGCTCCTGGAGAATTGAAATCTGCGCCGAATTCGACTCCGAGGTTTGGGATGCGCTCAGCTTTCAGTAGCCGCAGGCGGGTGTCTTCGACTTTGGCTTCCTGAACTAGATGTTGAACTTCGGCATTAGAGTCGACGGCTTTCGCAGCCAACTCATCGAGGCTCATGGGGGTTGGGGAGGCGTCTAGAGCGCTTGTGAGATCCCACGACGTCACCGCGGGCATGTTAAGTAGGACGTTGAGGCGGCTAAGAGCTACTTGTTCGTCGCGGACTGCCACTTGGGCCTCGGCATTCGCGCGCGAGAGCTCGAGCTGCGCTTGGATTACTTCGAGTTGCGGAATATCCCCGGCGTCGAAGCGGGCTTGCGCGATGTCGTGCAGGCGCCCGGCGAGGCCCGCTGCGTCCTTTTTTTCCTGCGTCGTGCGGCGCGCGAAGGCCAAGACGAAATAGGCTTCGCGGACATTTCTTCGCAATTGTCGCTCGGCCGCTGCGATATCGAAGTCGGTCAAGATGCTTTCCTGACGCGCCAGTTCGATGCGTTGCTTGCGCCTGCCGCCGATCTCGATGGGTTGATCGACGAATAAGCCTTCGTGGGGAGTGTCGCGCAAAGCGGCGAAACTGACCGTAGGATTGGGGATTTCCTTTGCGGCGCGCACGCCCGCCAGAGAGACGGCGCGCTGGTCGCGGGCAGCCCGAAGATCGAGGTTATCGCGGCTGGCACGGCTGAGCGCGTCTCCCAAGGACAATGGCTGCGGCACCTGGGCTTTGGCCGACGGCGTCGCCGCAAATAAGAACAAAAAGCAGACTGTGAGGATGCTGCGGAATATCACGCGATAGGCTCCCTTTCCCGCCACGCGCCCCAATCTAGTCCTCCCATCTGAAATCTGGCTGAAAGGGCGCCGATTGCAAACGGGCGCAGACGACAAAAGGGCTATTGGATTCCAGTAACGGCTATGAAATCTGGTAATGCGTCGGGGGCGGAATATGCTTGAGGACACAGGCGCGGAGGCGTCTCGTTTGACCGTATAACTCATTGAAACACAGCTAGGTACTGTACCTTGACCGGGGGCTTGGGCGTGGCATACTCCCGCACAGAAAGTAGAGGTTCCACGGGGCTGCGGGGCGGCACGACTCGGTATTGCTTGAGTGTGCCGAAAATCACTGGGCGATTTCGCGGGTCCACGCGAGAGTTAGGCGATATCTGAATCGTTGTACAGCAAATAAAACAGCAGTAATATCCGGGACCAAATACTCTGGTCCGCGGAGGCTCCGAGCGTGCGGACGGTCGCTTTTGCAAGCTCCGATATGATTGGCAGAATTCGGGTTGTTTTGAATTTTTCTGAAAAGGTAGAAGAGCGGCGCGGGAACTCAGAACTCCAGGAGGAAAACGTATGAAGAAGTTAATTTCATTGGCGTGCGTAATCGTATTCCTGCTTGTGGGGGCTCGCGCGGCTCGCGCGCAAGGCGTGGGATCGTCCGGCAATATTTCGGGGACGGTGACCGATCCATCCGGCGGCGTGATGCCGAAGGTCACGGTAGTTGCCGAGGAACTCTCGCGAGGAATCAAGTTCACGGCAGCAACCGAGAGCAGTGGTGTCTACCGGCTCAACGGTCTACCTCCCGCGACATACACGCTGACCGCCCGAATGTCGGGATTTCAGACTGAGGTTTTGAAAGGCGTGGTGGTGAACGTCGGCGAAACTACGATTGCGGATATTCACCTTACCATCGCATCCTCGGCCACGCAGGTCGAAGTGAACGCGGAACCGCCGGTGGTCGAGACGGAGCGCGGCAGCCAGGCGAACACGCTGACGGAACAATACATCGAAGATTTGCCGATCAACCGCCGAGATTATCTTACGTTTACGCTATTGATGCCCGGTGTCTCGGACTCGACGCGACTGGCTGATGACCAGGACTTTCGCGTGAAGCAAACGCCACAGAGCGGGCTTTCTTTCTACGGCAGCAACGGACGTGGCAATAGCATCACCATAGATGGCGGTGAAGCGCAGGACGATGCCGGCGGTGTGCGTCCGACCGTGGGCCAGGACGATGTGCAGGAATTCCAAGTGAACCGCAGCAACTACACGGCGGAACTCGGAGGAGCGAGCGGCGCGTCGATTAACATCGTGACGAAGTCCGGCACGAACGACGTGCACGGTAGCTTGTTCGGCTTCTTCCGGAACGACGCACTGGACGCGCGCGATCCTTTTGCGTTTAGCCAGGCGCTGGCGAAGGGCGCGGTGTTCGATCCTTCTGCACCGGATATAAGCGGCCAGCCTATCAAGAATTCCCTGCAGCGCTATCAATTCGGCGGAAATGTGGGTGGCCCGATCCAGAAGGACAAGACATTTCTTTTCGGTTCATTCGAGGGACTTCTGCAGGACTCTCAGAACGCAGTACCGTTGCTGACGGACACAAGCATTTTTCGCCCGACCGCAAGCCAGCAGGCTGCACTCTCGGCGTTGGCTGGCAATTCAGGAACGGTTCCCTGCCTTAGTGGGCCTGTGGGCGGTTTTCTATCGGCTACATTGTTTGGTGGCGTGTCAAGCTTTCCGGGACCTGTTTGCGCAGCCATACTCACAGGCGCCTTGACGGTGAATCCCGGAGCGCCGATTCCGTCCGCCGCCGCCGTCAACTCTTACCTCGTAAATCAGTTTGAAAGTAACGGCGGCCTGTTTCCTTACAATACTCGCGAATACCTTGCCTCGGTGCGATTTGACCACCGCTTCAGTGAATCCGACCAACTGTCTCTCACATACCGCTATGCACATGATTTGGAGGAGAATCCGGACGTTCAATCACTGACGGGATTCTCGGCGGGCAGTTCGATTCACAATTACGACAACAACCTTCAGGTTGCGTGGTTTCACCAGTTCAGTCCCAGAACACTCAATGAGTTCCGGGCGCAATATGACTATGACAGTTTTAATGTAATTCCAAACGAGCCCGCACAGGTGGGGCTCCAAATCTCGGGCTTTGCGAATAACCTGGGAACGAACATCTTTCTTCCCAATTTGACGATCTTGCGGCGCCCTGAGATCGCGGACAATTTCACGATGATCCGCGGCAAACACACCATGAAGTTCGGCGCGTCCGAGCTTTTGCGCGGGAACCACACGGAGTCGCACACATTTCTCCCGGGACGGTTCGTGTTTGGGACCTTGCCGGGAATACTGCTGACTCCGCAGCTACCGAGCTTGTCGTCGCTGGAGTCCGCGTCCTTCGGTCTGCCGCAGGTCTATCAGCAGGGATTTGGCGATGCTGATTATCCAGCGTATTCGCGTCCGCTGACGGGGCTCTACTGGCAGGATTCCTGGGCGATTGCGTCAAATTTCACGCTCAACTTTGGAGTGCGCTATGAGATCGACTCGCAATTCGAGCCGCTGAACACGTATTACCGCGATTTTGGCCCACGCGTATCGTTCGCTTGGGACCCGTTCAAAGACCATAAGACGGTGATTCGCGGCGGCTACGGAATTTTCTATGGGCCCGTGGACGCGCAGATCAATCAAGTGGACTTGAGCCTTGGGGTGCTGAACAAGAATCACAGCACGGTCGAGAACCAGCACAATTCGAGCCAGGTTCCTAATCAGGTCAATAACGTCGTGGGCACGTGCGGGATTTCCTTCGCGGGGTCCGTGATTTTCCCAGGGAGCGGCAGCGGCAGCCCGTGCACCCGCTTCATCTCAATTTACGTTGATCCCATCAGCCCTTCCGGCCTGCCGATTGCGACGGCGGATCAAGTGTTTGGCACTCTTTTCGCAGGGGGGCTGATTCAATGTACGACGCCTACGGCGGGGAACAGTGCTTGCATTACTCCCCAGTCTCTGGGCCCAATGTCAGCGGGCGGCCTTTTTCCGAACCCGTTGGGTTCTGGAATCTTCCCGGCGAACAACGGCCCGGTGTCGCCACTGACGGTACTATTCAGCAATCCGCCGAACTACAAGCCTCCCTACTCGCAACAGATTTCGCTCGGGATCGAACGGGAGATCGCTCAGGGTTTCTCAATCTCCATCAGCGGAATCTACTCGCACACTCTGCGGTTGCCGGTGGCGATTGACACGAACCTACAGCCCTCGACGCCGACGAGCACGATCACTCTCGCCAATGGAAAGACCGTGACCTACAAAAACTGGAACACGAGCGCCACGGCCGATCCATACGCAGGATTCGAATCGGCGGGTGCCGGGGCTGGCGGCGTCTATCCGTGCGCCATCACTCTGAACGGCTTCGGCCAGCCGGTCTCGCCCTGCTTCGTTAATCCTTTGATTGTCCAGAATAACCAGTACACGTCGGCGGCATCGGCGCTGTACGAAGGCGGAATCATCGAAGTGAAGAAGCGGTTCGGTAACCACTTCACGCTTTTTGGAAATTACACCTACAGCAAAGCGTACGACACATCGACCGACTTCAACACCGATTACGGCCCGCAGGATCCTACGAACTTGGGAGCGGACCGGGGGCTCTCGGAGTTCGACGAGCGCCACAAATTCGTGGTCGCCGGAGTTTTCGACAGCCCGTTCAAGGAATCGATCCTTTCGGGCTTCTCGCTCGCTCCGATCTTCTCGTATCACAGCGGCCACCCGTTCAATTTGCTCGCAGGAGGCGAAGTGAATGGTAACAATCACACCACGAATGAGCGGCCCGTCGGCGCACCGCGCGACAGCGGTCTCGGGCCCAACATGTATGATTTCGACATGCGTTTGACCTGGGAGCACAAGATCGCCGAGCGGCTCAAGATGCAGATCACCGCGGAAGCGTTCAACCTTTTCGATCGCACCAACTATGCCAGTGTGAATAACGAGGTCGGACCTTTCTTCCCGTTGACCCCGGGATTCACCGGCTTCAACGTAAAAGGGATAAAGCCCGGAACGCTTCTGCCAGACGGAACGACGGCCGGGCCCAGCACGCCGCTAGGCTTTACTTCGGCGCTGCCCATGCGGCAGTTCCAGCTTGGCGTTCGGTTCACGTTCTAACTAGCTTCCCTCGCGGAGGGCGGTGCGCTCGAATGGAGCGCGCCGCCTCTGCTGAGGCTGCGTTTCCAGCTTGCTGTCTCGCGTGCAATCCCTCCTCGAGATCAATCCGTGCCGATTTGTTGGCTTGCAATTCCCTGCCGGAATTTCTAACATTCCCCGGCCATCACCACGAGGGCGCGTGAATTCATGAACGTCAAACAACTGTTTGACCTTACCGGACGTGTGGCTATCGTTACCGGTGGCGCGGCGGGCCTCGG
>DAITPO010000070.1:0-7598 GCA_036833535.1 Candidatus Acidiferrales bacterium | reverse complement strand
TCCTGGGGCGCGCCGGTGGAAGACATGCCGCTCGAAGCCTGGAACAAGGTGATCGAGACGAATCTGACCGGAACGTTTCTCTTCTCCCAGGCTGCGGGAAAAATCATGCTTCGCCAGCGCCGCGGGAAGATCATCAATGTCGCTTCCGTTGCCGGATTTCGCGGCGCGCCTCCCGAGCTTCCGGCCATCGGCTACCACGCGAGCAAAGGCGGAGTGATCGCGTTCACGAAGGACTTGGCTTGCAAGTGGGCCGGGCATAATATCAACGTGAATGCCATCGCCCCAGGCTGGTTTCCCACGCACATGTCGGAAGTAGTGATCGAACGCAACAAGGAAGCCTTTCTGAAACGCATTCCGCTGGGACGATTTGGCTCCGAGAACGATTTGAAGGGAGCGGCGGTGTTTCTCGCTTCGGACGCTTCTGATTTTATTACCGGGCATGTGTTGGTAGTTGACGGAGGCCAAACCGCCTAAGCAGGCGGGCGCCGCTTCATGAATATCCCTCTTACCCCCGTACGATTTTTGCGATACGCGCAGCAACAATTTCCCGACACGACTGCAATCGTGTGCAAGGAATTGCGGTTGAACTATGCGCAGTTTGGCGAGCGCGCTTCCAAGCTGGCCGGCGCCCTGCGCGCCGCAGGAGTGACACCCGGCGACCGCGTTGCGTTCATGAGCCTCAATTGCCACCGGCTTCTTGAGGCTTATTATGGAGTTTTGGAGGCCGGTGCAGTGCTGCTGCCGCTGAATATCCGGCTCGCGCCGCAGGAGATCGCCTTTATCCTCAACGACTCGGCGGCAACCATGCTGTTCGTCGAAACCGAATTTCTCGAGGTCGTGAATTCATTCCGCGACAGCGTTCCATCGCTGAAATCGATCGTCCTGCTCGATGGCGAGCCGCAGCGAGATTGGCTCGCGCGAGAGAATTACGACACGATGATCGCCGCAGCTGCTCCCTATCAGCCCGATATCATGGCCTTCGATGAAAATGCACTCGCGGAGCTTTTCTATACGAGCGGCACGAGCGCAAACCCCAAAGGCGTGATGCTCACGCATCGAAACATCTACCTACACGCTTTCTACATCTGCCTGAGCTTTAATCCTTCGATCGACATGGTGCACCTGCACACGATTCCCCTGTTCCACGCAAACGGCTGGGGTGCGGCGCATTTCGTCACGCAATTGGGCGGCAAGCACGTGATGATGCAGCGGTATGATGCGGCTGAGGTGTTCCGCTTGATTGAAAAAGAGCGCGTGACAGGCATGGGCGTGGTGCCGATTATGGCGCTGGCTTTGATTCATTCACCTGAGCTCGGCAAGCATGACTTGAGCAGCCTGGACCGGATTAGCATCGGCGGCTCAGCATCTTCTCCAACGCTGGTGCGTGAACTGGAGCAAAAGCTGGGCTGCCTCTGCTTTTCGGGCTATGGGCTGACGGAGACTTCGCCGACGCTTTCGACCTCCGTTTCAAAGCCGGGTTGTGACTGGCAGGGCGAACAGAAATTTGCCGGTCAGGCTATGACCGGCTACGCGATTCCCGGAGTTGAAATGCGCGTCGTGGACGCCAACGACGTGGATGTGCCGCGCGACGGCAAGACCATCGGCGAAATTATCACGCGCAGCGATGGCGTGATGGCGGGCTACTGGAATCAGCCCGAAGCCACTGCGGAAGCGATGCGCGGCGGCTGGTTTCATACCGGCGACATGGCTACGATCAATGAGCATGGCTATCTCCTGATTGTTGATCGCAAAAAAGACATCATCGTCAGCGGTGGGGAGAATGTCTCCTCGCTGGAAGTCGAGAAGGCGCTGGCGGCGCATCCGGCGATCTACGAGGTTGCGGTAATCCCCGTCCCGGATGCAAAGTGGGGCGAGTTGCCGAAGGCGCTCGTGGTGTTGAAGCCGGGAGCAAAGGCAACCGAGGCGGAAATTCTGGAATTCTGTCGCGCACGCTTGGCGCATTACAAATCACCTCGATCTGTGGAGTTTTTCGAGACCCTGCCGAAAACGGGCACCGGTAAAGTCTTGAAGAAAGAGCTGCGCAAAAAATATTGGCGCGGGCAGAATACCATTCGGCCGGAATCCGTAGGAAACGATTAGAGTTGCAGGAGAATCACGCAAATGGATCTCAATCTAACCAGTGACGAGCTGCAGTTCCGCGACGAGCTGCGGGCGTGGCTCGAGGCCAATGTTCCCCGAGAATGGGATGAGGCGCGTGAGGAATCGCTCGATCGCCGCTTCGAATTTCTCCGCAAATGGCAGCGGCAGCTTTTCGACGGTGGATGGGCCGGCATTTCCTGGCCGAAGGAATATGGCGGGCGCGGCGCGAGCTTGATGCAGCAGGTGATTTTCTGGCAGGAAATGGCGCGCGCCGGAGCGCCTCCGATGGCGAATGTCCTTGGCCTTGGCCTCATAGGACCGACCATCATCGCTTTTGGCAGTGAGGATCAAAAGAAGCGCTATCTGCGGAATATTCTTAACGCGGATGAGATCTGGTGCCAGGGATTCTCGGAGCCGAACGCCGGATCCGATCTGGCAGGCCTGCAAACCGACGCGCGGCTCGACGGCGACCACTACGTCGTGAACGGACAAAAAGTGTGGACCAGCTACGGTTGGCTCGCCGATTGGTGCGAGGTGGTGGTGCGCACCGATCCGGCCGCGCCGAAGCACAAGGGCCTGACGGTTATGCTTGTGGATATGAAATCGCCGGGCGTGGATGTTCGCCCGCTGCGGCAGATGACCGGCGAGACCGAATTTAACGAGGTATTCTTTCGCGATGTGCGCATTCCCGTTGCGAATGTCGTCGGCAAGGTGAATCAGGGCTGGGATGTGGCCATGGGCACGCTGATGCATGAGCGCGGCACATTCGGCGCTGGGCTGCAAATCATATACAAGCGCAATATGGACCGGCTCACCGAGCTGGCGCACTCGACTCAGCGCAACGGGGTCCCAGCGGCGGAGGATCCGATCATCCGGCAGAAGCTGGCGCAGTGCTACGGCGAAATCGAAGTCATGCGGCTAAATCAAATGCGCGCATTCAGCCGAATCAGCGCGACGGGAGTGCCTGGACCGGAAGGCTCGATTCAGAAGATTTTCTGGAGCGAATTAAATCAACGCTTCCAGCAAGTAGCCCAGGAGCTTCTGGGCCCGTATGGGCAACTTACGGGCGACGCCGAAGAATCGATCGACCACGGCCTGTGGTCTTACGGCTATCTCCGCGCGCGGGGGAACACCATCGAAGCAGGCACCTCCGAGATTCAGCGGAATATCATCGGGCATTTTGTGCTTGGACTGCCGCGAAGTTACTGAGGAACGACGATGCAATTTGGATTATCTGAGAGCCAGGAAATTCTGCGTGATTCCGCGAGGAAGTTTTTCGCCGGCGAATGCCCCATGGCGGAAGTTCGCCGCTTGATTGAGACCGATACGGCCTACGATGCCAAGCTCTGGTCCAAGATGGCCGAACAGGGCTACACGGGTTTCATCTACCCGGAGGAATACGGCGGAGCGGGACTCGGCATCGTCGAGCTGATTCTGTGGATGGAGGAATCGGGACGCGCGCTATTGCCGGGGCCTTTCTTTACTACCGTCGTGCAAGCGGGCTCGTTGCTCGATGCCGCCGGGAGTCCCGATCAAAAAAAGAAATATCTCGGACCGATCTGCGGTGGCGAGGCACGTGCGACTGTGGCATTTCTCGAAGCCGGCGCGAGCTGGGATCCGGCCGACATTCGGCTGGAGGCTGTGGACGGCAAGCTGACCGGCGAGAAACTCTTTGTGCCGGATGCTGCTGTGGCAGATTCGATCATCGTTGTGGCGCGCAACGGAGTCTTCGTCGTGGATTCTCGCGCGCCCGGAATTACGATCAAGCTGATGCCGGGTATGGACCTCACGCGGCGTCAGTATTCCGTGAAATTCAAGAACACTGCGGGTGACAAGCTCAGCAATGCCGACGGCTTGCCGCGCGCCCGAAGCATAGCGACGACCGCGATGGTGGCAGAAATGGTCGGAGGGATGCAACGCACGCTCGATCTCACCGTCGAATACGCGAAGACGCGCAAGCAATTCGGCAAGCCCATCGGCACATTTCAAGCGGTGCAGCATCAGTGCGCCGACATGTATCTCGAGACCGAAAGTTCGCGCTCGGCCGTTTATTATGCCGCGTGGGCGCTCGAGCAGAACGCGCCGGACGCGGCGACCGCGGTTTCGATCGCGAAGATGTACGCCAGTGACGCCAGCCGCACCGTCGGCAATCGCGGCATCCAGATTCACGGCGGCATGGGCTTCACCTGGGAAAATGATGTGCATTTGTATTACCGGCGCGCCAAGGCATGCGAAACGATGTTTGGCGACGCGAGCTTTCACCGCGAGCGGATCGCGAGGCTCGTGATTGACACTGCGGCGGCTGCCGCAAAGACAGCTTAACGAACTCTTCGAAAGGCAGGCTTCCCAAACACCATGAGCGATCTCGTTCAATTAACGACCGACAATGGCATTGCGATCATCACCATCAATAATCCGCCCGTGAATGCGCTGAGCCCCGGCGTGCCCGAAGGAATCGCCGACGCCATCGACAAAATCAATGCCGACGCGAGCATTCAGGCGGCAGTGCTCATCGGCGGCGGGCGCACGTTCATCGCCGGCGCCGACATCAAGGAATTCGGCAAGATCACCTCAGGAAAGACGGCAGGCACTCTCGATCTGCCGACCGTATTGCTGCGCATCGAGGACTGCCGCAAACCGGTTGTCATGGCAATTCACGGCACAGCATTTGGGGGCGGCCTCGAACTCGCGATCGCGGGCCATTATCGCGTCGCCGCGCCGGGCGCGCTCGTCGGCCAGCCCGAAGTGAAGCTCGGGATCATTCCTGGGGCTGCGGGAACGCAGCGGCTGCCTCGGCTCGCAGGCATTGAGAAGGCGGTGGAGATGTGCGCCGGCGGAAATCCTATCAAGACTGAGGAAGCCGCAAAGCTGGGGATCGTTGACCGGCTCATTGAAGGCGACCTTCTAAAAGGCGCCGTCGCTTTCGCGCGTGAGGTTTCTGGGAAACCTGCGCCAAAGACGCGAGAACGCAATGAGAAACTTGGCAAGCCGGAGCAGAATGGCGCCATGTTTGCAGCCGCACGCGATGCGGCGCGCAAGAAGCAGCGCGGCCTAGTGGCCCCGCTCGCAGCCATCGATGCCGTCGAAGCGGCTACGAAGCAATCCTTTGAGGAGGGCTGCAAGACAGAGCGAAAGCTCTTCATGGATTGCCTCTTTTCGGATCAGTCGAAAGCCATGATTCACGTTTTCTTCGGCGACCGCGAGGTGGCCAAGATTCCCGACATTTCGAAAGAGACGCCGCTGATTCCCGTGAATCGCGCGGCGGTTGTCGGCGCAGGTACCATGGGCGGCGGCATTGCCATGGTCTTCGCCAACGCCGGAATTCCGGTGCTGCTGAAGGAGACCGATCAGGCGACTCTCGATCGCGGCATGGCCAACATCCGCAAGAATTACGAGACCTCGGTCAAGCGCGGCCGGTTCACGCAGCAATTTGTGGATGAACGGTTGAAGATGATTACTCCGACTCTTACCTACGACGGCTTCGAGAACTCGGACATGGTGACGGAAGCCGTTTTCGAAGGCATGGCGCTGAAAAAGCAAATCTTCGGCGAGCTCGACCGCATCTGCAAGCCCGGCGCGATCCTGGCCAGCAACACTTCGACGCTGAATATCGATGAAATTGCCGGTTCGACCTCGCGGCCGCAATTCGTGATCGGCACGCACTATTTCAGCCCGGCCAACGTGATGCGCCTGCTCGAAATCGTCCGCGGCAAAGCCAGCAGCAAGGAAGTGATCTCCACGTGCATGCAGCTATCGAAGAAACTCGGCAAGGTCGGCGTCCTCGTCGGCAATTGCCGCGGCTTCGTTGGCAATCGCATGTTTCATCCCTACGTGCGCGAATCTGTGTTCCTCGTCGAAGAAGGCGCCAGCGTCGAAGCGGTGGATAGCGCGCTCTATGAATTCGGCATGGCTATGGGACCGCTCGCCGTCGGAGATCTCGCCGGCCTCGATGTCGGCTGGCGAATCCGCAAGGAATACCGCCATCTCGAAAAACCGGGCGTCCGGGTGGCGATGGCGGGGGATCAGTTGTGCGAGCTGGGACGCTACGGGCAGAAGACCGGCGCGGGCTGGTACAAATACGATGAGAATCGGCGCGCGATTCCTGATCCCGAAGTCCCGGCTTTGGTAAAGAAGTGGGCGGCTGAGGCAGGAATCCAGCAGCGGCAGATTTCACCGGCCGAAATCGTGGATCGTTGCGTATTTTCGCTGGTGAACGAGGGCGCCCGCATTCTCGAAGAGGGCTATGCTCTGCGGGCAGTCGATATCGACATCATCTATATCAACGGCTACGGCTTCCCCGTGCACCGTGGCGGGCCGATGTGGTACGCGGATACTGTCGGACTGAAGAAAGTTTACGATCGGGTCCGCGAATTCGAGCAGCAACACGGCGAGCTTTGGGAGCCCGCGCCGCTTTTGAAGCAACTCGCTGAGCAAGGCAAGACATTCGCCGACTTCAACAAGCAGCAGACGGCGACTGCCTGACTACTTGCCGGTAAAAGCCGCTGAGCGTTTCTCGACAAAGTGCGCGACGCCTTCCTTGAAGTCTTCGCACTGAAGGCTGGCCAGCATTTCGCGTTCTGAAAGCTCGAACGCCTCAGCAAGCGTCTGAAACATTCCCTCGTACACTTGCCTCTTCATCACGCGCATGGATCGCGGACTGACGTTTGCCGCCAAATCGCGCGCGTATTCGCGGACTTTGCCCTGAAATACGTCTTGCGGAAACACCGCGGTCGCCAATCCCATGCGCTGCGCTTCTGCTGCATCGACCATGCGCGCGGAAAACAGAAGCTCCAGCGCATTCGGCAGACCCACAATCCGCGGCAGCAACCACGCCAGCCCGTACTCGGCGATTAAGCCGCGGCGCGAGAAGGCTGTACCGAAGCGCGCGGTGTCCGATGCAAAACGCAGATCGCAATAGAGCGCGATCACCAATCCCAGGCCCACGACGGGGCCGTTGATCGCAGCAATCACCGGCTTGGTCACCGCCGGAAAATACGAATACTTCTTCTGAAAATCGGCCCGCACACCTTCGCGCACGCCGCCGGCTCGCAAGGCCTGTTCCCGAACGCGCGCGTCAACACCCTGGCTGGCGACCATGCCGAGCAGCGACATGTCGGCGCCCGCGCAAAAGCCCCGGCCCGCGCCAGTGAGAATAATGACGCGGACGGCGCTGTCGTCCTCCGCGGCCTCGATTGCCGCTCGCACGTCGCGCTCCATCGTCGCGGTCCACGCGTTCAATTTTTCTGGACGGTTCAAGGTAATCGTGGCGATGCCATCTGAAACGCTGTAGATGATTTCTTGGGTAGTCATAGTGGGTGGAATTATATCTCTGCCGCCCGACCATCTCCGAGAAAATTAGAATTCTCTAATCAAGCGCCCGAGCGACGTCTCAGATCGCCTTTGTCGCTGCTCATTGGCTTTATCTATCCACGACATCGCGTGTGGCCGCCGATGTGCTTAAAGTCAGCGGCACTTCAGTCGAAAAGTCACTTAGCACA
>DAITPO010000069.1:15581-18979 GCA_036833535.1 Candidatus Acidiferrales bacterium | reverse complement strand
GCAGAAGCTGGAAGATCCGGCTGGATACACCATCGAGAATATGGTGGAGGACGTGGAGGGCGTGCGGCGGAGTTTGGGGCTGGGAAAGATTACCTTGATGGGTCATTCGTATGGCGGAGTTTTGGCGCAGGCTTACGCGTTCAAGTATCAGCAGAATTTGTCGCATTTGATTCTGGCGAGCACGTTTCCAAGCACGAAGCAGATGAATGAAGTTTTTGCGCAGCAGAAGGCGAAGATGGCGCCGGAATTGCGCGAGCGAATCGAGAAGCTGGAAGCGGACGGATTGTATGGGCACGGGAAGGACTACGAGAAGAGCCGTTATACGAACGACTACATGATTGCGGCTTGGGGAGAGGGATACTTTCCCTATTTGTATCAGAACCGGCCTGATCCTAATTTTGATCCGATTGCGATGGGGGTTACTTCGTGGGATTTGTACCGGCAGATGTGGGGATCGCATGGGGAATTCGTGATTGATGGGAATATGAAGTCGGTTGAGTATGTGGACCGGCTGGCGGATATTCATGTGCCGACTTTGATTTTGGTTGGGGATCATGATGAGTGCGATCCTTCTTTATCGAAGGAGATGCATGAGAAGATTTCGGGGTCGCAATTATTGATCTTGCCTAAGAGCGGGCATATGGCTTTTGTGGATCAGACGAATCTTTATCTTGGGGCGATTGATAATTTCTTGCATCCGGAACGGCATCGGGCGCACCGATAGGAACGCTTCGGCGGTGATTGAGCGCGCTGGGGTCGGTCGCTTAGATCCTTAGGGTCCGGAAAGGCTGGACCCGCAGGATGACAATACGTTGCGATGCGCGCCGAAGAAGATTTAGTCGGTTCGAGTTATTCGCCGCGGACGAGGTCGACGCGGGATTCGCGGCGGCGGATTAATTGCGATTTGCGGCCGTGTACCAGGATTTCGGCGGGGCGTGGACGCGAATTGTAATTGCTGGATTCAGCGAAACCGTAGGCTCCTGCGCCCCAGAGGGCTAGTACATCGCCCGGTTGTACGTCTTCGATTGGCCAATCTTTTAGAAAACAATCGCCGGTTTCGCAGACTGGGCCGACGATGTCGGCGCGGATTGTGTTTGCGCGCGAGGCAGGTTGCTTCACCGGAGTGATGGGATGGACTCCGCCGTAGAGGGCTGGGCGGAGAAAATCGTTCATGGCGGCATCGACGACGATGAAATTTCTGCCGCGATTGGATTTCGTGTGCAGGACGCGCATCAGCAGGACTCCGGCCGCGCCTACGATGCTGCGGCCTGGTTCGAGGAGTAGGCGGCAGCGGAGCGGCTTCACTGCTTTGATTATTGCGCGGGCGTAGTCTTCGATGCGGAGCGGACTTTCATTGGCGTAGCGGATGCCGAGGCCGCCGCCTAGATCTAGATGTTCCAGCGAGACGCCATACTTTCGTAGATCTACGCAGAATGCGGCCATGCGGGCTGCGGCTTTGCGGATTGGCTCGAGACGGAGAACCTGAGAGCCAATATGGGCGCTGATACCCTTCCATTCGAGCCAGCGCGAATTCCGATGTGCTAGATAGAGGCGGCGGGCATCGCGCCAATCCATGCCGAATTTGTGGCGATGATGGCCAGTGGCGATGTGACGATGGCCGCCTGCTTCTACATCGGGGTTCACGCGGATGGCGGCGGGGGCGCGGCGGCGAGCGCGGCTTGATTCGTCGAGCAGGAGATCGAGTTCGGATTCGGACTCGATATTGAAGCAGAAAATTCCGGCGCGCAGCGCTTCGCGGACTTCTTCGCGCGTCTTCCCTACTCCTGAAAATATGGCGCGGCGCGCCGGGATTCCTGCGCGGGTCAGGCGATAGAGTTCGCCGCCGGAGACGATGTCGAAATTGCTGCCGAGCTTTGCGAGAAGGCGCAAGACGGAGAGATTCGAATTGGCTTTCACCGCGTAGCAGATCGTTGTGGGGAGACTGCGGAAAGCGCTCTGATATTGGCGATATGCGTTTTCGATGGCGGCGCGGCTATAGACGTAGACGGGCGTCCCGAAGCGGGCGGCTAGATCCGCGAGTGCAACGACCTCGGCGAATAGCGAGCGGTTGCGCCATTCGAAATGCGGCGTGAATTTTGTGGGATCGATTGGCTGCGCGACTTGAGAACTCTCTCCGCGCGCGGCCATTGCGCGCGTTAGAGCACCTTCAGGACGACCAGAGTCCGATCGTCGAAGGCGTGGGCGGTGCCTGAGAAAAGTTCGACTTGCTCGAGGACGCGATCGGCGATGGCGGAGGCCGGTTCGTGCGCGTGCGTCCTAATGAAATCGATGAGCCGGTCAGTGCCGTAGAATTCCTTTTCAAAATTCTGAGTGTCGCTGATGCCGTCGGAATAAAACGCGAGAACGTCGCCGGGATCGAGGACCATGTTCACTTCATCGTAGGTCACGTCCTCGAACATGCCGAGTGGAAAGCCCGCGAGATTGATCTTTTTGCACTCGCCTTTGTGGAGGAGGATGGGCTCTTCCTGTCCGGCGTTGGCGATGCGCAGCTTGCGCTTGCCGCGATGCCAAGTGGCGAAGCACATGGTCATGAAGCGGCCTTCGATGCGGCGCTCGACGATCAATTGATTCATGTCGTGGAGCATTTGCGCGGGAACGAGTTTGTTGGGGCCGAGGCTGCGCATGATGCCGATGGCGGCGGCGCCGTAAAGCGCGGCGGCGCTTCCCTTCCCGCTGACGTCGCCCATGGCCATGGCTAGCTCTTGCGGGCCGTAGCGCAGGAAATCGTAGATGTCGCCGCAGAGTTCGCGCGAGGAGACGACACGGGCTGCGATATCGAGGCCGGAATCGGTGCCGGGCATGCGAGGCAGCAGAGCGCCTTGCAGCCTGCGCGCGGCGTTCAAGTCGCGCTCGAGACGCGATTCATCGCGGGCGAGTTGCTCATACAAGCGGGCGTTTTCGATCGAGACGGCGAGGCTCGCCGCTAGAATCGAGAGCGCTTGGACGTGATCCGGCGTGAAGTAGTTAAGTTGCGGGCTCTCGAGATCCATCACGCCGATTACGCGCCCTTTGCTTAGGAGCGGCACCGCCAGCTCGGAGCGCGTTTCCGGATTGACCATGAGATAGCGCGGATCGTGCGAAACGTCTGGAACTACGACGGCGCGGCCTAGCGTGGCTGCTGCTCCTACTATTCCTTCGTGCGCCGGAACGGCGTGCTTTTCCTGGATGCGCTGGCCAAATTTTACCGTGACGCGGTGGCGGAAAACTTTGTCGGCATCGTCGTAAAGCAAGATGCTGAAAATTTGATAATCGATGATTCGCTTGGCCAATTCGGCGGCGCGGCGCAGGACTTCTTCCACTTCGAGAACTGAGCTTGCTTCGCGGCCGACTTCGTTGAGCAGAAGAAGCGTGTCGGCCTGATTGCGGACGCGCTCGAA
>DAITPO010000069.1:0-15481 GCA_036833535.1 Candidatus Acidiferrales bacterium | reverse complement strand
GGCCGACTTCGTTGAGCAGAAGAAGCGTGTCGGCCTGATTGCGGACGCGCTCGAAGAGGCGCGCGTTCTCGATGGCGCTAGCGATTCGCGTAGCGAGTAACGTGAGGATGGATTGCTGCTCGGGCGTGAAGTAATCGACCTCGTGGCTCTGAATGTCGAGAACGCCGATCGCCTTCCCGCCCACCATCAGAGGCACGGCAAGCTCCGAGCGCACGGCTTCGACGGCGTTGAGATAGCGCGGATCTTTCTGCACGTCGCCGACGCGGACGGCGCGGCCCGTGGCCGCGGCCGTGCCGGTGATTCCCTCGCCCCACGGAATGCGCCAGTGCTCCATCACTTCGGGGCGATAGCCGATGCCGAAGCGGAAATGCAGCTGATTGGTGCCCTCTTCAGGGAGGAGGACGGCGAAGATTTCGTAGTCGATCAGCTTTTTGATGAGCTGCGCCGCTTTCGCCAGAACCTCATCGAGGTTTAGCGAGGTGTTGATTTCCTGGCCGATCTCGACGAGGGTCGAGAGGGTTTCGGCGGAAATCTCGGTGCCGGGTTTGATTTCGACTGGATCCATGGCTATTTTTGCGCCGGGCGGGCGAACTTGCGCCCGCAGGGGCACATTACACATGCATATCAGAAAACACAATTATAACAGCAGCTCTGCGGCTTCGGGATGGGATCTGACTAGTTTGGGCGCGGATTTTTTTGCGTTGAAAGATCAAATTGGCTTGTGAATCTTGAGTTTGGGATTGGAGCGGATCACCGCAGAGACGCTGAGGGCGCAGAGTTTTGGGAGACTTCGGGATTTAATCGGCGGCGAGGCCGCGGGCTTGTTCCAGGATTTTTACACTGGCGCTGGCGCCTACGCGAGTGGCGCCGGCGGCGACCATTTTTTGGAAGTCGTCGAAGCTGCGGACGCCGCCCGCGGCTTTTATGCCGATTTCGCCGCCGACTACGGCGCGCATGAGGCTGACGTCTTCAGCTGTGGCGCCGCCGGTGGAGAAGCCGGTGGAGGTTTTGACGAAATCTGCGCCTGCATTTTTGGCGGCTAGAGAGGCGCGGACTTTTTCTTCGATGGTCAGCAGCGCGGTTTCGAGAATTACTTTGCAAATGGCGCCGCCGCGATGGCTGGCATCTACTACGCCGCGGATGTCGGCTTCGACGGTGTCGTCCAGGCCGGATTTCAGGGCGCCGATGTTGATGACCATGTCGATTTCCTGGGCGCCGAGTTTGATGACTGCGTCGGTTTCGTAGATTTTCACTTGCGGGAGCGTGGCGCCGAGGGGGAAGCCGACCACGGTGCAGACTTTTACTTCGCTGCCGCGGACGAGCTCGGCGGCTTGTGCGACGTTCCAGGGATTGATGCAGACGGAGGCGAAGCCGAATTTCACGGCTTCTTCGCAGAGCTTACGAATTTGCTCGCGCGTGGCGTCGGGCTTGAGGAGCGTGTGATCGATCAGGTGGGCTATCTGCGCGTCAACAGAGGCGACTTCGCCGCCTGCGGAGATGCGCGCGGCGCCGGCTTCGACGGCTTTTTGCGTTTTGTGGACGCAGAGGTGGGAGCAGCGCTCGTTGCATTCGGCGCAATAGATTTCGGCTAGTTCGACGCCGCGAAGATTGCCTTGTTGCGCGCCTAGATAGGCGAGCATTTCCTCGGTGATGGCTTGGATTAGTTTTTCGAGTTCGTGGGAATCCACTTTTACTCCACTTGGCGCGACCACCCAAAAGGCCGGGCCAAACTAAAACCAGGCCTGACGAACGCGTGCGAAGTCGATAACAAAACCTCAGCGGCTAAAGCCGCGCAGATTTCGCGGCATTTTCGGCACGGCTGAAGCCGTGCCCTGACAAACCACTGAGCATCTCACACAGACTCTCGAGACCCTCTTATGACGGAACCACCTTCACGCGCTCCTTGGCTTTAGATGCCTGGACTCGATGGCTAGAATCTTGTTTATTCGATTTTGGTGACGGCCGCCGGCGAATGGCGTTTCCAGCCAGACGGCCAGAATTTCGCGGGCGGTTTCCTCGGAAATCATGCGCGCGCCTAAGGTCATGATGTTGGCGTCGTTGTGTTCGCGGCTGTTGCGCGCCGAGGCTCGATCGTAACAGAGCGCGGCGCGGGCTCCCGGGACCTTGTTGGCGGCGATGGAGGAGCCGATGCCGGCGCTATCGACGACTACGCCGCGCCAAGCGTCGCCGCGGGCGATGGCGTTGGCGACAGCTTCAGCGAAGTCAGGATAGTCGACTGCTTCG
Source organism: Candidatus Acidiferrales bacterium (assembly GCA_036833535.1). Lineage (GTDB taxonomy): Bacteria > Acidobacteriota > Terriglobia > Acidiferrales > UBA7541 > Palsa-147. Next base: position 13,237 of record DAITPO010000069.1, on the reverse strand, counting down.
GTGCTTGAGGTGCCGAGATCGAGGGGCGTGTAGCCCCAGTCGCGAAGGTAGGTCTTCAATTGTTCTTTCAGCGCGAAACCGCCGTGATCGGCGCCGAGGGCTACTACCTTGGCGTGGTTCGAGGAAGCCGCCTCGGATTTCGGCTGCTCCACGCGGATGCGAATTCCGCGTTGATCGGCCGCATCGCGAGCGAGCGGAGTGATCAACGTATCCGGGGCGATGGCGATTTCGCCGCCATCCGCGATGGCATCTAGATCGCGCGCGGTTAGGACGGGACGTGGCACGATTACTCCGGCGGGAGAGAGAGTATGCAAACGTCTTTGAGATTGCGATAGCGCTCGGCGTAATCGAGGCCGTAGCCTACGACGAATTCGTTCGGGATTTCGAAGCCGACGTAATCGGCTTTAATGTCTTTGATGATTCTGCGCGAGGGCTTGTCGAGTAACGCCGCGATTTTGAGAATATGCGGGCGACGCTGGAGTAGAACGCGGCGGAGATAGCTTAGCGTCAGGCCGGTATCGAGGATGTCCTCGACGAGAATGACGTTCAGGCCTTCGATGCTGCTGTCGAGATCTTTATTGACGCGGACCTGGCCGGACGACTGCTTGCCCTTGCCGTAACTCGAGACGGCGATGAAATCGAGCGAGACTTCGAGATCGATCTCGCGCACGAGGTCGGAGAGAAAAATGCAGGCGCCTTTCAGGACGCCGACGAGATGAAGGCGTTCGCCTTTGAAATCTTTGGTGATTTGGTGCGCGACTTCGCGCACGCGTTTTTGAATCGCGGATCGGCGAATCAGCGTTTTCAGGTGACTGCGTCCCTTGTCGGCCATTCCTCTCCGCCTTCAGTGCAAGAAGGCGGCTACTCTATCGCAGGGGCTCGCGGCTGACAAGGCGGCTATTTTTTGGTCAATTCGATTGATGCGCGTGTGTTCTCCCACTCCATGCTCATGGTGCAGGTATTTCCGGTCGGCGCGAATGAGATGGTGAAATTTTCCATGGACGTCGAGAGCGCGGTGACCTTCATGTCCACGCGGGCGAGATCGTTGGCTTCGCCGGGATAGTCGGTGCCCCATTCGCCGGTTTTCTTGCTGATGATGAGAGTCCATTTGTCGGGGTTCGGAACGGCGAAGAGAGTGTAATCGCCGGCGGGCACTGTCTTGCCGCCTGCGGTTAGGTCCACGTCGGTGTGAAACGCCGTGGCTTCATTTGCGCCGGCTCTCCAGACCAGGCCATTGGGGACCAGGCTGCCGAAAATCTTGCGGCCCTTCACGCGCGGGCTGGAGTAATCCACTTTGATTGCTTTGCCGGCCAGAGTGCAACTAGCGGTCGCCGGCAGGCTCGGGCGCTTGGATTTGTCTTGCTGGGCGACGCTTGGAGTTGCCAATGCTGCCAGCGCAATTGCCGCGACGCCGATCATTGCGATGAAGTTCTTCATGTTTTCCTCCTGTTGAACGGTATTTGTCTGACGAAAGCCTCAGCGGCTAAAGCCGGATCACTTATGTGTCGCTTGCGGCACGGCTGAAGCCGTGTCCTGACGCTGCTTTGGTGTTCCGCGAAATATCAAGGAGCTCCGATTCACGGAAGCCATCGACGCCGATCTGTTCCGCTACAACGTGAACCGTGTTGCGTTTTGCGTACCAGCAGGGATTGTAGCCGTAATGCGGGAAGAGCGCGTGAATGCATACTTCGTTTTCAGGTGATTCGAGGTAGATGTCGAGCTTGCCGTTTTTGAGTTTCGTTGCCGGATAGAACTGCACGTTGCCGAATGCCTCCGAGGAATTTGCGCCCGCCATTTTGTGCCGGATATAGAGAGAATCGCAAATATAAGCTAGCCCGGCGGCGAGCGCCGCAACTGCGAGCGTCCAGCCTGCGATTGCGCGCGCCATTCTCACCGCATTTCATCTTAAATCTTCGCGTCCGCTTGGCGCCAGTGATTTGGCTGAATCGATGCGGCGACTTACCGATTGCTTGATTCCGTGGTGCTTCGTGCTAGCGTTGAGGCAGAGCTGAATGTAGAACAGGATGGATCGCATCAAGAACCACTGCATGGTGAGAGTCGTATGAACCCCGCGACGAGCGAAGTGCCGGCTGTTTCGAGCACCCCCCCCTCATCTTCGATTCGACCGGCAAGCAGCGGCTCAGACCGCCGCAGGAGGAGTCGCCGGGCCGACGTGGCAAGCGAGCGTGGGAGAAGTTTGCTCGTCGCGATTCTCGCGATCGTAGCAATCGCGGTCCATCTGATTTTACGATTCGGATTCCGGACTTCTCCTCTCGTCTACAACCTGCTGCTGTTTGTGGCGCTGGCCTTTGGCGGCTTGCCGCTCCTCATTGATTTAATTCGCAAGGTTTTTGCGCGGGAATTTGGCTCGGACTTGCTGGCGGGAATTTCGATCGTCGCGGCGGTGCTGCAGGGCGAGTATTTGGTGGGAACAATCGTCGTCTTGATGCTTTCCGGAGGGACGGCGTTGGAAGAGATGGCGTCGCGACGCGCGTCTTCGGTGCTTGACGAGTTGGCGAAACGCCAGCCGCAAACGGCACACCGAAAGCAGGAAGGTGGAATTGTAGACGTGGCGCTCGACGACGTGCGCGTTGGCGACATCCTCGAGATTTTCCCGCATGAAATTTGCCCTGCGGACGGCGTGGTGGTTGACGGCCAAGGGATGATGAACGAGGCGTTTCTCACGGGTGAACCGTTCGAGATGCAGAAGGCGCCAGGAACGCAGCTGATCTCGGGAGCCTTGAACGGTGACGCTGCCCTCGTCATGCGCACCGAAAGGCTGCCGGTGGATTCGCGCTACGCACGCATTATGCGCGTAATGGAGGAGACGCAGCAGCAGCGGCCGCGATTGCGGAGACTGGGGGATAAACTCGGAGCGTGGTATACGCCCATCGCTGTAGGACTTGCCGTTCTGGCGTGGGTGTTCACGCGAAATCCCCATCGATTTTTGGCGGTTGTGGTCATCGCGACGCCGTGCCCATTGCTGATTGCGATTCCGGTGGCAGTGATCGGGGCGATTTCGCTTGCGGCGCGCCGCGGCATCATCGTTAAGAATCCTGCGGTTCTCGAGCAGATCGAGACGTGCCGCACTTTCATCTTTGACAAGACCGGGACGCTCACATACGGGCGCCCAACGCTAACTGAAGTCGAGTGTTCACCTCAATTTCAACAGAAGGACGTGGTGCGCTTTGCCGCCAGCTTGGAGCGTTATTCAAAGCACCCTTTGGCGCAGGCAATTCTCGACTACGCAGCGAAAAATAACGTGCAGGCGGAATCCGCGTCGGAAATTCAGGAGCAGCCGGGCCGCGGATTGCGAGGCACGATCGGCGGTAGAAAAGTGCTGCTGACAGGCCGCGACCGCCTCGGGGAAGAAGTGCGCGAATTGCCGGGCGCGCGATCGGGATTGGAATGCGTGCTGTTTGTTGACGGCCAGTACGCGGCGCTGTTTCGTTTTCGAGACGCGCCGCGACAGGATTCCGACGTGTTCGTAAAGCATCTTGGGCCGCGGCACAAGGTGAACCGGATTCTGCTGGTGTCGGGAGACCGGCTGGAAGAGGTGCGCTACCTGGCCGCGGAAGTTGGAATTTCTGAAATTCACGCCGCCAAGAGCCCTGAGGAGAAGGTTGCGATTGTCCGCGAGGAGACGCGGCGCGCGAGGACGTTGTTCGTCGGCGACGGAATCAATGACGCGCCGGCGATGCAAGCGGCGTCCGTTGCAGTTGCGTTCGGGCACGACAGCGAGATCACAGCGGAAGCCGCCGATGCCGTGATTCTAGAATCATCCTTGGGGAAGGTTGATGAACTGATTCACATTGGCCAGCGTATGCGCTCGATCGCGCTGCAAAGCGCAATTGGCGGGATGGCACTGAGCATTATCGGCATGCTGGCGGCTTCCGCAGGTTATCTGAATCCCATCGGAGGAGCGATCGCGCAGGAAATCATTGACACCGCCGCGGTTCTGAACGCCGTGCGCATGGCGCTTCCATTCAAAAATCTTCGCGACTTTTGAAGAATTCGGCTCCTAGGGAGTGTCGGCGTCGAGATTAGTCGTGGAAGGGGGACGATCCTGCGCGGCTTTATGCTCCGGAGCGGCTGGGAGCGTCGCGACGCTAATTTGCATCGCGGTGTTTTTTGGAAAGACGACGTCGTGGCCGCGTGCGATGAAGTGCACATAGACCGACATGCCGGCGCCGTAGGCTCCCATCGCCGCGCCGAAAGCGCGCGAATGAACCGTCACGCCAAGAATAATCCCGATTAGTTTGAAACCCCCTGCGCCGCCTGCCACGCGATTCGATGTGTTGCCCGCCGGATTGCTACCGCCGGGCGCGTCGCGATCGCCACCGAAGGAGGCAGCCGCGAGGCCGACCGAGATCGCCGTCATCGCGTAACGCGACTTCGAAGATGTGGCTTCCGCGCCGCCTTCGGAATCGAGTTTCACGTCCTGGCCCTTACCGGCCTGAATTCCTTCGAGACTCGTATCCACTTTCTGTTGCACGCCATCGGGAAGATCCAGTTCGTGAAAGACGATTCGCAGCCTGCCGTTGCGGCTCATATAGCGCGCGGGGGCTGCTTGGACCACTGAGCCTTTCAGATGGCTGCCCTGCGGAAGAATCAAGTGATCGCCATCGAACAAGGGCTGTGACAGTACAGCGTCCACTTCGGCGCCGTTCGGGGTGGTGGCTGAACTCAGCGGCGTCACGAGGCGGGCACGGACGAAACTGGTCTTTTGCAAAACGCCGAGCGTCGAAGCCTTCTCCGGCGTGAGAGCTTCACTGCCGAAATCTAGCGGGTCTTCCAGCTCGGCGAAATAGACCGTGCCGGCGTCGATATATTGCGGATGAACGGGAAGCCGGGCAATCGCGTAGCGTTCGATACGATGCATCTTTCCCGGTTGCGTTACCTGCTTCATGGCGTTGTCCCATGCCTCGCGGGCTTGCGCCTTGGCTTGCTTGGCCTTCTCGGAGGCTTCATCTTTGGCGGATTTCTTGGAGGACTTGTCATCGGCGGTGACGAACTGGATGACCTGGCCGGAGCCGGGGGTCACGGTGGTATGGAGAGAGATGCGCTTGCCGTCTGCGAGAACGAGTTCGTCGAAGGTCAGGTCCAACTTTCGCGTGGGAGAGAAATCGGTGTCGAGCGCGGCGGCGGTGCGCCGGCCTGCGGAGAGAGTCTCGATTTTAGTGATATGTCCGGTCACTACGGCGCCGACGGGAATGACCAGCTTGTCGAAGGCGTAGATCGGCTCGACGACGCGTCCATGAACCACCTGACCCACTTTCTGAATGCGCACTTCTTTGTCGAGCGCAACTTGAATGGCCGTGCCTCTTGGCACCGCGAGCGCGATTGAAGTTGGATTCTCAGCCGGCGCAGGTGCGGCGGGAGGACGATGAGTCAGCTTCGGCGAGGAGTCCTGCGACGGCACTGAAGGCGGCTCAGCGACGGGAGGAGTAGGCTGCTGGGCACGCGCGAATGTCGACAGCAGTGCAAAAAAGAGAGCAGGTGCGGCAGAGCGTGAAAATGACATGCACTCTCTCCCTCGGTGCTCTAAAGCGAGCACCACTCGGGAGGATGGATTCGCGTGAAGCGCAATTCGTTGCCCAGGAGCTCGCGCTCGACGGTCGGCCTTATCTTAGCGCTGCAATCTCCGGTTCACAATTCGCGCAAGGACTCTGCGACGGGGCGGCTTGCTGCACGAATTGCGGGTGGAACGCCGCCGACGAGACCCATCACGAGCGCGAACACGATGCCCATCGCCAAGAGCGCCGGCGTAATGCGGAATGCGAACGCGAGGTGAGAGAACGTCTGCCAGTTCATCGCTCCGGTAGTCAACCCATTGAGGCGGAGAACAGCGAGGCAGCCGAGCAGTCCGCCGACGAAAGAGATCAACAGGGCCTCGATCAGGAATGAAACGACTACGCTCGGAGCGCCGAAGCCGATGGCGCGCATGGTGGCGATTTCGCGTGAGCGTTCGGCTACTGCGGAGTACATGGTGTTCAACGCGCCGAAGATGGCGCCGAAGGCCATGATGGCCGCGACAACGCCACCGAGAATGGTGATGAGCGTCGTCATGCGCGTGGATTGCTTGGCGTAATAGTCGATCTCGCTGCTGACGTCTACGTTCATGCGTGGATCGGCGGTGATGGTGTCCTTGAATTGCTGCAGGGCGGCCGGCGAAGTCAGGTGCGCAGTCACGGACTGATATACGTTTTCGGGATATTTGTACACCTGATCGAGAATGCGGGAATCGCACCAGACCTCAGAATCGAACGATGATCCTCCGGCGTCGAAAACTCCTACGACCGTCCAGGTTCCTCCACCAAATCGGACAGTGTCGCCAAGATCTAGCCCCGTGTATGTGCCTGGGACATTGCGGCCGACAACAAGCTCGCTGAGGCCCGGCTTGAAAAAGCGGCCCTGGGCGATCTTAATCTGGTCGCGGACCAGGAGTGCGTTTGCGGAGACGCCGCGCACCTGGACATTTGCATCCGTGCCGGTGGAGCGCAGGGGAAATGGAGCGATGACGACAACCTCGGGGCTGACGAGAGGTTGTGACCCGGAGCGGGCGACGCCCGGCGCGTCCTGGACGATTTTGACTTCATCGAGCGTGACCGCGCCCATCATCTCGGAGGTGGCTCCAGCGCGAATGACCAGCGCGTTGTCGGCCGTGCCTGAGGCCACCAGCGTCGCCTTGAAGCCTTTGGCCAGCGAGAGCATGGCGATGAAAACGCCCACCGTGCCCGCAATTCCGAGAACGGCAACAATGGCGGAAGGCCAGCGGGCTCGAACGCTTCTGAAATTGTAAACGACGGGAATGGGCATATTCAGACCCTCCGCAGCGCGTCAACCACGCGCAAGCGCATCGCGCCGAAGGCGGGAATCAAGCCGCTCAGTGCGCCGACGCCGAGCGCAAAGCCGATCCCAGCGAGCAACGTGGAATACGAAACGACCAGCACCGGAAGCAGTCCGTTAAGCGCGGAACCGAGTACTGGCACGGCCGCCGCCGCAAGGAGCAAACCAAGGCTGCCGCCGATAACGGCAATTAGAATCGATTCCGCGAGGACCATCACGAGAACCGCGCGATCGGAGAAGCCGACGGCCTTCAGAACGGCAAGTTCCCCAGTGCGCTCGCGCACCGCGATGGCCATGGTGTTGCCGGTGACGAGCAGTAGAGTGAAGAAGACAACGCTGCCGATCGACAGGATTAGAAATTCGATGTTGCCAAATTGCTTGGCCCATCCGGCTTGAAAAGCAGATTCCGTCTCGGTCTTGGTTTCGTAGTTGGAGTTCGTGAATTCGGTGTCGATCGCTTTCGCCACTCGCTCGGCATCGTCCGGGCTGTTCAGGCGAATGACATACCATCCGACCATGCCCTTGTAATCCGCCGGCATATTTTCATCGAAATATTTCCACTGGAACCAGAATGCGCTCTCGTCGCCACCGGGCTTCGTGTTGTGGAAGATGCCGTCAATATTGAACTCCCAGGAGTTGTTTCCGCCGAATAGAGTGGTCTTGATGGGGATGCGATCGCCGACTTTCCAGCCGAAACGTTTGGCGGTCCTTGCGCCGACGACTGCGCCCTGCCGATCGTTTAGAAAAGTCTTCCACTGATCGTCTGGCATGACGATCTCCGAATACACGTCACGCTGGTTTTCGATGTCTATGGCGATTTGCGGGAAAAAGTTTTTCTCGTCCTGGTAGACGCCGCCGAACCAGTTGGCGTGCGTAATCGCCCGGATCCCGGGAATGACCATCATCTTGTCGCGGTAAGCCAGCGGCAACGGTTGAATGATGGACGTGCGGTTGATGACCACGAGGCGGTCCGCGCCTGCTACCTCGACTCCGCGACTGAAGGCGCTCTTGACCACCGCTAGAAACGTGAAGAGAAACAGCGCGGCGGCAAAGGAGCCGATCGTGAGCAGTAGACGGATCTTTTTGCGGAATAGATTGGCGAAGAGCAGGCCACCGAATTTCATGCTACGCCTCCCGCGACCGAATCCAGATGCGCGCCTTCGACGAGGACGCCTTTATTGAGATGAAGCAGCGTGTGCGCGCGCTCGGCGGCGGCGGGATCGTGCGTCACCATCAGAATGGTCTTGTGGTATTCAGTTGAGAGGCGCGTAAGTAGATCGAGAATTTCGTCGGCGCTTTTGCGGTCAAGATCGCCGGTAGGCTCGTCGCAGAGGAGAAACGTGGGATCGGCGACGATGGCGCGAGCGATTGCTACGCGCTGCTCCTGCCCGCCGGAGAGTTGGCGCGGATAGTGATTCATGCGATCGGCGAGACCGACGATGGAAAGCGCGGCCTCGACGTGCTGGCGCCGCTCCGACCTTGAGAGTTTGGTGAGAAGAAGGGGCAGCTCCACGTTTTGAAACGCGGTGAGAACTGGAATCAAGTTGTACATTTGAAAAATAAAACCGACGTGGCGAGCCCGCCATTCGGTGAGTTTGTGAGCGGACATGTGCGTGATTTCGTCGCCCGCCACAGTGATGCTGCCGTGCGTGGGGAGGTCGAGTCCGCCGAGAAGATTGAGCAGCGTGGTCTTGCCCGAGCCGCTCGGGCCCATGAAAGCAATGAACTCGCCTTTGTCCACGTCCAAGTTGAGGGATTGCAGGACGTGGATGGTCTCGCCCGCACGGGAATAGTTTTTGTCCACGCCGCGGACTTGGATTAATGCGCTGCCGGTTCCGTTGCCATCTACTCGCACCATTTCATCGGCTCCTATTTCTTGATTTCGACGGCCTGGCCATCGTGGAGATCGGCCGGGCCTTTCACAACCACTGAATCGCCGGCCACGAGCCCAGCCAGCACTTGCTGATCGGTGCCCTGCACGGCGCCGAGCTTCACGGCGCGACGCTCGACGTGATCCTCCTTAACGAGGAAAACGGTCTTCGAGCCATTTTGGTCATGCACGGCGCCCTGCGGAATGATCACGGTGGACGACGCTGCGCCGCTTTTCTGCTCCGGCTCATCGCCGAGGAACGCAACTTTGACACCCATATCCGGGAGAATGCGCGGATCGAGTTTCAAGAATGAGATGCGCACTTTCACGGTGGCCTTCTGCCGATCGGCGGTCGGGATGACGGTGCGCACTTTTGATGGAATCTGCCAGTCAGGATAGGCATCGAGAACCGCCGTGACAGGTTGGTCAGGCAAAACTCGCGCGATATAGGCCTCGTTCACGTCCACTTCGATCTCGTTCGAGTTCATGTCCACGATGGTAGCGATGCCGGTGCGCGTAAATCCGCCGCCGGCGGAAATCGGCGAGACCATTTCGCCCACCTGCGCGTCTTTTGAAACGATGATGCCGTCGAATGGCGCGCGGATTATGCAATTGTCCACGGCCTGTTGCGCTTCGGCGATTCGTGCTACGGCGCCGATCACTTGCTGCTTGGCCAGGTCAATTTTCGCTTTGAGGCTATCGACGTTCGTGCGCGCAGTGTCGAGCGCTTCCTGCGTTTGAACGCCGGAGGCCTGGAGCTCCTGGGCGCGATGGAGCTCGATCTCGGAGTATTTCAATTGCACCTGAAGATCGGCGATGGAGGCTTGAGCGGTGTCGCGGTCGGCTTTGGCCGAATCGAGAGCGCGGCGAACGTCGGAATCATCGAGCGTGGCCAGCACGAATCCCTGAGGCACGTGCATGCCTTCATCGAAGAATACACCCGTAACGCGGCCGGTGATTTTCGAAGCGACAGTGGCGCGGCGCCGCGGCGTCACGTAGCCGCTGGCATTGAGCAGCGCCGGCCGATCGCTGCCGGCCTTCTGTGCGGCAGCCACTTCCACCACCGGTTTCTGATGCATCAAGGCGAACACGCCGCCCGCGACCAGCACGACAACGCCAAGAATCGCGGCGAAGATTCCGAAGAATTTGCCCGTGCGGCCGCCTTTGCGCTGGCCTTCGTGGATGCGTAGCGAGCCGAGATCAGGCTTCGGAGTTTGAGAACCTGTTGCCATTAGTGCCCGCGTTCCCTCTCTATTTGATTCACTAATTCGTAGTACGCTTCGCGCAAAGCGAATCTTTCGCAGCTCGCAAAATCGGCGAAGTCGTGCCGGCTCTATTGTATCGAAGGTAGGCGAGATTCGCTGGATTGCAAATACGGCCAGCGGAAGGGGGCGCGGGCTGAACCGCTGGGACGGCTGCAAAGACCCAGCTTAGTTGCTAGTGCGTAGAGTTTCCGATATGCAGTTCAGCCGTACCCATCACTACCGGCTGAGGGTGTACGTAACTCGGCTGCAACACGAACGTGCCGAGAATGTTGAGCGCAAAGGCGGTGAGCCCGGTCAGTTCGATTAGTGCAGACGTGGGCAGCACGTACCACGCCCAGCTCGCGTATCCTTGATACGCAAGCACCTCGCACGAAACCCGCAACGTGCATCCAACGGTCAGCAGAAGCAGGCCGGCGAACATCAGCTTTTCGCTCCACAGTAAGCGCATCCCCGCAAATGCCGGCAGAATCCGCTGGCCGACTGACAGAACCATCACCGCGATGAATCCTACGGTGAGCGCATGACGCGACGCGCCCCAGATGCCGCCCGAAGTATCCCAGCGCGATGCCGCAACGCTCAGAAGCGCTGCCACTAACGACCAGCCGTAAGCTACGCGGACGAAGATGGGAAAGGTGCGATGCACGCCTTTGATTTTTGCCGGTTGTTCGGTTGGTTCAAACATCCTGATGGCGGCAATCGCCAGCGCCGCACCGGCAACGAAAATCCACGTCGACAGTGACGTTTTTCCCGTGATCGCGAGAATCACCCCACCCGCGTTGACCAGAATCGCGGCGAGCAGCACGCGCGGATGCAATGGCCTGAGCCCTAGAAATACGCGCATCCACTTGGCGCTGAATCCCCACACGAATGGCACCAGGAATCCCCAGCCCGTGAGCGCAAGATAGCGCTGGTCGAAGCGATGCGGAAAAGCGGGGCTGGCGCCGCGGAATGCGACGTAAAAGCTTCCCGCGACATTTACCGCCACCACCGCCAGGAATCCCAGGGTCGCGTTCATCACCACCCACACCCAAGGCTCGAGGCGGCTCTTGCTAGATCCCTGCGGGCGATGTTGCGAAACCACAGCCACGAAAATCAAAAACGCAGCCAGCTCCAATACGCTCGACGCCGGAACCAGCACGCGCCACTCCCACAAATACACGGTCGCGGCCCAGCGGACCACGACACCTACGGTCCAGAGCGCCCAGCAAACCCACGCCGCGGAGATAGTTCCCGTCGCCGTCCCGCGCAGCTTGGGGATCGAGTAAAACCCAATGCCCAGAAGAAAGCTGCCGATCCAGCCAAACACTTGCGCATGACCGTGCGCCTGCAGCCATGCCGGTGAGACGAGGCCGATGCTTTCCCGCCCGCTGATTTGCATAAGATTCCACACGCCCAGCATCGTCCCCGGAAACACCATGAAAAAGAGTCCCGAGGTGATGTAGGCCATCAGCAGCCGCGAAAGCGCCAACTCGCGCTCCCGGGCTATCTTGAATATTTCGGCTGCCGTCGGAGTACGTGAATCCGTCGCCGCCGGTCGTTCGAGAACTTCCGCGTGTATCTGCATGGCACGCTCTCCACTCACAACACAGCCGCTTCCAACTCGACGGCGCGCGGAAACAGGATGCTGTTCTCAAGATGGATGTGCGTGTGCAAATCCGATTCGAATTCCTGGAGGCTGCGGTAAAGTTCGCGATAGCTTTCGCAGCCATCCGCCGGCGCCTGATATCCCGCGCTCAGCTTGCGCATGGCGCGCAACGCTTCACCGGCCGAATCATGGTCATGCATCATCGAATGAATCGGATTGCGCACGGATTGAAAGAAGGGCGGCTCGACGGCTCCGTTTCCTCCCGCGGCGCGTTCCAGCGTCTCGATGTACGGAAAGAGGATTTGCTCCTCCTTCTGCATGTGCGCGTAAAGCTCCTGTCCCAGAGCGAAGAATTGCTTTTCGATCTCGGCGAGCTCGGCGTGATTGGGGCCATGCTTCGCGTTTACTTTTGCCGCCAGGGCGCGAACGCGCGGCACTGCCTCGCGCACGTACTTGTGGTGCTTGTCGCGAATGTGTTTCGTCAACGCACTCAGCGATGCGGCGGCCCAGTTCGCCTCGTCCGGCCCCGCCTGCTTCTTGTTTTCTTCGAGGCGCTTCAGAACTTCCTCGGAGGAGACACCCGTGTGCATGCACGCATCGTGCAGCGACTTCTCGCCTCCACAGCAGTAATCCACGCCCGCCTGCTCCAGCACTTTTGCCGCGCCCGGATTCGCGGCCACAATTTCTCTGACCCGCGTCGTCTCACTAATATTCATAAACGCCTCCCACACACGCGAGTTTGGGCGCACGCCGGAGAGGACGCAGTGACTAAAGTCACTCGCGTGGAAAGCGCTCAGCTATTGGGATTTGGTAGATCTATTCTGGCGAGGTCAGCTCGCGCTTCAAACCCGCGACGTCTTTAACAATCAGCCTACGGCCCTCAACTTCCAGAAACCCTTCGGCTTGCAGCCTGCTCAAGTTCCGCGAGATCAGCTCTCGAACGGTACCGAGTTCGGCCGCAAAGTCCTGATGGCTCTTGGTCAGTTCCACTCGCACGCCGTCCTTCGATGGTACGCCGCCGGACTCAGTGAGTTGCAGGATCAGCGCGATCAGGCGCTGCCGCACGGTAGTGAAGGACAGCTCCTCGATGATGCCGATCAAGCGGCGCAGACGCGTCCCCACCACGGCGATTACCTTCAGCGCCACCTCGGGATGCTCGCGGCAAAAATCCTGAAAGTCTTTGCGCGATATGAACAGAAGCTGGGCATCTTCCGACGCCGAAGCCGCCGCTGGATAACTGCCGCCGTCAAACACCGGAAGCTCCGCGAACGAGCTGCCCGGCCCCTCGATCGCCAGCACTTGTTCTCGCCCTTCCGCAGATACCTTGAAAATGCGAATCTTTCCCGAGACAACGAGGTAGAGCCCCTTGCAAGGATCGCCTTCGCCGAATAGAAGTTCGCCGCGCTGCGCGTGTCTCTTGCTTACTCGGGATGCCAGAGCCTTGAATTCACTCTCCGAAAGACTGGCGAACAACGGCGTCTTGCGCAGCAGGGTCTCGACAGGTTCAGTCATGGACACGTTTAAGCAAACGATTGATGCAAACAGATTGTCAAGGGAAATTGGTTTTGCCAAGCGGCGATACATAGACGCTGAACTCAAAGCAGCGGCGGGCGCCGAATTGATCGAATATCCGAAGAGGAGAATTGGTAGGGGCGGTGGGGATCGAAC
>DAITPO010000068.1:16979-19153 GCA_036833535.1 Candidatus Acidiferrales bacterium | reverse complement strand
GTGGCGCGGCGAATGAATTCATCGCGCAGGAATTTCAGTCCGCCCTCGTCGATCAATTCCGGCAAACCAGCGGTGGGCTTCGTAACCGGGTCGAGCACGACATGCGCGAATTTATTCTTGTCGAGAAATTCCGAGACAGCCACGGCATTGGCCTTCGTGCCCAACATTCCGATTTTCACCGCCGCGATGCAGCAATCTTCGGCTAGCGCATCAAGCTGCGCGCGCAACGTCGGTGCCGGCGTCGGATGCACGGAACGCACGCCCTGCGTTGATTGCACCGTCAGCGCCGTAATCGCCGCGATGCCGTAGCAATTGTGCGCCGCAAAAGTTTTCAGGTCCGCCGAAACGCCCGCGCCGCAAGAGGGATCGAATCCCGCGATGGACAAAAGTATCGGCGGCGTGTGCGTCCCGTGATTCGATTGAACACTCAACTCGTCAGCGTCTCCGTCCAGTAACCTTCAGGCACAAAAGCCGGCGTCACCCAATTGCAGTGGTGAGCCGGCAAGAGAAATGTACGCGCGTTGTTCGGCACACCGCAAGCGAAATATTGCCGACGGGTTTCGTAGCGCCGGCTGCCAGCCGGCGTCCTTGTGCGGCGCCGCCGGAATCTTGCCAACGGCTGCAACGCGCCGACGTTTAAGTTTTGATTTTATTTTGAACTACGGATAAAGCCCGCGCACCACAGTCGCATCCGCCACGCGCCCGACCGCCAAAATATAAGCCCCGGTTCGCATATGCGCGTGATGCTTCCGCGCCGTCTCATGCACCTGCTGGAAAGCCCGCTTGATCACTGTCTCCAGCCGCCCATTCACTTCAGCCTCAGTCCAGAAGAACCCCTCGCGATTTTGCGCCCATTCAAAATAACTGACCGTAACTCCACCGGCATTCGCCAAAATATCCGGCACCAGCAAAATTCCCTTCCGCGCCAAAACTTCATCCGCATGAGGCGTAGTCGGCCCGTTCGCCGCCTCAGCCACAATCCGCGCCTTGATCAATTCCGCGTTATTCAAAGTAATTACGTTCTCGAGCGCCGCAGGAATCAAGATGTCGCACTTCATCGTCAGCAAATCGTCATTCGAAAGCCGCGAAGTTCCCGGCATGCCGACAACAGTCCCCGAGCGTTCCTTGTAACGCATGGCCTTCAAAGGATCGATCCCGCGCGAATTGTAAACGCCGCCGCGCGAATCGCTGATGGCCACCACCCGCGCCTTCTTCTCCGCAAACAATTTCGCCGCCGTGGCCCCCGCATTCCCAAATCCCTGAATCGCAACGGTAGCCCCGCGCAGATTCATCTTTTTCACCTTGCAAGCCTCTTCCACCGCAAAGAGGCATCCGCGCGCCGTAGCCTCGGCCCGCCCTTCCGATCCGCCGAGCGAAACCGGCTTGCCCGTCACCACCCCCGGCATCGATTTCCCGACCGTGATCGAATACGTGTCCATGATCCAAGCCATCGTCTGCGAATCGGTATAAACATCCGGCGCCGGAATATCTTGCTCCGGTCCAATGATCGGCAAAATCTCCGAAGTAAACCGCCGCGTCATGCGCTCGAGCTCGCCCTTGCTCATGCGCTTCGGGTCGCAAATCACTCCGCCCTTCGCTCCGCCGTACGGCACATTCACCGTCGCCGTCTTCCAACACATCCACATCGCCAGCGCCTTCACTTCATCGAGCGAAACATTCGGGTGATAGCGCAATCCGCCCTTCGCCGGCCCGCGCGCCACATTGTGCTGCACGCGATACCCGGTGAACACTTTCACCTGCCCGTTGTCCATCTTCGTCGGGATCGACACTTCCATGATCCGCTTTGGCGTGCGCAAAATTTGTCGCAAGCCTGGGTCGAGCTTCAAGTGTTCCGCGGCAATATCGAACTGTATCTGCGCGATGCGGTACGGATTCAAATCCTCGCGCGGCGCTATGCGCGGTATCGGTTGCGGGGCCGGCTTCGAGACAGTAGCCATCCTCATCCCTCTTCGTGCCGCGCGTTACCTCGCGCCGCACGAGCCACGTTCCGACTGATTGTCCGTGGGGTAATCGTAAACTCCGGTGACACAGGAGTTTAGACAAGCCGGAAAAGCCATGTCAACGGAAACCACCCGAATCCGTAGGATTTGTGCGCCAAACTCTTACTCCGCCGGAACTCCATCATTCGCGCTAAGTCGAGCTAAGTCTTTTAT
>DAITPO010000068.1:10842-16879 GCA_036833535.1 Candidatus Acidiferrales bacterium | reverse complement strand
CTCTACGATCGCTATTCCGGCCTGCTCTGCGGAATTTTGAATCGCATTCTTCGCGACGCCCAGGCCAGCGAAGAAATTCTGCAGGATGTCTTCTTCCAGGTCTGGCGCAACGCCGCGCAATTTGATCCAGCGCGCGGCTCGATCGCCGGATGGCTCGTGGTCGCCGCGCGCAATCGCGCCATCTCGCGTCTGCGCCGCCGCAATCCGGGCGAAACGGAAGAGCTGATCGAGAACACCGTGGTGCTGCCGTTCAATCTCGAATCCGAAGCCGCGCAAAAGGAAATGCTCGGCAAAGTTCGCGGCGCGCTGCAGGATTTGTCGACAGAACAACGCGAAGCCGTCGAACTCGCTTATTTCGAAGGCTTGACGCACAGCGAAATCGCCGCGCGCACCGGCGATCCGCTCGGCACCGTGAAAACACGCTTGCGCTCGGCTGTCGAATCGCTGAAGACGAAATTGTCGGGTCCGGGCAAATAATTTCATGACCAACGGCCATCCATATCAAGACGCGGACTACGATCTCTACGCGCTCGGCGCGCTGCGCGGTGAAGAATGTGCCGCCATCGAATCGCACGTAGCCTCGTGCGACGAGTGCGCCCAGAAGCTCGCGCAAGCCCGCGGCCGCATCGCCCTGCTCGCCCTAGCCGTCGAGCCCGTCGAACCCTCGCCAGGCGCCAAAGAAGCCTTGCTGCGCCAGCTCCACGCGACAGTCGAAGGCCACGAAGGTCGCCGCGCTCCTGAGCCGGCCCGCGTTCGCTTCCGCGCCGCCGGATGGTGGACCGCCATCTGGGCTCCCGCGGCCGTAGCCTTCGCGTGCATCACAATTTTCTTGGTAGTCGAGAATCGCAAGATAGCTCAACAAATCGACGCCATGCACGCCGACGTCGCACAACTCCAAGCCCAGGTGCAGGACGCCCAGTCCAATGTTGCGCTCTTCAGCGCCAAGGACACCGTCCGCGTCGCGCTCGCCCCGTCCAAAGATTTCCGCGGCGCCAACGCCAGCGTGCGTTACAACGCCCGCCTCGGCAAAGCCTTCTATTCCGATTCCATCTCCACTCCAGCTCCGCCGGACAAGAGCTACCAACTCTGGCTAGTTCCAGCCGAAGGCAAACCCATCAGCGCCGGCATCCTCTCTCCAGCCTCAGGCGCTGGCTCAGAAATGTTCGTAAGCGTCCCACCAGGCACCACCGCCAAAGCCTTCGCCGTAACGGTAGAGCCCAACGGCGGCAGCCCACAACCCACAGGCCCCAAAATTCTATTAGGTGGCATGTAGGGGCCGGGGTTTACCACCGGCCCGGTTTGGCCGTGGGTTTTTCCGACCCTCTGTCTTCCTCCGCGCCCTCAGCGTCTCTGCGGTAATCTTTTGACTTTTCTGCTCCGCCTCCAATCCGCCCCCCCATCCCCCGCGTACTTTCTATTGGAGCTTTGCGCCCGACGGTGAGAAAATACCCGCCGTGGGGGTGGAGTCCATTTCACCCAGGAGGATTCGATGCGAAAAGTGATACCCGTTCTAGCGATACTCGCCCTGGTATGCGCAATGGCCACGTTTGTTTCGACTGTATCAGCCGATGAAAAGACCCAGACTTGGACCGGCTGGATCAGCGATGACCATTGTGGCGCCAAGGGCATGTCCGCAGAACACAAAGCCTGCGCAGAAAAGTGCGTCAAGGAAAAGAACGCCGCTTACGTTTTCGTCGACACCAAGACCAAGACCGTTCACAAGATTCATAACCAGGACGCCGTAACGGACGCGAACCTCGGCGCCGAAGTGAAAGTAACCGGCCACGTGATGGACGACGGGCAAATTCACGTCGACAGCATCGCCGCGGCTAAATCGCAGATGTAAGACGTCGTTGTACCGCAGTAAGCGAGGGCCGGGCGGACCTCCACACCGCCCAGCCCTCGTTTTTTATTTTCAGGATGCAGAAGGATAAGGTTCGCAGACCATCTCGCAGTTCAACCTTCATTGTAGGCCGCTCGTCCGGTGGTGATCTGTAGAGAAGTTCAACACACGCCGCTGTAAAATTCTACGGACAGCAAGTCATTGAGTAGGGGGAGCTTCTTCTCTTCTGCTGTGATCTTCCACAACTGGCTGTTGAATTCTTCGGCAGTCGAAAAAATCCAACCGACAACGACATTTGCGGCCCTGTCGAAGTCCAATTGTTTCAAGCATTCACAGACGCTGGAAAGCGCATGTTTCATGCCGCTTTGGGCAGAGGCGTGCATTTAGTGAGGGTGGCTGCGGAGAAACAAGAAGGTCGAGAAGCACAGCCGAAGAGGAGAACGACAATGACAGTCATCCTGGTTCTCTTGATGTTCGGAACTCTCATCGCGATCGATTACATCCGGAATCGCAACAAGGCTCCGCAGACGGCGGCAGCAACTGTGCCGCGAGTGGCCACTGGAATTTCACTGGACGACTTCGTTGAAGGCTTCCATGTGCCGGAAAATTTGCGCTATCACCCCGGACACGGTTGGGCGATGCGCGAGAGGAGCCGGTTGGCGCGCGTGGGAGTGGACGAATTTGGCGCTGCGCTGCTGGGCACCGTGGATCGCGTTGAGCTGCCCAAGCCGGGCCACTGGGTCCGCCAGGGACAGACGGCGTGGAGCTTCTATCGAAATGGCGAGAAAGCCGAGATGGTTTCGCCGGTCGAAGGGGAAGTTGTTGAAGTGAACGAGGAAGTTATGAGGGATCCATCGCTGCTGCGCAAAGATCCGTTTGGCAAGGGCTGGCTGATGGCAGTTCACGTCCCCGATGAAGAAAGTGTGCAGCACAACTTCCTGCCGGTGTACCTCGTGAAGGATTGGATCCGGCAAAGCGCCGAGCGGCTGTTCGCACGCCAGCCGCAACTGGCTGGGCCGGTGATGGCAGACGGCGGTCGACCGATTGAGAGCCTGACGGCAGGTCTGCCGGGATCTTCATGGACAGAACTCACCAAGGAATTCTTCCTGTCCAAGTAAGTAAGCGCGGGGCCACGGATAATTCAAGCGCCGCTGGCCCCGCGTTTCATTTTGGAACTCATACTCCCCCAAATCTTCTTTTTCTAGCTTCCGTGTTTCACATCGGACTTTCTGCCATCTTGCCGCCTGGTTCGTGAGGTGACCGCGAATACATTCACGACAATGGACTTACAGAATGTTGTGACGGCCGACACATCCGGAAGTGAGTGGCATCACGGCGGCATTTCGGCCTATCCGCGAAAGTAGGGCATGGCCAAAGGCATCCTCTACGACAGCACCATGTGCATCGGCTGCAGGGCCTGCGAGAAAGCTTGCTCCGAACACCACAATCTAGCCTACGATGATGGTATCGCCCTGGAAGAGAAGCTCTCCGCGCACAAGTTGACGGCGATCACCACGCACGGGGACAAGTTCATGCGGCGATTGTGCATGAATTGCCTCCAACCGACCTGCGTTTCGGTCTGCCCGGTCGCTGCGCTGCAGAAGACCGCCGATGGCCCGGTCACCTACGATGCAAGCCGTTGCATGGGCTGCCGCTACTGCTTGTTCGCCTGTCCGTTCCAGGTGCCGAGTTATCAGTGGAGCAGCCGGCTGCCGCTCGTCAAGAAGTGCGATATGTGCGCGGATCGAGTGGCGGCGGGCCAGCAGACGGCATGCGCTGAGGCATGTCCGACCGGAGCGACCAAATTCGGCGAACGCGACGATCTGATTGCCGAAGCGCGCCAACGAATAGCTGCCAACCCCGGCCAGTACAACCAACACATTTTTGGAGTTGAAGAGTTAGGCGGCACTTCCGTGCTGCTTCTAGCTGCAGTGCCCGTCGAACAGCTCGGCGTGCGCGCCGGCCTGCCGAGCACGCCGCTCTCTCTCCTCACTTGGAATGCGCTATCGGAGATTCCCAATGTCGTTACAGTTTGCTGCGTGGCCCTCGGCGGGGTCTGGTGGATCACCCACCGGCGCGAAGAAGTGCAGGCCGCCGAAGGGAAGGAACGGGAGAAAAAGTCATGATCGGAGTCCGGCGATTTCCGCGACTGACTTTTTGGCAGATGGTTTTTTTTGTGGTGATGGCCGGCGGGCTCTACGCCAGCTACGTGCGCGTGATGCATGGCCTGGGCGGCGCCACTCATCTGAGTGACCAGTTTCCCTGGGGGCTGTGGATCGGGTTCGACGTACTGTGCGGCGTCGGCTTGGCAGCCGGCGGATTTACACTCGCCGCCACCGTCCATATTTTCAACATCGAGCGCTACAAACCCATCCTTCGCCCGGCAATTCTCACCGCATTCCTGGGCTACTTGCTGGTGATTCTCGCGCTGATGTTTGACCTCGGGCGTCCCTATCGAATCTGGCATCCGCTGGTGATGTGGAATCCACACTCGGTGATGTTCGAAGTGGGCTGGTGCGTCACACTTTATACCACGGTGCTCGCACTGGAATTTGCTCCGGTCGTACTCGAGCGGTTTCATTTGGTTCGAGCGTTGAAAGCCATGCGAATCGTATTGATCCCGCTGGTTATTCTCGGCGTGATTCTATCGACGCTGCATCAATCATCGCTCGGCAGCCTCTATCTGATCGTTCCCGAAAAACTTTACCCGCTCTGGTACACCTCGCTGCTGCCGGTGTTCTTTTTCATCTCTGCACTGTGCGCCGGCTTGGCGATGACCATCTTTGAATCCTGGCAAAGCAGCCGGGCGTTCGGCAAGCATTTGGAGCTTCCGCTGATCAGCGGCATGGGGCGGCTCCTGGCAGTCCTGCTTTCTGTTTACATGACGGCGCGCTTTCTTGATCTCCTTCATCGCGGTGTTCTTCCCCTGTTGGCGAGGCGGCGGCCGGAAACGTATCTGTTTATTTTAGAGATTGCGTTGTTCCTGGTCCCGATGTTTTTGCTCTTCCGGCGCAAAGTGTACTCGAATGCATCAGCGCTCTACGGCTGCGCGGTGATGGTGCTGCTTGGATTCGTCGCCAATCGGTTGAATGTCAGCGTGACGGGCGTCGAAGCGGGCTCCGGGATCGCTTACTTCCCCAAGTGGACGGAGATTGCCGTAACGCTCTTCATCGTGGCCCTCGGCTTCGCAATCTTTCGATTCGCCGTCAAGTATCTGCCGATCTTCGAAGGCGGGGTTCCGGCATTCTCGAAAGACCGAAACATAGTTTCGAGCGTGCCAGTAGTTTCGACAGTCCCCGGTGATTGAGCAAGAGGAGGAGTGATGCCCACGGGCAGGCGATTTCGATTTGGCCTGGCCCCAAAGCTGGCCTTTTGCCTGGGGACAACCACCGCGGCCGTCATTCTTATCTATGCGTCGGTGAGCCTGCACTATCAGCGACTGGAGTTCGAGCGCACCGCGGTGCAAGATGCGGACCGCGTCGGCGAGCTCATCCAGCGCTCCACGCGTTACTCGATGCTGCACAACGATCGCGCCGCGCTCACAGAAGCCTTCAATACCATCGGCGGCCAGCCGGGAATTCGCGTGGTGCGCGTGTTCTCAGACAAAGGCACCATTCGCTTTTCCACCGATCCGCGCGAGATTGGCACGGCGGTGAATAAGGATGCGGAAGCCTGCAATGGATGTCATGGAGATCCGCGCGGCCCCGCTCAATGGGAACACCCGGCTCACGCCCGGATCGTCACCGACGCCGGCGGAGAACGAAAGGTCGGCGTGATCCGCGTGGTTGAAAACGAACCAGCCTGCGCGAACGCGGATTGCCACGCCCATCCTGCCAGCCAGCGCGTTCTCGGCGTGATTGATACGAATCTTTCGTTGGCGGGCGTGGATGCCCTCTTGGCCGCCCAACAACGAAGAGTCGAGCGCGTAGCGTTGATCACGCTGATTGTCTTGACGCTCGCGTGCATCGCTTTTGCGTGGTGGGTCGTCGGCAAACCGGTCCGCGATTTGATGGAAGGCACTAAGAGCCTGGCACAGGGAGATCTGGATCATCGCTTGGAAGTACATTCACGGGATGAACTCGGCGAACTGGCCGCTTCATTCAACGAAATGGCCGGAGCGCTGGCTCGCGCGAGACAAGAGATCACCGATTGGGGCCACACGCTCGAGGACCGCGTCGAGCAAAAAACCCGAGA
>DAITPO010000068.1:0-10742 GCA_036833535.1 Candidatus Acidiferrales bacterium | reverse complement strand
GTGCCCAGTCAACGCGAGCTGAATGATTTGAATCAGCTGGTGAAGCAGGGACTGGCGTTGGTCCACCATAAATTGGAATTGAGCGAAATTGAATTGGTGGAGAACCTGCAAGCAGATCTTCCTCCAGTTCGTTGCGACGCCGGGCAGATGAGCCAACTCGCCCTGGTTTTGATGGTGAATGCCATTGAAGCCATGCCGGGCGGCGGCGTTCTGGAAGTCTCAACCGGAGTCGATCCGGCTGGGGAGAATGTGACTCTGCAAGTGCGCGACACCGGCATGGGAATCCCTGCCGAAGTCTTGCCGCACATTTTCGATCCGTTTTTTACTACCAAAGATACGCAGCAGAGCACGGGTCTCGGCTTGGCGGTCGCTCATAGCATCGTCGAGCAACACGGCGGCGAGATCAGCGTAAATTCCATTCCCGGCAACGGCAGCGAATTCAAAGTGTCCCTGCCTCTCGATGTAAGAGTGAATGTAGGCGCGGTTCTTGCAAGCCAGGAAGTGAGGTAGCAACGTGGAAAATTTGAATCCGGAACAAGGTGGAAAAATCTTAATCGTGGACGACGAACTGGTCGTCCGGGATTCTCTCGGCAAATGGTTTACGTCCGAGGGTTACACGGTCAAAACCACCGGCAGCGCTCACGAAGCGTTGACTTCGTTTCAGCCGGGCGCATGGGATGTCGCTCTGCTCGACATCAAAATGCCGGGCACGGATGGCATCGAGTTGCAACAGCGCCTCCATGAAGCGGACCCCGACTTAATTGTCATCATCATGACTGGCTACGCCTCGGTCGATTCGGCCGTGCAAGCGTTGAAGCAAGGCGCCTACGATTACATCACCAAGCCTTTCGATCCCGATGAACTGGTGCACCTCGTCGGCAACGCCATCAAGCACCGGCACGCGCAGCAACAGGTCGTCCAGCTCCGCGAGCACCTCCAGGAAGTATCGCCTCATCCGGAAATTATCGGCAACAGCGCCGCGATGAAGCGCGTATGCGAAGCCATCGAGATGGTGGCGCCGACCGATGCGACCGTTCTCATCACCGGTGAGAGCGGCAGTGGCAAAGAAGTGGTGGCCCGCGCCATCCATGCTGCAAGTCCTCGTAGGCTGATGCCATTTATGGCCATTCACTGCGGCGCTCTTACCGAGACTTTGCTGGAGAGCGAGCTTTTCGGCCACGAGCGCGGCGCTTTCACCGGAGCGCAGGCCCGCCGCAAAGGCAAATTTGAAGCCGCCGATGGCGGGACGGTATTCCTCGACGAGATCGGCGACATCAGTCTGAAGACGCAGACCGATTTGCTGCGCGTCCTGCAGGAGAAGGAAATTGTGCGTGTCGGCGGAACGCAGCCCACCAAAGTGGACTTTCGTTGTGTGGCCGCCACGAACCGCGACCTCGATGCGATGGTGAAGGATGGAACTTTTCGCTTTGATCTCTTCTACCGGCTCAATGTTTTCTGCATCCACGTTCCGGCGCTTCGTGAACGCCGTGAAGACATTCCTCTGCTCGCGGAAGTATTGCTGAAAAAACACGCCACCTCGATGAATCGGCCTTTACCGCGAATTTCCCCGGAAGCCGTGGAATTGCTGCTGCAGTACGATTGGCCGGGCAATGTGCGCGAGCTGGAAAACGCCATCGAACGGGCTCTGGTGATCGGGCGCAGCGGCGAAATTCAGCCTCAGGATTTTCCGTTCTTCCACCCGGCGGGCCTCCCAGTCTCCGGGCACCGCCTGGAAGATGTAGTCCGCCAGCATATCGAGCGCGTGCTCGAAGAAACGCAATGGAACTTCACTCACGCCGCTGAGATTCTGGACATCGACCGCACCACGCTCTACAACAAAATGAAGAGCTACGGTCTGAAGCGGCATGAGCCGGTCCACGGATGAAAGCGATTCACTTGCTCGGGGTTGGCACTGGGCAAGGCGATATGCCGGCCCGGCGCGGAGCCGTGAGCCTCGATCTGCTCGACGATCTGTCCGCCGAATTGGCTCGCATCTTTCAGGTTTCTTGTCACGTCCGCAAAGATTACTTGGCGACTGACTTCGCGCTTGATTCCATTCGCGGGCAATATCATTCCACGGCCGTCCTGCAACGCATGCAATCTCTGGTGCCCGAGCCTGGCGTGCATCTCGTGGGTGTAACTGAAGTCGACTTGTATGTTCCGGTGCTGACGTTTGTTTTCGGTGAAGCACAGCTTGAAGGCGGGTGTTCTCTGGTATCGCTGCATCGCTTGCGGGATGATTTTTACGGACTTCCGCCCAACGGGCGATCATTACTGGATCGTTTAGCGAAGGAAGCCGTCCACGAATTGGGGCACACGCTGGGGCTGCGCCATTGCTTCGATTGGCGCTGCGTAATGGCTTCCTCGCACAACGTCGAACGCATCGATAGCAAAGATCGCGAGTTCTGCTCCGATTGCCTTCGGAAAGCTTCCCTGCCGGAGCCTGCACCACATCGCGGATTCTCTGGGGTATTCACAAGTGGACGCGAGGGCGCAAGTTGAACGCGCGCCAAAATCAGCGGTGCGACTCGTGATCGCGGAAGATCCTATTTGCTCGTCCTCATCCGGAAGCCCTCATACGCCAGATACGCTGCAATAACAGCGGCGACCGCACTCAGCCACATGGGAACCTGCCAGCCCGCGACGATCACTTCCCATTTGAAGGCCAGCCGCAAGACGTGAGCGATCGCGACGATCAGAAAGATTACGGCGGCGATTGATTGAAACGTGTTTTTGCTCAAATGTGTTCACCTCCAACAGGGATGTAAGCAGGCCGTTTCGCGGGATTGTACTTCATTCGCGTGCGAAAATACCCGTATGTGACTAGTAGGGCTGATTCAGGCTACAGATACACAACGCCTCTCAGAGGTGACCATTAGGCAAAACCAGTGCTGATGATATTCCGGCGGACCACAAGTGCTGGGAACACTGCGTTTCAGCGCAGGAAATGGCGGTACAGGACCATCGCACAAAACTGGGCGAAGCCAAGGAGAATAACACCGAGGATGGCGTTGACGAGACGGAAGAAGTTCGGGCCGATGCGGTGGGGGATGAAGCGCACAGCTACGATAAGCGCAGTGAACCAAGTCATCAGGCCGGCGGTGGCCATCAGGACCCCCCACCCAGGGGCGCTGTAGCCCAAGACCGAATGGGCGAAGGGGAGCCAGTTGGAAGTAACGCCAACCCAGTAAGCTATGGTCAAGGGGTTCAAGATCGTCAGCGCGGTACAGTCGGCGGCTTCAGTGAACAGATGCGCGGGGCCCGTGCGTTCGTCCCAGCGTTGGCGAGCGGTGGCATAGGCCCGCAAGGGCTCCTTCACGGCGCGGACTAGAAAGTAGAGCCCCAGCGGAAGCAGGACGATAACGCCGATGGCCGTCAGGACGGTCCGGAGTATCGGGTTGGACAGGTCAGAAAGTAGGTAGTGACCTCCGAAGAGGACCAGAGAAAAGAGGATTAAATCGCCGGTGACGGAGCCGATTCCGCAGGCGAGTGTATGGCGCCAGCCGCCGATCATGCCGCGGCGAATGGCCAGCATGTTGACAGGGCCCATCGGCGCGGCCGCCGCCAAGCCCATCAAAAATGCGGCCGAGAGCACGTGGATGTAGGAAGCGATGACCATGTTGCGGCAGCAAGATTAGGATACGCCCGAAATTTCACCCGGGCGTTCTGGCAGTCAAGAGAATGCACCGGGCTGCTTCCAGCTCCGCTTATCGAAACGCCTATTTTTCCTGGATGGACTCGAGGTAATCGCAAAGGTTTTTGATGCGCTGGCGAACCGCCGCCTCGTTGTAGTTTTCCAGGTACTGAAACAGCGGCCCCCACACAGGCATCTCCGAAGAGCCATGAGCAGAGAAGCCCGGACCAAACCGGAGGACGCTGGTGACGTAGTCGGAGGGAAATTTGCCGTCGTGGCGTTTGGCGAGGGTGGTAAGGTCCGGCACGCGAGTGTTCAAAGTGGGAGTGGCTGGGCCGCGGCCTTTGCCGTCTGCGCCATGGCAAGCGGCGCAAAATTGTTTGTACATCGTTTTGCCCGAGGGGACGTAGGTGGGCGGGAGTTGCGATTTATGCGGATCGTCCGCGGGCGAAGACGGCGAAATTTCGCGATTCGATTGCGCCACTGCACTGACCGCGAGCAGTAAGGCACAGATTAGAACTGAAGAGCGGATGGTCAACGGCTTCCCCAGGGTGGCTCTCAAAGCACGGACAGGTTGACTCGGAAAAGCAATCTCCAGAGAGCGAATAACCACGCAAACTATAGCAGGAAAGCAGGAGAATGGCGTAGACGAGGATAAGGAGCCTCGCGTCAGCCGAGTATGGCGGCGTGCGGTCGCAACACCACGTGCCGGGAGCAAATGTGTGCAAAAGTGAACAGTCGCCCGGCGTCGCCGCTTCTATAATGAACACCTGTGGGTGACGAAGGGGATCAATGCGAAAACAAGTACAAGGGCTCCCTCTTGAGCACAAGGGAGGCACGCTCTTGCCGGAGGACATTCGACTCGAAACGGAGTCAGCTGTAATCGGTAGGACGCTGCTCAAAGACCTTGAGCGGGACGAAGAGCCGTTAGCCGATTCCTCGCGAATCCGGCATCCAATTTCTCACGTAGAGAGCTCCGCAGTTGTGGACGCCTCCTCCGAGTACATTGAGATAGACCTCCCGCGCGTACCTGAAGTGGTAAACTTCGATCTAGACGTTTCGGAAGAGAAATCCGCACCTCCGGCGTCGATGCATCCGCGGCCGCTGCTGCCCAGCAGGATCGCCATCATCGGAAATTACCTCCCCAGGCGCTGCGGAATTGCCACGTTTACAACGGATTTGTGCGACGCGATTCACGGCGAGTATGGCGCCACAGAGCTGCTGGCGTTGCCGGTCAACGACACGCCCGAAGGTTACAGCTACCCCGCGCGGATACGCTTCGAGCTTTCCCAGGATGAGCTCACTTCATACCGGCAAGCCGCCGATTTCCTGAATTTCAGCAACATCGATTTGGTCTGCCTGCAGCACGAATACGGAATTTTCGGCGGATCGGCCGGCGGCCACATTCTGGAGCTCTTGCGCCGCCTGCATATGCCGGTTGTCACGACCCTGCATACCGTGCTGCGTGAACCAGATGCCGATCAGCGCGCGGTGATGGAGGAAATTGCAGCGTTGTCGGATCGTCTGATTGTGATGAGCCGCCAATCCGCGGAAATTCTCCAGGAAGTTTTCCACGTTCCGATTTCGAAGATCGATCTGATTCCGCACGGCATTCCCGATTTGCCTTTCACGGATCCCCACTTCTACAAGGATGCCTTTGGAACGGAAGGCAAGGATGTGTTGCTAACGTTCGGCCTGCTCTCGCCGAACAAGGGCCTAGAAAATGTTATCCGGGCCCTGCCGGCTATCCTGGCACGCCACAGCAATGTGGTTTACATGATTTCCGGCGTCACCCATCCGCATGTCCTGTGGCACGAAGGCGAGAAATATAGAAACTCCTTGCAGAACCTGGCGAAAGAACTCGGAGTTGAGGACAATGTAATTTTTCGAAACCGTTTCGTAAGCCCTGAAGAGCTCGTTGAATTGATCGGCGCCGCCGACATTTACATCACGCCCTACAAACACAAGGGACAGGTAGTGTCCGGGACGCTCGCGTATGCGCTTAGCGCCGGAAAAGCGATCATCTCCACGCCGTATTTACATGCGATTGAATTGCTGGACGACGGACGCGGCGTGCTGGTTCCGTTCGATGATCCAGAGGCGATTGCCGCGAAAACGATCGAGCTGTTGGAAAACGGCACCGCGCGGCATGCCATGCGTAAACGCGCCTACCTCTACACCCGAGACATGGTCTGGCATCGCGTGGCGCAGCTCTATATGGGCAGCTTCGAACGCGTCTATAACGAGCGTCTGCGAAAGCCGCGCGCCACTTTTTCCGCTCAGAACACAGAAAAGGCTCTAGATCGCCTTCCGCCGGTCAAGCTGGATCATCTGTATCGCATGACCGACCAGACGGGAATCGTGGAACACGCGGTCTTCGTCATTCCGAACTACCCGGAAGGCTACACGACCGATGACAACGCGCGCGCTCTGATCGTCGCAATTCTCCTGGAAGAATTCGGAAGCTGTAGTCCAAAGGATTCTCTCGACCTCGCTTCGCGTTATCTGGCCTTTTTGTGGCTGGCTTTCGATCCCATCTCCAAAAGATTCAGAAATTCCCTGAGTTATGACCACCAATGGAACGATCCGGAGTGTACGGAAGACAGCCACGGGCGCGCCGTCTGGGGCCTGGGCACCGTTCTGGGCAGATCCAAGGACGCTGGGCTGCGAGGAGCCGCAGCACGCTTGTTCGAATTGGCCATTCCCGCGGCCGTGGAATTCAGGAGTCCCAGGGCCTGCGCTTTCGCTCTGCTGGGTCTGCTCGAATATCTCGAAGCAATTCCCGGGGATCGCGCCGCTCTGAGCGCGGCCGACTCGCTTGCCAATCGCTTGCTGGACGCCTACCGAGCCAACCGCACGGCGGACTGGAAATGGTTTGAGAACGAACTGGCGTACTCCAACGCTCGACTACCGCAGGCGCTCATTCGCGCAGGAATGCGCGGCGGAAATGATGCGATGGTATCGGCCGGGCTCGAGGCCTTGGATTGGCTGGCGACGGTGCAGTGTTGTGACGTAAAGGGCCACTTCGTGCCGATCGGTTCGCACGGTTTCCACTCCAAGACGACGGAAAAAGCCCGCTTCGATCAGCAGCCCGTGGAAGCCTGTGCGGCCGTTTCAGCTTTTCTGCAAGCCTATCGCGCCACGGGAGAGGACCGCTGGCGGAAAGAAGCGTGGACTGCTTTCAATTGGTTCCTGGGAGATAACGACTTGCAGATTGCGCTCTACGATCCCACCACTGGCGGATGCCGCGATGGTCTGCATCCCGATCGAGCCAATGAGAACCAGGGCGCAGAATCGACGCTTTCATTCCTCATGGCATTGCTGGAGATGCGCAAATTGGAAGTATCAGGCGCGACAGACAACAAGTCTTGACCACCCCTTCAGTGTCTTCTTGCCCTGCTGCACCGCGTGAAAGCTCGCGGATTCTTGCGGTCAGATAGTAGATGAGAGAGATGATGATTCAACACGACACTTTGTTTCACCGGCACGCATCGAATCCGCTGCTGACCGCGAGAGATTGGCCCTACTCCATGAATAGCGTTTTCAATCCGGGCGCCACCTTGCTGCCCGACGGGTCCACTCTGCTGCTTTGCCGCGTCGAAGATCGCCGCGGCCTCTCGCACCTGTGCGCGGCGCGCTCGGCAAACGGCGTGGATGGGTGGCAGATCGATCGCGAGCCTACGCTAATGCCCGACCCCGAGCGATTCCCCGAGGAAGTGTGGGGCATCGAGGATCCGCGCATTACCTGGGTGCCGGAACTCAAGCAATTTGCGGTGACTTACACGTCCTACTCGCGCGGCGGCCCCGGTGTCTCTCTCGCGCTCACGAAGGACTTCCATACATTCGAGAGACTCGGCGTAATCATGTCGCCGGACGATAAAGATTCGGCCCTGCTTCCTAGAAGGATCAACGGATCCTGGGCGTTAATCCATCGCCCCATGACGCCTCTCGGCGCTCACATTTGGATCTCTTACTCCGACGATCTCCGCCATTGGGGCGACCACAAGCTCATGCTCGAAGCCCGGCGTGGCGCCTGGTGGGACGCGAACAAGATAGGAATGTCGCCGCCGCCGATCGAGACACCAAGAGGCTGGCTGATGATTTACCACGGCGTGCGAACAACGCCCTCAAGCTCCATCTATCGGCTTGGCCTGGCCCTCTTTGATATTGAACAGCCGGAAAAATGCCTGATTCGGGGTGATTCCTGGATGTTTGCCCCTGAAGCGGAGTACGAACGTCACGGAGACGTCCAAGACGTTGTGTTTCCGTGCGGCTACACGATCGCAGCCGACGGCGACACCATCAATCTCTACTACGGCGCCGCTGATTCGAGCATCGCATTGGCGCGCGGCAGCATTCGTTGTCTTTTGTCCTGGCTAGACGCGAATGGCCATTCCGAGCAAGCTCAAGATCGCCGGCAAAGGCACACGTAGGGCGCCCTTGGTGCAAGGCCGTGTGCGAAGGCGGCTATCACGCGTGCCACCCAATCTTTAATTATTGAGAATTGAATAATATACTGACACCTCTGGATTTCTGTCCCAGCTTCCGGCCGTCGCCAAAACTTCACCGCCTTTTTAGAGGCAAATTGCCACGAATTCGTTGACAGGAATGCAAGCTAGGTTCTCGCTCTGGAGGCATACGCTTCAGATTTCGAGCGTGCCCTGTACGTACAAGCGCGCCCTTCCGGCGATCTTCACGCGATCGCCGGCGATTGTGCACCGCATGCATCCACCGCGGGCACTGAGTTGTTGCGCACGAAACGTGTTCTTGCCCAGCCGCCCCGCCCAATACGGCGCCAGCGTGCAGTGGATCGAGCCGGTCGCTGGGTCCTCATCGATTCCGATCGACGGCGCGAAAAATCGGCACACGTAATCCACTTCACCCTCGCCGGGAGCGGTGACAATTGCTCCGGCGGTCCCGATATCCAGTTTCGCGAGAGCGGCAATATCGGGCGCGAGCGTTCGCACCTGCACAGCCCGCTCCACCACTACCAGATAATCGCGCAATTTCATGACTGGCGCCGCTTTCAAACCCAAGGCTGCTAAGAGCCCGACGGGCGTCTCACAGGGTTGGGGCGGCCTCGCGGGAAAGTCCATTTCGAAGCTGTCTTGGTCCCGCGCGATGGTCAAAATGCCGCTGCGGGTGTGGAAGCGAACCGGCCACACATTGTGCTGCCGCAGCGCGAGCACATAGGCCGATGCTAAGGTCGCGTGCCCGCATAGGTCGTCCTCGATCTTCGCCGTAAACCAGCGCAAGTCGAAATCACCATCCGCGCGCGGAACAACAAAAGCCGTGTTGCTGTGCCTGTTCTCAATCGCAATTTTCTGCAGCACGCTATCCGCGAGAAACGCTGGAAGGATGCACACCCCCGCGGGGTTACCTGCAAACAGCTCGCCAGTGAACGCATCAACGTGGTAATACGGAATTGCCATGTCGTGCTCCTCTACGCCACAGCGGTCCCACCGGACGCGGGCGACTCCGACCGAGTTGCCGCAGAATCCGCCAGGCCTGCGAGGCAAGCGACGGTGCCCCTGTGCCTGAAAATCTCGCCGTACCCCCGGATTTCCCGTGGACCGACGACGGCCGAGCCAGATCGGAATGTCACTGTATTATTCAACACGCGATAAATGCATCCAGCGAGAAACCGTTCGTCAGTCGTGCAGGACAACGCTCAGAAGCGAGGTGTTGATCTGAAGTCCGCCGTTGTATTTGATGAAGCCCAGTTTTCTGAATTTGTTCATGAAGAAATTCACGCGTGATCGCGTTGTGCCCACCATTTCCGCCAGCATCTCTTGCGAAACTTTGGGAAGCACGCGCTGGGGTTTGTCTTCCTTGCCGTAGCGGGAGAGCAGCAAGAGCGTGCGAGCCAGCCGCTTCTCGCTGGAGTTAAAGAGCTGGTCGATCAAATCCTCCTCAACCCGGATATTCCTCGAGAGCATGTAGGAAATGAAACGGTCGGAGAATGCGTGCTCATGGTGGAGCACTCGAATCATTTCCTTCTTTTCAATGATAAGCACGGTTGTCGCGGTAATGGCCGAGGCCGTCCCGATTCGAATCGGCTGGCCGGCGAGGCATCCTTCGCCAAAAAAATCGCCTGGTCCCAATGCCGCGACAACGGCCTCCTTGCCGGTTTCATTGACGACCGAGAGCCTCACCCCGCCTTTTTGAATATATAGGACATTCTTAGCGGGATCCCCTTGCGAGAAGATCGTTTCCTTTTTCTTAAACTCCGCAACTCTCCGGGCCACACCCGCCGAATCGAGAAATGTTTGAACGTTAAACACCTTGCTGCCATTGGGTTTCGGGCGATTTGAAGCCGTAGCTGCCATGGACACCCGCGCCTCCCTGCCAATTATCGTAGCATGCGGCCGCAAATCCGCAAGCCGGGTGCAAATGTGTGCACAACTGAACAGACACTTATCGTCCCTCCTTCTAAGATGCTGGCGTATGGGTGGAGCAAGAGAACCAAGGCGCTAAGAAGTCCAAGAGCTTCCGCCTAACACTGGAGATCGCAGGACCCTTCCCACTCCAGCCGGCACTAGAAACACCTGGGTCAATCGAGAATAAGGGTGCAACGCCTTGGGACCGGTCGGAGTGTCTGCCTGCGAAGAAATGGAGGTCAATAGTTCATGCCTTTACTTCAAGTATTGCTAGTTCTGGTGGTGGTGGGTGTCCTGCTTTGGCTGGTCAACAGCTTCATACCGATGCAGAACTCTATCAAATCGATTTTGAATGGCGTCGTGGTGATCGCCACCGTTTTGTGGCTGCTGAACGTCTTTGGAGTTTTACATTCGCTTTCCCGCATACACGTTGGGACGTAAATGAACCTGGATGAACGATAGCCGGAAGGCTAGCGTGTCATCGACCGAACAGAAACACAGGAAGTACGAAGCGCGCCCAACGCTAAGAATCGAGGGGCGCATGAAATCACCGTAACGGAGGCAACACTCATGAAACCAGTTGGACTAATCGGCACGGGGATTCTGCTCCTTCTTCTCGGAGCGGCTGTTCCCACATACGCACTGCAGGATCAACACGATCAAGACGCCAAGCCTCCGAAACAGGAGGAGAAGGCCAAGCCCGCGCAACAGGAAAAGCAGGCCAAGCC
>DAITPO010000067.1:8909-19372 GCA_036833535.1 Candidatus Acidiferrales bacterium | reverse complement strand
GCATTGCGCACGCGGCGGGCGCGGCGCTTACGGCGCAGGTGAAGAATACCGGGCAGGTGGTTTATTGCTTTTTCGGCGATGGGGCGTCGAAGCAGGGGGCTTTTTACGAGACGCTGAATCTCGCGGCGGTTTGGAAGCTGCCTGTCGTTTTCGTGCTCGAGAACAATGAGTATCAGGCCTATACGCATGTGAGTCTTGAAGACGCGAATTGGATCGCTGGCGATCCGCTTTCGCAGAAGGCGAAGGCTGTCAGCATTCCGGGCGTGACCGTGGATGGCACTGACCCACTTGAGGTTTACAAAGAAGTTGGGACTGCCGTAGATCGCGCGCGGGCGGGGCTGGGGCCGAGTCTGATTGAATCGAGATTTTACCGGCTCAGCCCGCATGGAAACGCGATCACGGTGCCGCCGGTGCCGACGCAATTCAACGAGCACGAGGCGGTGGAAGTTTATGGGAATAGGGCGGAATTCGCGGCGGGTAAGGCGCGGGATCCGCTGCCTAAGTTCCGTTCGGCGCTGATTGCGAATCACACGCTGACTGAGATGGACGCTGGCCTGATTGAGGATGCGGCGCGGGCTGAGATGGAAGACGCGGTGAAATTCGCGTTGGCTAGCCCGCTGCCTGCGCCGGAAGATGCTGTGAAGTACGTTTACGCGTGAAGTTCAATGCGCTTAATTGACGAACTGGGTCCGCGCTGATCTGTGGCACTTGATTACGCTGTTGCTCGTAAGATGCCGGCGGGGACGCCAGCGGTACCAGGGAGGTGCAGCATGGCGCGTGAAATGATGTTCGCGGAAGCGATCGCTACCGCAATTGGTGAAGAGATGGCGCGCGATTCGAACGTCATCTACTACGGGCAGAATATGGCCATGACCGATCGCGACCCGTTTGTGAAGAAATTCGGGAAGAGCCGCGTGCGAATTACGCCGATTTCGGAAACGGCGGAACTGGGCGTCGCGGTAGGCGCGGCGATGACGGGCTTGCGGCCGATCGTTGAGTTGTACATGAGCGAATTCATGCTGGTGGCGTTCGATCAGGTGATCAACGAGGCGCCGCGCCTGCGCTATATGTCCGGCGGGCAAGTGAAAGTGCCGGTGGTGTTCAAGGCGGGATTCGGATTTGCGGCCGGTTGGGCGGGGCAACATTCGAATTGCATTTATCACACGATGATGGGAATTCCGGGGTTGAAGGTGGCGATTCCTTCGTGCTCCGCGGACGCCAAGGGGCTGATGGTTTCGGCGATTCGCGATGATAACCCCGTTGTTTATTTGCACCATTACATGCTGACTTTAGAGAAAGGCGAAGTCCCGGACGGGGAATACTTGATTCCGTTTGGAGTGGCGGACATCAAGAGGGCCGGGACGGATGTGACGATCG
This sequence comes from Candidatus Acidiferrales bacterium, assembly GCA_036833535.1. Taxonomy (GTDB): domain Bacteria; phylum Acidobacteriota; class Terriglobia; order Acidiferrales; family UBA7541; genus Palsa-147. The sequence goes on along the minus strand of DAITPO010000067.1, from coordinate 17,995 downwards.
TAGCAACGGGCTGGATGGTAAAAAAGACTCTGGCCGCGGCCGAAATCCTAGCGAGAGAGGGGATAAGCGCGGAAGTGATCGATCCGCGGACGCTTTCGCCGCTGGATGTTAAGACGATTGTGGATTCCGTGAAGAAAACCGGGCGCTTGGTGCTGGTGGATCAAGCGCCGAGGCAATCTTCAGCCGCCGTGGTGATTGCCGGCGAAGTGGCAGAGCACGGGTTCAGATACTTGAAAGCGCCCGTGAAGATGGTCACGGCGCTCGATACTTCGATTCCGTACAGCGAGCCGATGGAGAGGTTCGTTCTGCCAAGCGAGGAAAAGATTATTCAGGGCGTGAAGTCGGTGTTGGCAGTGCAAGCAGCAGCGGTATAGGGGTTTTTCGAGCGTTGTAATCCCGCCCCCCCAGCAAGGCATTTACGATTGGAATTGATCCATCGCGGTTTTAAAAGACCGGGTCGTTAGCTCCTCCAACGGCTTCTTGCGGAATTCGCTGGATAAGACTTCAACTCCCCACGGGCCCGTATAACCGGCGTGTTGCAGCGTTGCTACAAATCCCTTCACGTCGAATTCGCCCTCACCGCAGAGGCGCCGGTGATTGATGGTGTCCTCAAGAAGCGTCCACGGCGCTTCAAAAGTGCCATCGTTGAGCTCCACCGCAAGCAGAAATTGCGGGGGAATCTTTTCTAGTTCGCGAAATGGGATTCTAAGTTTGGAGATATGCCAAACATCAATCAGAAGGCCGCCGTTTTTCGCGCCCGCGCCGCGGACCAGCGTAAGAGCATCCGCAAGAGTAGATATCATCGCAAAGGGCATCAATTCAAATGCGACGCGAGTGCCGTGATTCGCGGCGTCCGCACAAAGGGACGCAAATGCATCGATAAGTTGCGGCATCGGCGTGATCTGTTTCTTCAGATCGCCGACCTTGAGGTGCCTCGCGCCGAGAACCTCGGCTGCGGCCAGCAGTTTTCGTTTCAGAAGATCCGATTGTGCTTTGGGTTCGCCGTCGAGGAACCAGTCGGTGAGGAATTCAAGCTCGATGTGCTCCAAGCCATTGTCGTCGAGAATCTGCTTCATCTCTTTCAGCGAGGATGTTTCGAGGATGTGAAACAAGTCGGCGTGCCAGATTCCGAATCCTTTGAATCCCGCGCGCGCTGCCGATTCGACCCTGGCTTTGAAATCGAACGGGCTGTACTCCTTGTTGGTAAGCGGCAAAGCGCCGCCGGCGATGGTCCAGTAGGAAGCGAGCAGCTCTACATCATTCGGCATGAGGTTCCTTCAGTTCGACGGAAAAGAGATGAATGTCGGCGCCGCCGATGTTTTCCACCGAATGCGGCGGCAGCGGAGGCAGCCATTGTACGACAGGCGCGATCTGCGGCACGCCGGCCGCGCGTGAATCGAAGATCACTTTTCCTTCGCCATCGCGACGGATGAAATCGCTGGCGCTCTGCACGTAAATGACGCCGGGCCATTTGTGGGTGTGCACGGGCACAAGCTGGCCCGGCCGGATGAGCACGTCGAGAACGCGGACGCGCTCATTTTCGAATAGCAACCGGTGATGGTTCGGAGCCGCGATCAATGCGTCCAAAGAATCCGGCCAGGGCCATTCCGGCGACGCTGTAGGTACTGCGTTCATGGCGAAGCTCCTTGTGGCAGTTCGTCGCGACGATGTTGCGCGCCGCAAAGCTTGATTCTCTATCGGCGACGCCCAAGCACTCGCGGCCTCACGATGCCGATGTGCACGCCGAACTTAGTACCTCTTTCTTCGTTTGTACAGCGCGCTGTCCGATAACCGGCCGGGAATCTGTAAGTTCCCCGGAGGGCCAGAATACGGGGTTTTGGGTATTGGCTCGCGCCGCGGTTTTATGTTGCACTCTACAAGTGAAGCGCAGCGAATTGCCCGTCAGCCAGTGAGTCGCGCGTCATCACGAGCCCAGCACAAAATGAAACTTAGGAGGATACGAAATGAAATCACTTCGAATCCTGGCGCTCGTGGGGTTTGCGGCGCTGATTGCCGCGGCATCCTTGAGCGGAATTCGCGCGGACGAATGGGACAAGACCACCAAAGTTACGGTGAATGAGCCAGTCCAAATTCCCGGCACCGTCCTACAGCCCGGAACGTACACTTTCCGGTTGATGGAGAGCCCGTCCGATCGCCATATCGTGCAGGTATTCAATGCGGACGGCACGCGATTGATCACCACAGTGCTGGCCATCAATAACTATCAGCTCGAACCATCTGGCGACACCATTCTCGCTTACGAAGAGCGGCCTATAGGCCAACCCGTAGCGTTGAAGGCATGGTTCTATCCTGGGGACAACTTCGGACAGGAATTTGTGTATCCGAAGCAGACGGCTACTGCGATCTCGCAGGTGAACGAGACGGAAGTGCCGGCTGCTCCGCCCGAGCAGCCCGCTCCGGCAGCAACCACGCAGCCTGCTGAGACAACTCCTCCTGAACCTGTAACCGAGCCGGAACCTGCGCCGCAACAGGAGCCCGCGCAAGCTGCACCGCAATCGACCGAACCGCAACCTGCCCCAGAGCTGCCCAAGACCGCCAGCGATGAACCGCTGATTGGCCTTGCCGGCTTGCTGGCGCTGGGCGGAGCGCTTGCGCTGCGGCATTTCGGCCGCCAGCCGTCTTAAACGACTGCGACGTCCGGCGCTCGCGATTTTTCCGAATCGCGGGCGCTGGACTCGCGCGAGTCTCTTTCGCGTCGTGAAATTTAACGGCGCCGGCTCTCAAAACCTTCGATGGCACACGCAACTTACAACCTAGATCTAAGCGACGGCTTTCAGGGGAATTCTCCGCCGCGAATGCCGCTGCGCGCGGCAATCCTGCACGCGCTCAGGAAAATGCTTGAAGCCGTCCTCTGGACGATTGCGGTTGTGGCTCTCGGCTGGTTCGCATACGTGCAGGCCGACGCATATTTCTTCCAGCAGGACCAGAATCGGAGGATGAACGCGCTGCTGCGCAGGAGCGCCGAAAGCGCCGCTGTAGGAGAAAAGGTTTCGGCGCCGTCAAGAACGGGGGCCATGCCGGACGGCGTTATGCCCGCTCCTACTACCAGCGTGCACATTTTGCGCGGCGACCTCGTCGCCCGCATCGATATCCCGCGGCTGAAGGTTTCGGAAGCGGTCATCGAAGGCGATGACACCGACACGCTTCGCCATGCGGTCGGCCATATTCCCGGAACCGCTTTGCCTGGCCAGCCGGGGAACATTGGCCTCGCGGGGCATCGCGATTCATTCTTCAGGAAGATTGGCCAGCTCAAGGATGGCGATACGCTGATTCTAGAGACAGCTCGCGGAACATTCAGCTATCACGTGGCGAAGCGAGCGATCGTCGCGCCGAACGACACCAGCGTATTGAATTCCACCAACGAGCCGGCGCTGACGCTCGTAACCTGCTATCCCTTCCGATATATCGGCCCCGCGCCAAAGCGATACGTCATCACCGCGCGTTAGCTCGCCGCCGTTTTCGTTCCTCGCAGTGCTGCTTTTCTACTTCCAATTCGCTGTCCCGCGTTAACTTGACAGTTAAGGTGCGGCAGGCGCACGATGGCCGCAGAGAAGGAAAGGAGTCCCTCCCATGTTGCTCGGTTTCCCGCTATCCGCGTGGATCGCCGCGGCGATATTTCTGATTGTTTTCTACATATTGATGTCCATCCGGCGCGTTGGCCCGGCTGAAATTGGATTGGTGCTCAAGCGCGTGTCGTTCCGCAAGTTGAGCGAAGACAACGCCATCGCCTTTAACGGCGAGCCTGGTTACCAGGCCGATCTTCTGATGCCCGGCTTGAGATGGAAAGCCTGGTTGTTTTACGAAGTGCAGAAGTTTCCGTGGGTCCAGGTCCCGGCCGGCGAAATCGGGGTTGTGATTTCACAAGTAGGCGCGCCGCTTCCGATCGGGGCAAAATCGGCAGTTTTCAAGAAGTCGTTCGGAAATTTTTCCGACCTCCGCTCCTTCGTCATCAGCGGAGGACAGAAAGGCGTGCAGCGGCCGGTGCTGCCTCCCGGGACGCTGGCGCCGATTCATCCGGTTGGCTTCATCGTGTTGACGAAGAGCCAGGTTTTTGGCCTGCCGATTTCTCCCGACCTCCGCTCGCGGGCGAGCAAGCTCGGCAAACTTTCGCCCGATGCATTTGGCCTGACACCGCAACAACTCGAACTCGTGCGCATTGAGCCGCGGCCCGTCGGCAAAGACGGCGCGTCGTTGGACATGGTCGGAATCGTGACCACCTTCGAGGGCGATCCGCTGCCTTCCGGCGATTTTGCCGGCCGCCTCGGTGGATTCGCCGACATCGAGAAGATGGAGAAGGCCAGCGCCACGGATGGTGAAATCATCGACGTGCTTCTCGGAAATAAGAACAACTTGCACAACAATTATCAGGATTATCAGGCGTTCCTAGATAACGGAGGCCGCATCGGCTTGCAGCACGATCCGTTGCTCTATGGCGCTTACGCCCTCAATCCGTTCCTGGTATCCGTCGAGTTGGTGTGGATGCTCGTCGTGCAACAAGGCCAGGTCGCGGTCATCAAGGCCTACGTCGGCCTGTCTACGCAGGATACTTCCGGCTCCGACTTCAAGTTCGGATCGCTGGTACGCCCGGGCCACCGCGGCATCTGGGAAGAGGCGCTGCGCACGGGGAAATATCCGCTCAATCCCCGTTGCTATCAGGCGGAAATTGTTCCGACTTCCATACTGACGTTGAATTGGGCCGAGGCGGTTTCACAGGCTCATAATCTTGACGCGCAGCTTACGCAGATCGAAGCGAAGAGCCGAGAAGGATTCGTATTCCAGATTGACTTGCAAGTGCAGATCCACGTTCCCGACACGAACGCGCCCCGGGTGATCTCGATGGTCGGGACGATGATGAATCTGGTGAACGAAGTCCTGCAGGCCGCGGTGGGGAATCATTTTCGCGACAAATTGCAGAGCATGCCGGCGGTTCGCTTCATCGAAACGCGGCAGCAGGTGCAGGAAGAGGCGTTCAAGCACATCAAGGAACAGCTCGATCAATACCGTGTCGAGACGAGAGGCGTCTACATCCAGGATGTCATTTTCCCTCCGGACCTTGTGAAGGTACTGACCCAGCGCGAAATCGCGAATCAGGAGATCGACACGTACAAGAAGCAGCGGGCCGCTCAGGACGAGCGCATCGCCATGGAGAACGCGAAGGGAACTGCAGAGATGCAGGGCGATCTGGCGAAGTCTAAAGTCGGCGTGGACATCAAGACGAACAACGCGAATGCACGCACGGAAGAGGCACGGGGCGAAGCCGAATATATCAGCAAGACCGGCGCAGCTCAGGGCGCGCAGGTCGAAGCCGTCGGTTTGGCGCGCGCGCGCGGCTACGAGGCGCAAGTTCGCGCGCTTGGATCGAATGCGACCGCGCTTGTAAACGTGATTACCGCGCTCTCCGAAGGTACGTCAAAGTTTGTTCCGGACGTGCTGGTTACCAGCGGCAACGGCGGCGGTGGCGCGCTCGACGGCCTCGCGGCCGCGGCGATGCGCTATCTAGGCAATGGCGGAAACGGCGGCGCCGCTGCCACTCCATCGAAGCCGGCGGAGACAGCAGCATCGAAGGTCAACTCGTTGCTTCCAGGTGCGTCGGGTAAGCCGGGTAAAGATCAGTAGGCGGCAGCGCACCGCAAGCCGACGGCAAAAATGTGTAGCTCCCGAGGCGCGCTGAGAGTAATATGCCGACGGATGCGAGACATGCAGAAAGCTTTCGAATCAACTATCAGGATATTGAAGCGAGGTCTTGCACTCGTGGCGCTGATTGCCGCGCCTTCGGTTCTCTACGCGCAGAGCTGCGCGATGTGCTATCAAAATGCAGCCGCAGCCGGCCCGCGTACCGCCGAAGCGTTGCGGCATGGCATTCTGATCATGCTGTTTCCCCCGCTCTTTATCTTCGCCGGGATCTTTGTGCTGGCGCATCGCCGCCGCAACGCCACGACGGACATGGACGCTTCACTTGAATCCGCCGATGAATCGCCTTCGTTTGACGATCCTTCCGGCCGCTCATAGTCTCCTCCCCTCTGTCGTGATAAGCCTTCGCTAACCACTGCCCCTGCCGCGCGTCGAATCGGCTGATGATGTTGCAGCGCCAGGACTGCGCGGATTTTTACGGAGACTCGCGGCGCATTCCCAAGCCTGTAGTAGAATTCGCAGTTCGGTCTCGCGCGTCGCTCTCCCCAATCCCAGATCGTGGAGGCATTCGATGGATGCAACATCCGGAATTCTGAGGCGGCTGGTTTTTGCGCTCGTGAATGTTTTCGCTCTCGCGGTCTTTCTGGCTTGGCCGATTGCGCTCTCGAGCGCTGAGCAGCACGAGCTGTACCTCTTTCGCGATCCCTCGCTGAGCCGGACGCAGATTGCCTTCAGCTATGCGGGCAATATCTGGGTGGTGAGCCGCGACGGCGGCGAGGCGCAGCGGCTCACGTCGGGTGGTCACGAGGGCGGCGCACATTTTTCGCCGGACGGCACGCAGATCGCGTTCACCGGGCAGTATGACGGCAATGTAGATGTGTACGTGGTGCCGGTCACGGGAGGCGTTCCGAAGCGCTTGACCTGGCATCCCGCCGCGGATGTGGCCATCGGATGGACGCCGGACGGCCAAAACGTGCTGTTCAGTTCGACGCGCGACAGCGCCACGGACCCGGCGAAGTTTTTCACCGTGCCGGCGGCCGGAGGATTTCCCACCGAGCTGCCTCTGCCAGCAGCGGACCACGGCGTTTACTCGCCCGATGCGGCGCGTCTGGCGTACGTTCCCGATTTTCAGTGGGAGCATGCATGGAAGCATTACCGCGGAGGACAGACGGAGCGAATCTGGATCGTCAATTTGGCGGATTCGAACATCGAGCAGAAAATTCCGCAGGAAAACAATTCGAACGATTTCAATCCGATGTGGATCGGAAACAAAATCTATTTCCTCTCGGATCGCAATGGCCTGTACGGCTTATTCGAATACGATTTGGGATCCCACAACATCTCCGAAGTGGTGAAGAACAGCGGGCTGGAATTCGAGTCTGCATCAGCGGGGCCGGATGGGATTGTGATCGAAGAATTCGGCCACATCCTGCTCTACGATCTCGCGTCGAGCCAGACTCACGCAGTAAACATTCACGCTGCAGGCGATTTACCCGAAGTGCGGCCGCATTTCGAGAAGCTGGATGCGAAGAAAATCCTGCACGCGGGCATATCTCCGAGCGGCGCGCGCGCGGTTTTCGAAACGCATGGAGAGATTCTCACCGTTCCGGCCGAGAAGGGCGACATCCGGAACTTGACGAATTCGCCGGCGATTGCCGACCGCGATCCTTCGTGGTCGCCCGACGGCAAGTTCATCGCGTATTTTTCCGACGAGACAGGCGAGTACGCGCTGCATATCGCGCCGCAGAACGGTCTCGGCCCTGTAAAGAAGATCGGCCTGGGAAATCCGCCGGCGTATTACTACTCGCCGACATGGTCTCATGACAGCAAAAAGATTGCCTATGAAGATCAGCGCCTGAATCTCTGGTTCGTCGAGATCGAGAAGGGAACTCCCGTCCGAGTGGACACCATGCGCTTTGACCAGGGCCCGTCATTCGGTCAGGCGTGGTCGCCGGACAGCCGCTGGATCAGCTACACGAAACCGTTGCCGAACAATCTCCACGCTGTCTTCGTTTATTCGCTCGAGACCGCCAAGGCCGAGCAAATTTCCGACGGCATGAGCGATACGAGTTCGCCCGACTTCGACAAGAACGGCAAATATCTCTATTTCACCGCGAGCACCGATGTTGCTCTCGCCAACGAAGCGGGCATGAGTTCGGTAGGACGCCCGGTGACGCGCAGCATCTACGCTGCGGTACTGAAGAAGGACGTTGCATCGCCCGTGGCGCCGGAGAGCGACGAGGAGAAATCGAAAGAAGAGAAGGCCAAGGAAGAGAAAGCCAAGGACGACAAGTCCAAAGATTCAGCGAGCGCCGATGTCGACAAGGGCAAAGACAAAGATAAGGACAAAGACAAAGATAAAGACAAAGAGAAGCCGAAAGAGCCGCCGAAGGTGGACATCGACTTCGAGCACATCGGACAACGAATCGTCGCTCTGCCGATCCCCGCGCGCAATTATTTCGGCCTGACCGCTGGAAAAGAAGGCGAAATTTATCTCGCCGAAGGGGCTCAAGTTCCAAATTTTGCAGGCCCGCCCGCATTCACGCTGCAGAAATTCACGCTCAAGACGCGCAAGACGGAGAAGTACCTCGAAGGAGTGTCCGCGTTCTCGATTTCCGCCGATGGCGAAAAGATGCTCTACAAAATGGGAGATCAATGGTTTATCACCGGGACGGGATCCGTGCCGAAGCCGGGTGACGGCGCGCTGAAGCTCGGCGAAATGGAAGTTCACGTCGACCCGCGCGCCGAGTGGCGGCAGATCTATCACGAAATCTGGCGCATCGAGCGCGATTTCTTCTACGACCCGCACGCGCATGGTCTTGATCTTGCCGCCGCCGAGAAATTCTTCGCGCCGTATCTCGACAACATCGCCTGCCGCTCGGACCTCAACTACCTCTTCCGCGAAATGCTGAGCAACATGAGCGTCGGGCACATGTTCGTCGGCGGCGGAGACGCTCCCGAACCGCGCAAGGTCCGCACCGGTCTTCTCGGTGCAGACTACAAGATCGAGAACGGCCGCTACCGCTTCGCGCGCATCTTCGACGGCGAGAATTGGAATCCAGAACTCATGGCGCCGCTCACCCAGCCAGGAGTCAACGTCGACGTCGGCGACTATCTGCTGGCCGTCAACGGCCGCGATCTCCACGCCTCCGACAATCTCTACAGCTACTTCGAGGAGACTGCAGGAAAGCAGGTAGTAATCAAGGTCGGGCCAAACGCAGACGGCAGCGGCTCCCACGATGCTACGGTCGTGCCGCTCGATAACGAATTCTCGCTTCGTCATCTCAAGTGGGTGGAAGACAATCGGCGCAAAGTGGAGGAGATGACTGGAGGGCGGGTCGCATACGTTCACCTGCCGGATACCGCGTTTGGTGGTTATATAAATTTCAATCGCTACTACTTCTCGCAAGTGGACAAGCAGGCCGCGGTGATTG
>DAITPO010000067.1:0-8809 GCA_036833535.1 Candidatus Acidiferrales bacterium | reverse complement strand
ATAAATTTCAATCGCTACTACTTCTCGCAAGTGGACAAGCAGGCCGCGGTGATTGATGAGCGTTTCAATCACGGCGGCTTCCTGGCCGACTATATCGTGGACTATTTGCACCGGCCGATCCTGAACCGCGTCATGACGCGCCTGGGCGATGACATCTCGGTTCCCACGGAAGCGATCTACGGCCCGAAAGTGATGCTCGTTAATCGTTATGCGGGCTCGGGTGGCGATGCTTTGCCCTGGTATTTCCGCAAGCTACAGATCGGGCCGCTGGTCGGCACGCGCACGTGGGGCGGGCTCGTCGGCATCGGCGGTTACCCGCAATTAATTGACGGCGGATTCATCACCGCGCCGCGCTGGGCGATCTACGGATTGAATGGTGAATGGGAAGTCGAGAATCACGGCATCATTCCAGACTACGACGTCGAAATGGATCCCAAAGCCGTGCGCGAAGGGCACGATCCGCAACTCGAAAAAGCCGTCGAAGTTGTGCTCGAGGAACTGAAGAAGAATCCTGCGGCAAGCTACAAGCGTCCGCCGTATCCGGACTATCATCCGCAATTTCCAGCGACGCAGTAGGGAGATGCGGAACTAGGCGGCGCCGGTCTTGAGCAATTGACGCGAGACGCGCCGCGCTGTGTCCTTAAGCGCGTCTTCGACGCGTGTCATTTTCGCGGAGTCCATCTGCGTGAGCGTTCCGCTCACGCCCAACGCGGCGACCACGTTCCCTAGAGCGTCAAATACCGGCGCGGCGATGCAGCGCGCACCGAGACTGTTTTCCTCATCATCCACGGCGTAGCCTTGCTGGTGAACGCGCTCGAGTTCCGCCACCAACCGCGCGTGGCTGGTGATCGTTCTCGGCGTCCGCCGCTTGAAGTCGCAATTGTGCAGCAGTGCGTCGCGCTCGGCCTTGGGCATCCAGGCGAGCAGCGCCTTTCCGACGCTCGTCGAATGTAAAAACATGCGGCGTCCGACCCACGTGTTGACCTTGAAGAATCCCGGCGCCTCGACTTTCTCGATGTACACCGCTTCGTTCTGATCCACGACGGCAAGGTGACACGTCATTCCCAGCCGCTCGACCAGTCCGCGCATGAACGGAAGGGCAACCTCGGCGATATCGAGGCCCGCTTGCGTTTCGCCGCCAAGACTGAGCAACTTCAGCCCGAGCCGGTAGCGTCCCGTTTCAATGTCGCGGCGCAAATAACCGCGGCGCTCGAGCGTGCGCAAAATGTAGCTCGCCGAGCTTTTCGGAATGCCCAGACGGCGGCTGATTTCGGAATTGGTGAGGCCTTCGCGGCGCTGTGACGCGGCTTCGAGAATATTCAGCGCGCGCTCGACGGCAGTGGCGGGACTTGCATCCATCTCCGGCATGAGAGCTGCTCCTTCGACCGCAGTGTTTCGGACGGCGCCGATGCACTGATCCAAGTATAGAATAATCGTTCGCCATATTGAACGGGGACTTGCCGCCATCGCGGGGCCCGCGCACAACGGTAGCGCGCCTGAACGCATGTTGAATATCAGGAAAACAAGAACTTCGAAGTAGCGAAGCGGACTTACTTCGCGCCCTCAACCAAATAAAGATTCGACAAATTCGGATAGTAGGAATAAACGTAGGACTTCTGATCCGCGCTGAGGATGATTCCGCCGATGTGATCCACGCCCGCGGCGTCGGGCGGCAGGAGTTGCTTCCACAGGGATCGCTTTCCCGTTGCCAAATCCAATTGGAACACCCGCGCGGGCATTTCTGCATAACGATAAATGAAAAGCGATCGATCGTCCGCCGTCCAGCCAACCGGCCGCTCGCCGAGTTCCACGCCTGAAACAGCGCGCGCTTCGCCGCCGCCGGTTGGATACAAGTACATCTTTTGGTCCGAGCCGAGCCCGGCCACGAATTCTCCACTGTGCGACAGGGCAAACTGAATTGGGTTCACGCCCTCTGCGGTGATCGCTTTCGGTTTGTCGCTATTTAGGTCTTGGACGTAGAATCTCACGCCATGTCCCGTTTCAGTTCCCGCGAAAAGATAGCGCTTGCCGTCGGGAAACCATTGCCCGCCTAAGTGGGTCAGGGAATCATGAGTCAGAATCCGCGACTGCCCGGCGCCGGTAGGCACGAGCATGAATTGGCCCGCAGGGTCCGGCGGAGCGGTGATCGCCCATTTCTTGTCGGGAGAGAGCGCAACGGAAATGCCGTCGCCGAGGCGTACCGGAGGCGAGCCGTCGGTCTTACGGATATAAATGGTGCCCGTCGTGCCGCCGCCCTCGCCGGTTTCGTCGAAGAGCACGAGCTCGCCATCCGCTGACATATCGCGCGCCACCGAAAAGTCCAGCCACGACAAATTTATCTCGCGCGAGGCGTGCGGCGGCAACGCCGCGATTACGGAAACGGAGTCTTCCTGTGCCAACAGCATGCGGCCGTCACGCGCAATATCGTGCAGCGTCAAATATCCAGCGCTGCGCGTAACGAGCCGCTCGCTGCCGTTGCGCGTCACCGCGAAGACAGAGCGCGCGACGCCGACCTTTGTGCCTGCGAATATAACTTCATCACCACTCGGGCTCCAGGCAAGTCCCTGCAGGCTGATCCAGCCCGTTGAAATCTGCTTGACGTGGCCCTGCGGGTCCAGCAGCGAAACGGCCCCGGAGTCATCGCCGCGGGCCGGGTGCTCGAGAAACGCGATCATATCGCCCTTTGGTGAAATCCTCGGGCTGCCGATCCAGCCGACCGTGTCATAGAGCTTATTTCCGATCGGATACTCGATGCGCATGATGGCGTTTTCACGCCGGACCACCAGCAGTTTCGATCCGTCCGGCGAATAATCGGCCCACAGCACATCGTCAACGACTTCACGCGGCGCTCCGCCTCCCGCCAACGCCATTCGGCCCAGCGTACCGGTATACATCCATGGCCCTAGCAAATGACTCCGGAGCAGCACGGCCATTTCGCCCGTTGATGAAATGGCGAGAATCTCCGTGTCCGGAATATTCAATGCTCGTGATTCCGGACTTTCTGGCCGCGCCGTAAAAATTTCGGGCAGAGCGCCGTCCCATGCGGCGCTGTAAACAATCGTCTGCCCATCCGGGCCGAAACGCGCGTTGCGGAGGTAGCCGCGTCGAAAAGTAAGGCGATGAAACAGCGGCGGCGTGTAATGCGCCATGCGTTTGCCCACTATTACGCCCGCCACAATTCCGGCGGCCAGCAGCACCACTCCGGCGAGAGCGAAGAGTGCGGTTCTCGTCGCGCTCTGTGTAGCTGGCTGCGCGAGCGGCGCTGCTATCGCTCTCGCCGCCGATGCCGTGGCCGTACTCGGACGGCTCGAGTCCAGATCGCGCTTCAGGCGCTTCAATTCCGCGCGAATTTCCCCAGCGCTCTGCGTGCGCAGCTCGCGGTCCTTCTCCAGCGCGCGATTGATCACTTCCTCGAGCTTCGGTGGCAGAGACGGATTCACTTCAACTGGTAACGGCGGCACTTTGTTCAGAATTGCATCGAAGACGATCGCCGAGGTATTTCCCGGAAACGCCTGCCGGCCAGTCGCCATCTCGTAGAGCACCACTCCGAACGAGAAAATGTCGGTGCGCAGGTCAAGTTCTTCGCCGCGCGCCTGCTCGGGCGACATATAAGCGATCGTGCCCATCGCGGCGCCCGGCGTCGTCAGCGCTTGCCGTGCCGCTTCACCACCCGCGTCGCGCGTGGCGTCGCCGTCGGCGAGCTCGTGCGCAGCATCGCGATGAATTTTGGCCAGGCCGAAATCGAGCAGCTTGGCCTGTCCGCGCTTGGTGATGAAAATATTTGCGGGCTTGATGTCGCGGTGAACGATCCCCTTCGAGTGCGCTGCTTCCAGCGCATCGGCGATCTGAATGCCGAGATCGAGAAGCTGCTCGGTCTTGAACGCGCGCCCCTCAATGCGGTGCTTGAGCGTCTCGCCTTCGAGCAATTCCATGGCGATGAAGGGCTCGCCGTTGTGCTCGCCGATTTCGTAAATCGTGCAGATGTTCGGATGATTTAGGCCGGAAGCAGCGCGCGCCTCACGCTCGAATCGCTCCAGCGTCTGCTTATCTTCGGCCACCGCTTCGGGCAGGAATTTCAGCGCCACAGCCCGCCGCAGCTTCGTGTCTTCCGCCTTGAAGACCACACCCATCCCGCCGCCGCCGAGCTTCTCAATGATTCGATAGTGTGAGACTTCCGAACCGGAGAGAGAGCCGTGATCGGGCATGGCCGTGCATCTTAACGCGGCCAAGCATCGCAAGCAACGCTGTGCTCCCTAGTCACCGCGGAACTCATTCCGTCTGGACACTCCATTCATCCAGTAGCAGAATGAGTTTCATTCAAAGCCTTGGGCCTCGCAAATTCGATTCTGTAGCGGAAAGAGGAATGGCATGAGGAGAATAGCAGCGCTGTGCGTCGTATGGATAGCCTTGAGCGCCACGGCCGTTTTCGCGCAAGACCAATCGCAGCCTCAGGGCCAATCACTGCAAGCGCCGGTGATCCAGATCAACGTCACGCGCACGATTCAAGCCGTAAATTACATGGCCAAAGGCTCGACGCGCATCGATTTCCGCGGCACCGCGCTGCTCCCGCAAGCCACCGGCCAGGCCAAAGTCGAAGCCAAGAACGGCGCGGTCTCCATCAACGCGAATTTCGACAATCTCTCCGGCGCCGGCCAATTCGGCGCGGCGTATCTCACCTACGTCCTCTGGGCCATCACGCCCGAGGGTCGCGCGAATAATCTCGGTCAGCTCGTTCTCGACGGACAAAAGAGCAAAGTTCAAGTAACCACGCGGCTGCAGACGTTCGGTCTGATCGTGACCGCCGAGCCGTACTACGCGGTCTCGTTCCCAAGCGACGAAGTGGTTCTCGAAAATATCGTGCGCGCGGATACCAAAGGCCAAGTCGACGCAGTAGACGCGAAATACGAACTGCTCCAGCGCAGCCGCTACAAAGACCTGAATCTCGCGCCGCTCGATGACGATCCGAATGTGCCGCTCGATCTTCTCCAAGCCCGCAACGCAAAGCGCATAGCGCAATTGCGCGGCGCAGACAAATACGCCGCCGATTCCTGGGCCAAAGCCTCGGACGCGCTCACCCGCGCTGAAGATTACGAGACCCGCAAGCAGAAGAAATCGGTTCCGTCAGCAGCCCGCGACGCTGTCCAAAGCTATGAAGACGCCATCACCATCAGCGTGAAGCGCCAGGACGACGAGCGTCTCGCCAAGGAGCGCGAAGCCGGCGCCCAGCGCGAAGCTCAGGCGAAATCCGAGCAGGAGGCCGAAGCACAGCGCCGCGCCCTCGCAGAAAAACAGCAGGCCGAAGCTGAGAAGCAGCAAGCGGAAGCCGAGAAGCAAAAGATGCAAGCCGAATTGGCCGCCGCAAAGGAAGCCCAAGCCCGCGCCGAAGCCCAGAAAGCCCAGGCCGAAGCGGAGAAGGCTCAAGCCGAAGCCTTGGCCAAGCAGCAAGCGGCGCAAGAGCAGGCGGAGCGGGAAAAAGAGGCCGCCGAAAAAGCCGAGCGCGAGAAGCAGGAGCTGCGGGCCACCCTCCTTGCGCAATTCAATAAAATTCTGGAAACGCGCGATTCTCCACGCGGACTGGTCGTAAATCTTGGGGACGTGTTATTCGCAACGGCGAAGTACGATCTGCGCCCCGAAGCCCGCGAGCGCCTCGCCAAGCTCTCCGGCATCGTTCTCGCGCATCCCGGACTAAATCTCACCGTCGAAGGCCACACCGACAACGTCGGCAGCGACGCGTTCAATCAAACTCTTTCCGAGCAGCGCGCCCAATCCGTCCGTCAATATCTGATCGACCAGGGCCTCGACGCCGGCACCATCACCGCGCAGGGCTTCGGCAAGACCATGCCCGCAGCCGACAACAGTACCGCCGAAGGCCGCCAGAAGAACCGCCGCGTAGAAATAATCGTCTCCGGCGAAGTGATCGGCACAAAAATCGGCGCCACACAGACCCCGCAATAGACAGTAGCGCCGGCGTCCCCGCCGGCATCTTACGATCGCGGTGTCGGCAACATTGCCGATCGTGCGCGGACTCCGTATGTCCGAACTGCACAACTTGAATCCCTCCGCCCGCTCGTGTGCTATCATCCGCCCGTCGCCCACCTGCAAAAGCAATCCGGTCGAAGGAGACTAATATGAAGGGCAAACTTCGCTACATCCTCATCGCCATTGCCGTGATCGTCGTCATCCTGATCGCGCTGCCGTTCCTGATCAGCGTCAATCAATTCCGCCCGACGATCGAAGAAAAACTCTCCACCGCTCTCGGCCGCCAGGTTCAGGTCGGAAATCTCAGCCTCTCGATTCTGTCCGGCTCGCTGGGCGCCGATGATCTCTCCATCGCCGATGATCCTGCGTTCGGCAAGTCTGCGTTCCTGACCGCGAAGTCGCTGAAGGTTGGCGTGGAATTAATGCCGCTCATCTTCTCGCGCGCCCTGCACGTCACGGGCGTCACAATTGACAAGCCCGAAGTCACGCTGATCAAAAACCCCGCGGGCCGCTGGAATTTCTCGTCGCTAGCCTCCGGCTCGAGCTCCAAATCTGCCGCACCGGCGTCCTCGAGCTCTTCCGCTCCATCCGATCTCGTCATCGGCAAAATCGAGATGAAGAATGGCAGCTTGATCCTCGGTTCGACGAATTCGCCCAAGCGCGCCACCTACGACGATCTCAATTTCGAAGCCACCAATGTGTCGCTCGCGACCTCGTTTCCACTGAAGCTCTCGGCCAAATTGCCCGGCGGCGGCGAACTTAAGCTCGACGGCACCGTCGGACCTCTCGATGCCAACGACGCCGCGTTGAGCCCGGTGGAAGCCAAGCTAAATATCGCCGATTTCGATCTCGCAAAAAGCGGATTCGTAGATCCAGCTTCCGGCTTGGGCGGCGTGGTCGAATTGAATTCCACTCTCTCCTCGAAGAACGGCCAGGCGAATGTGCAAGGCACCGTGAAAATCAGCAAGCTGCAAGTCGTCAAAGGCGGGTCGCCCTCGGCGACGCCAGTTGATGTGGATTTTGCGACGGCGTACGACATGCCGAAGAGCACGGGGGTCCTGAGTTCCGGAACGGTGAAAATCGGCAAAGCCACCTCGCACATCTCCGGCACCTACGATCTCAAAGGCGAAGCGGCGATTCTGAATATGAAAATATACGGTCAAGAGATGCCGGTGTCTGATCTAGAGGCGGTGCTTCCGGCACTTGGCGTCGTGCTGCCGAAAGGCGCCTCCCTACAGAGCGGCACATTGAGCACGAATCTCGCCGTCAACGGGCCCGGAAACAAGCTGGTCACCACAGGAAACATCAATCTTCAGAATGCAAAATTGGCTGGCTTCGATCTCGGCTCGAAGCTGGCCGCGCTCTCGGCGTTTTCAAGCGTTGGAAAAAGCGCAGACACCAGCATTCAGAAGCTCACGTCAGACGTGCGCGTCGCTCCTGAGGGAATTCAGACCACAAATATGGATTTGGTGATGCCGGCGATCGGCGAGATGACCGGCGGCGGTACGGTGGGCGCCGACAGCTCGCTGAATTTTAAAATGCGTGCCTCAGTGAACGGCGTCGGTGGTCTTCTCGGCGGAACCAGCGGCGGCAAAACAACAATTCCATTCGCGATCCAAGGCACCACCTCGGACCCGAAATTCATTCCGGACGTAGCAGGCATGGCAGGCGCTCTCGGCTCCCAGCTCGGCTCATCGCTACAAGGCGGCCAAGGCACTCAAGGAGTGGCCAGCACGCTCGGCGGCCTTCTAGGCAAGAAAAAGAAGCCCAATCAATAATCCTCGGGCCCGCGCGAACCGAGCCGGATTGAATGCGCGCATTTCGTAGGGGCGCCGGGCGTAATGCTGAGCGTTGGAGGACCACGCCTCAGCCAAAATCGCGCAACTTCTCCCAGGCCCATCTGTAATCTTCGTAGGGGCGCCGCTTGCTGCGCCCTCCGGCGACCTCACCGCCAAACCAAAGCTCCGCGCAACCGCGGACGCACTCTCGCGCAGCATGCCTTCGTCTTTTCTCTGAAATCTCAAATCTGAAATTTCAAATCTCTTCTCTGCAATCCGTCCAGCCATGTCTTGAGGCCAATCGTTTCCGTCGACGCACTCCCGAGGCAAATCACACCACCTAGTGCTTGAAAGTGACGTTGAGCCCCGTGGTCAAAATAATATCGTTCGACTTCGTCCCCGCAATAGGATTGCTCAGATAGCGGTCGCTCACAGCCGTCTGCCATCCCAGCCACTTGTTGATCTTCGTCGAAGTCCCCATATCGAAGGCGATGCGATACTGCCCCGTGTTGGTCAAATCGGGATAGAAGAATATCTGTTGGTTCACAATCGTCGATTTACCGAGCTTGTGGAAGAAAACTTCTCCCAGGGTGATGCCACCGGTGTTTCGCAGCTCGCCGGTGCTGTAGGTCTCCCGCGTATAATTGCCGCCGCCGAGGAGATCGAGCGTGGTCGAGTCACTCTTGATGGCGTGGTACCCCAGTCCGCCGCTCAGGATCGATCGCAAATCAAGGTCCTGCGTCTCGTTGTATTCGAAATCAGCGCTCCCAAATCCGAAGATCTTCGGAACGATATTGCGGTCGTAGCGCGCGCCCCCGCGAATGTCGTTCGCCGTCACTCCGGAGACCCCGGCCGAATTGCTGGAGGCGTAGATGGACGCGGCATAGGCAGAGAGTTGGTCGTGGGGCGTAGAGCGCACGGCATTGAACGCCACAGAAAGATTCGTCGTCTGCGTATTTCCACGCGCCAAGGCGAAGCCGACGCTGGCCCCGCCGGTCCAATTCTCGAGCAACCCCGGATGCTGGCTGTGTTCGAACGCCGCCTGCTCAGCC
>DAITPO010000066.1:12876-19437 GCA_036833535.1 Candidatus Acidiferrales bacterium | reverse complement strand
GCGCTCTACCGCGGCTGCGACGCCTTTGTGCTGCCGTATCGAGGCGAGGGATTCGGAATGCCGCTCGCCGAGGCTCTAGCTTGCGGAAAACCTGTGATTACCACGGGGCTCGGACCGGCACGAGAGTTCTGTCCCGAATCCGCGAGCTATTTCATCGAAGCTACGGCGGTGCCGATGCTCGAGCCCCCAAGTCATCTAGGCCCACTTGCGAACGACTGCACGTGGTTTGAGCCAAATGTCGCCCATCTGGCGGAGACTATGCGCTACGTTTATGAGCATCGAGACGAGGTCGCGCGGCGCGCAAGCCCCGCGTCTGCCCAGGTTCGCGCCTCGTATTCGTGGTCGAGCGTCGCGGCTCGCTGCCGCGAGCGCATCGGCGACTTGCTCGGGATGCAAGTCGGAACAACCGCCTAGTTTGTGCGTGGGAAAACTGCGCGGCCCGTCAGCTCGAGCTCGATCTTGACCGTATCGCCGACATGCAGAAAAAAATTGCTGGGATTCTTCATCACCCACTGAACGTAAGGAATCTCGAATTCAGATTTCGCAGTCCAGCGATCACCGCAAAAATTTACCTCGGCTGGAACCGCCAGTTCGTGCTTGGTCCCATGAATCTCGAATATTCCGTGGAGCTGAACTTTTGACTCGCCCTGCAGCGCGATCTTGCCATCCACGCGATCGGGGCTAAACGTTATCGCCGGATATTTCCCGCTCTCGATCACCTTTTCGTGCATGTTCTTATCGCGGCCGGAATCGCCGCTCTGGCCGCTGCGCGCGTCGGCGGTGATTTCGCCGTCGACTTTTCCACTGCTGGGATCAAATTGCACGCTGCCCTTCGTCAAAGCAAAGGTTCCATGCACGGTATGAAACGTCGCGGTCAAGGTCCAATTGATTTTCGATTGTCCTGGATCAAGTTCGAGAGAGACATGGGAAGGCGCGCTTTGCGCCCACGTGACCGGCTGAAACCACGCCAGTGCCACGGCGATTACGATCACCCGAGTTGGCAGACGAATGGAGCCGATTCTCATCATGAGCATGCGGCCGACTAGGCCGAGAGCATATGCCAGCCGAGCAAGAGAGTGGAAGCAGCCAAATTGGGATCGGATGCTTGGCCTACATGCGCCGCAACAAACCGCTCAAACACTTGTGGTTTCTGGGAAAAAATTCGAGTGACGCACCGCTGTAGCCGCGGATGCCGGCCGAGCAAAAGCATCAACTGCACCATTCTTGCCGGCCGATGCAGGATCCGGCGATGCGCCAACTGATAGCGGGATAAATTTCCGCACGCGAGCGCCTCAGCCAGTGCCGGAGCCTGTCGGAACGCCAGGCTCAGTCCTTCGGCGGTTATCGCATCAACGCCCCCGGAGGCATCGCCGATCAAAGCGACTCGGCCCGTCCACACCCGCTTGAGGCGTCGCGTCGTGGTGAACGAACCGCGCTCAGCCGAGGAAGCCTCCGCTCCAGCAAGACGGCTTGCGAGGTCGGGGAATTCTTCTAACGCGCGTTCAAGCCTCAGTTTCGGGTCGAGGCTCACAACTGCGACGCACACCTCAGCCGGGCCGATCGGTGTTACGTAGCACTGCGCTTCGCGGCCCCAATAGATTTCAAGCGAGCGCGACCACGGACGAACTCGGTAATGCCTCCGGTAACCAATTCTCGTGCTCGCGCGCATGCCGCGATCCAGCCCGGCCCACCGCCGCACTCTCGATTCTCCTCCGTCTGCGCCAATCACCCATTTGGCGCCGAATAGCCGGTCTCCAAGACAAACGCCGGAATCGGCCAGTCCCGAGACTCCGGTGCGCCATAGGAAGTTCACGCCGCAATTTGCCGCGTGCGCCAGCATCGCTTCGTGCAGCTTGGTTCGCCGCACTCCCATTCCGCGAGCGCCCGGAAACATTCCCTCGGCATAAGTTTCCGAATTGAAGAATCGAACGCTCTCGACGGCCCAGCCACCGAGGGCACCAGAAGGGATTCCCATTCCCGCAAGCGCCTCGAGAGCATCGGGCAACAATCCTTCGGCGCACGGCTTGTCGATCGGCGGCACCGCGACATCCGCGACAGTGACCGTCAAGCCTTTCCGGCGCGCACATATTGCCGCCGCCAGGCCAGCCGGGCCGCCGCCGACCACAAAGACATCGCACGAATCCGCCAATTTCGCCTCCAAGTATCGAAGTCCAAACTTCGGTAGGCTGGGTCGAAAAAGCCGAGAAATGCGGGCTCTCGCCTCAAGAAACGCTACCTATGTTGATGCAAACAGAATTCCTTAAGATGCTCATATTCTTCTGCCGACGTCCTGACAGCCGACGGCTTTCCCCACGGGATGGCTCCGACGGCTGCGGCAAGACCGCACGCGCACGATCTCTTCTCGCCTGGAGTCGTTTCTCGGAAACTCTGGGTAATGCGTGTGCGCTCTTTATCAGCCGACGCGCACTGAAAATGCAATCCACGCTCGTCGATACCTGAAAGGAGTCAACTCACTCCGATAAATCGCTTCGTCCCCGAGTATGCAAACTATTGCGCAACCTAGGCAGGGGCTTGCCTAACTTTCCGAATCGCGCATTTCTTCTGGTTCTAGAACCATTACTCCTGAGAGTGGGAATGATCTCATCGCAGCCGCGAAGATTTTACAGCCCAATTCGGCGCAAACCCGGTTCACCCGCATATTCTCCATTCCCCACTTGTTATCGGCGAGTATTTGTGTATCCTTCTGCCCGGGGGAAGCTGGTCAACAGCTCGTTTACCCGCCCTCTCGACGCCGCAGACATCCAGGATTTGCACTAAGTCTTGGCATTAGCGGTGCATGGTATTCCTCTCAGTGGGTCACCTCGGCGATCCTTCCGGGACTTGGGACCCCTGCAAAACTTTGCGCATATGCGGCCCATACTTAGGCGCCTACGGTCGAACCTTCCGCGGTCCTCTCCCCGCGTCGTCCGGAAATTCTCGCGCGATCTCCGCCTAGTCGAAATTTTCGGATTTTTGCTAGTCGCCACCGGCATCTTCGGGATGGTTCTGCTTTCGGCCTTATCGTCCGGAGGAGGCGGAGCTGAGCCGCTGGCGTTGTTTTCCACTCCGGCGCCGCCGCGTCCTTCCGACTCGGTGCTGTCTGTAAACACCTCCGCCAATCTGCGGTTTTTCTACCAATATTCCGTGATTCCCGGAGGGATTCAGTCCGCGGACGAGCTGCGCGAGGCCGTCGCGGATGATCCCGTCGTCGCAGACCACTACTCTGACTTCGGCTTGAAGCACGTCAACTTTGTGACTCTCGGGCGGGATCAGGCATTCTACGTATCGTACCGGCTGCCCTCGGGCGTATTCTGGACTTCGCGGCCGATGCTCCTGCATCGCGGCGAAACGCTCGTCACGGATGGGTTCAATCTTGCGCGAGTGCGCTGCGGAAACCGCCTATCGGAAGTGCCGCTGCTTCCGGTGAGTCCTGTAGCGCCGACTGCTGAGGAAATGAATGTCGCCAGCGTGGTGCGAGCCCCCCAGGGAGTGCTGCATCCAGCTCATTTCTTTCGCCACCCTATCGCATTCATCCCGATAATCCCATTCTTCATTCCCCCCGGCGGGTCGCCGCCTCCGACGTTCTTCTCGTTCGCGCCCCTGCCCGCGCCGGATGTGATCGTTACGATCTTGATTTGCTCGCTGATTCTCCTGCTTCGCTTCGCGCTGCGCCGTCGAATGCGCAGCACTCGGTCTTAGTGGCTGCCGATTGAATCGCGCACCACGCCGTATTTTCCGCCCCATGCATCCGTCATGTGATTCCGAATTTCCCAAAGCTCCGGGAAGAATTTCACGCGCTGGCCTTCGTTCAGCAGATCCACCGCGCGCCCTTTCAGCGATTTCGCGCCGAGGCCGATCGTCCGGTGAATCAATTGAATGTGGCAGAAACGGAATCGCTGGAACAGCTCGTCGAATTCCGCGAGCGCTTCGGCCACCACGTACGCGTCCGAGTGGGAGTATTCCGAATTGTAGATTTTCTCCACTGTCAATCCATGCTTCTCCAGGTACGCCGTCTTGAAGGAATGCCAGAGCGGCGCGGGCATCTTCAGGATGGTGCGAAATCCAGGCGATTCCTGTCCGCTCCCATTGCCCAGCTGCAGCCGGATTTCCTGATATTCCTTCGGCGACATCGTCTCGAGTAGATCGAGCTGGCTGGTCATCAGCCGCAAGGCGCTATGAACGCGGCGAAAAAGCGTAATCACCCGAGTGGTATTCTCCTGCTGGATGAAATCGTCGATATCCAGAAGCGTGTAGCCGATCAGCTTCATCCACAGCTCTTCGACCTGGTGAACGATCTGGAATTGAAGCTCGTCGCCATTGCAGAAAGCCCTGAAGTCCTTCTGGCAACCAAGAAGCGTCTTCGTATTGAGATACAGCTCGTAGTCCAGCATCCCCTCGCCGTTCATCGTCGCGTAGAAATGCTCACGGTCCATTTTGTTCTCCCCCGAAAGCGCGGATGAATCTCCGATTTCGCAGCAGACTGAATTTCAATTCATGATATAGCAATTCTATCCGCGCGGGACTCGATTCTGTTGGCGGATTCCGCTACCGTATCGAATTCAACCGGCGCGCTCCATGACAACGACTCCACTCGGCATCTGGCTCCTGTTCGGCGCGGGCATCCTGGCGCTGCTCCTCATCGATCTCTTCGTTCTGCATCGAAAGCCCCATGAAGTAAAGCTGCGCGAAGCTCTTCTCGTCAGTGGCATGTGGATCGCCATCTCATTGCTCTTCAACTTGTGGGTTTATCTCAGCCGCGGTCCCGTCGCGGGCCTCGACTTTTTGACCGCCTACTTCGTGGAAAAATCGCTCAGTGTCGACAATATCTTCCTCTTCGCTGTCATTTTCCACGCGTTTCAGATCAAGCCCGAGGCGCAGCACCGCGTTCTCTATTACGGCGTTCTCGGCGCGCTGATCCTTCGCGCGGGCTTCGTTTTCGGCGGGGTTGCGCTTCTCTCGCGTTTTCACTTCTTCGAGTATGTATTTGGAGGATTTCTAATACTAGTCGGCGGGCGCATGATTTTCGAGAAGGTAGAAACAGGAGCATCGAAACCAAATTGGCCAGTGCGGATGGCCCGCAAGTGGCTGCACGTCACTCACGAGGACACCGGAACGCATTTTGTCGTGCGCAAATCGGGGAAATGGCTCGCGACGCCTCTTCTTCTAGCGCTGATTGCCGTGGAATTGAGCGATATTCTCTTTGCCATCGATTCCGTCCCCGCAGTACTCGCGATCACTCGCGATGCCTTCATCGCTTATTCATCGAATGTCTTCGCCATCCTCGGCCTTCGGTCTCTCTACTTTGCGCTCGCGCGCATCCTTCCGCGATTCCGCTATATTCACCAGGGACTCGCCGTAGTTCTTGCATTTGTGGGATTGAAAATGCTGCTATCCGAGCGATTTGCAATCTCGAATGGAGTTTCGCTTGGGGTAATTTGCGGAGTTCTCGGCGTGGCGGCGCTTGCGTCGCGCTTCGCGCCGCCGGCAAACCCTAGCGAAGATTGAGCACCAGCAGCCTCAGCTCGGTCATGTCTTCGATGGCGTAACGCAGCCCCTCGCGCCCAAGCCCTGAATCCTTCACGCCGCCATAAGGCATATGATCGATACGGAATGAGGACATATCGCCGACGATCAACCCGCCAACTTCCAGCTCCTCATAGGCCTGAAAGATCAGCTTCGCATCGCGCGTGAACAGCCCAGCTTGCAAGCCATAGGGCGAGTCATTCACCCACCGCAGCGCATCGCCGAAATCATCGTACGGCTCGACGACCACTACTGGCGCAAACACTTCTTCGCAATTGACACGCATGTCAGGCTTCGTGTGCGACAAAACCGTCGGATCCATGATCGCCCCGTTGCGCTTCCCTCCTGCGAGGATCTTGGCGCCGCTCTTCGCGGCGTCGTCCACCCAAGAGGCCGCGCGCTTCGCCGCGTCTTCGTTGATCATCGGGCCGATGTCGGTAGCCTCGTCGAGAGGATCGCCGGCTTTCAGCTTGGACACGCGCGAAAGAAGAGACGCAGTAAACTTGTCCTCGACGTTACGCTGCACAAAAATCCGCTGCACCGAAATGCAGCTCTGCCCTGCATAAGAAAATCCGCCCAGCGCGCATCGCTCCGCCGCGAAATCCACATCCGCATCGCCGTGCACGATCACCGCCGCGTTTCCACCCAGCTCCAGCGCCACCTTCTTCTTCCCCGCCCTCGCCTTCAACGCCCAACCGACCGCCCCGCTCCCGGTAAAGGTAAGCAGCTTCAATCGGTCGTTCGCCACCATGCGCGCCGCGTCTTCATTCGAAAGCGAAAGCGTATTCAGCGCCCCGGCAGGCCAGCCGGCCTTCTCCACAATCTCCGTGAGCAATAGCGCGCACAACGGGGTCTTCGGAGCAGGCTTCAGCACCATCGTGCAACCGGCTGCAATCGCCGGAGCAACTTTATGCGCGACCAAATTCAGCGGAAAGTTGAAAGGAGTAATCGCCGCAATCGGCCCCAGCGGAAACCGCCTCACAATCGCCATGCGCCCGGCCGTGGAAGCCTGCAAATCCATCGGCAACCATTCCCCGC
>DAITPO010000066.1:0-12776 GCA_036833535.1 Candidatus Acidiferrales bacterium | reverse complement strand
TTCCCCGCGACGAAGTACGGATAGTTCTTCGTCGGAGTTTTCGTACTAGTTGCCATCAGGCCCTCCCGGGGAAAATTGTGTGTCAGGCGTGACGCGGCTCAGCGTGGGCGTGCGACTCACTCACCGCGGCGAGAGCTCCCTCGAGTACAGCAAGCCCTTCGTCAAATTGCGCGTCCGGAATCATCAGCGGCACAAGCACGCGAATAATGTTGCCATAAGTTCCCGCCGAAATCGTGAGCAAGCCGTGCTCGTAGCAGAAGCGCATGATCTGCTCGGTCTCCGCCTTGGCCGGTTCGCGCGTCTCTCGCGAACGCACCAGTTCAAGCGCCTGCATCGCGCCCAACCCGCGCACTTCGCCGATCAACGGCCAGCGCCGCTGCCATTCCCGTGCCCGCGCCGCAAACTTCTCGCCAAGTAATTCCGCACGCGCGCTGAGATTCTCCTTCTCCAAAATCTCGATCACGGCTAGCGCTGCCGCGCACGAGACCGGATTCCCACCAAACGTCCCGCCAAGCCCGCCAGGCCCCGGCGCGTCCATAATCTCCGCCCGCCCCGTCACCGCCGCCAGCGGCATCCCGCCGCCCAACGATTTCGCGCTCACCAAAAGATCCGGCACAATTCCATATTTCTCGCAAGCAAAAAGCCGCCCCGTACGTCCGAATCCAGTCTGTACTTCATCGGCAATAAAAAGAATTCCGTGCTTCTTGCAAATTTCCTGTAGCACAGGGAAAAACTCCGGCGGCGGCGCCACGAATCCGCCTTCGCCAAGCACCGGCTCCGCCACAATCGCCGCCACAGCTTCCGCCGCCACAACCCGCTTAAACGTATCCTCCAAATGATGCGCGCAAAACATCCCGCACGACGGATACTTCAGCGAATACGAACAGCGATAGCAGTAAGCATAAGGAATCCGGTAAATGTCCGCCGCAAACGGCTCGAATCCCGCTTTGTAAGGATGTGTCTTGCTGGTCATCGACATCGTCAACATCGTCCGCCCGTGAAACGCATCTTCGAAGCAAATAATCGCCGGACGCCGCGTATGGCATCGCGCAATCTTCACCGCGTTCTCAATCGCCTCGGCGCCGCTATTCACTAAAATCGTCTTCTTCGCAAAATCCCCCGGCACAAGCGAATTCAATTTCTCGGCAAGCGCAATGTAATCGCCATATGGTGCGACGCTGAAGCAAGTGTGCAAAAAGCGATCCACCTGCGCGCGAATCGCCGCCACCACGCGATCCGACCGGTGCCCCACATTCGTGCATCCAATGCCGCCGGCAAAATCAATAAAGCGATTCCCGTCCACGTCTTCGATCGTTGCGCCCTCAGCCCGCGCAGCAAACACCGGCGTTGCGTGAGCAACCCCGCGCGCCACCGCCGCCGTGCGTCTCCGCATCAACTCCTGAGATTTCGGACCGGGAATAGCTGTGCGCAGTTCAATCGCGGCCATTTCAGTACCATCCAATCGGCTGTTCGTTCAAATTGATGTGAACCTGCTTCGTCTCGAGATACTCATCAATCCCAAACGGCCCAAGCTCGCGCCCAAATCCAGATTGCTTGTAACCACCCCATGGCGCCTCGACGTACGTCGGCTGCATGTGATTCACCCACACAATCCCCGCCCGCAGCGCTTTCACCACGCGAAACGCCTTGAAAATGTCCCGCGACCACACCGCCGCCGCCAGCCCGTAAGGCGTAGCGTTGGCGATGCCGATCGCCTCGGCTTCATTCGAAAATGGAATCACCGCGGCGACCGGCCCGAAGATCTCTTCCTGCGCGATCCGAGCCGAATTATTCACGTCGTAGAAAACGGTCGGCTCAACGTAATAGCCCTTCGCAAATTTCGCAGGCCGTCCTCCGCCCGCCGCAAGCTTCGCTTCCTGCTTGCCCAGAGCCAGATAAGAATTCACGCGATCATACTGATCGCGACTGACAAGAGGCCCCATCTTCGTCTCGCGCTCAAGCGGCGGCCCGAGCCGGATCGTCTTAGCCTTTGCAGCCATCGCGTCCACAAATTTCGGGTAAATCGATTTCTCTACGAGTATCCGGCTCCCCGCCGAGCACACTTCTCCCTGATTGATGAACACACCAAACAGCGCTCCATCAATCGCCGCTTCAAAATCCGCGTCGGCAAAGAAAATATTCGGCGATTTTCCGCCAAGCTCCAGCGTCACGCGCTTCACCGTGTCCGCTGCCATCTTCACGATCTGCTTGCCCACTGAAGCGCTACCGGTAAACGCCACCTTATTCACATCCGGATGGCGAACCAAAGGCGCCCCGGCCGTCTCGCCAAATCCCGTGATGATGTTCACCACGCCCGGCGGCAATCCCGCGTCCGTCAAATAACCGGCAAATTCAAGTGCCGTTAGCGGCGTCTGCTCCGCAGGCTTCAGCACGCAAGTGCAACCCGCGGCAATCGCCGGCGCCAATTTCCAAGCCGCCATCAATAAGGGGTAATTCCACGGAATAATCTGCGCGGCCACGCCGACTGGTTCCTTCAACGAAAGGCTGACCGCGTTATCCGGCACAGGATTGACGAACCCAAGAACCTTGGTCGCTAATCCGCCATAGTATTCAAAGCAAGTGGCGCAGTCCGCCATGTCGTATTCCGCTTCGACAATCGGCTTCCCGGAATTTCGCGCCTCCAGTTCCGCCAGCGTCGCAGACTCCTTGCGAATCCGCTCCGCTAGCCGGAACAAAATCCGCCCGCGTTCCTGCGCGGTAGTCTGCGGCCAAGCCCCCGAATCAAACGCCGTCCGCGCCGCAGCCACAGCCCGATTTACATCCGCCTCACCGGCCTCAGGCACTTCCGCAATAATCTCTTCCGTCGAAGGATCAATCACCGGAAAATATTTCCGGCTAGCGCTCTCGCAGAACTCCCCGTTGATATAGTTCTGGTATCGCCGCACTCCCACTTTTGCCTCGCTGGCCATTCGGACCTCCTGCAACCCTACGCTAACCGCGGCTCGCGGCGGCCCGCAACGCTTTGCGCCGCCCATACACATAAAAGAAAAACGCCGCCAACCCAATAAACAATACCGTCCCACCGACCATCCACACTTCGTACAAAAACACCGAAGTAATCTGCTGCGCCGGGAAAAATGCCACAATGATCGCCAAAATCGTGGTAATCAACCCGCTCCCCCCCGCCGCAATTAACACGCCTTTGCTGTAGCGCCCTCGGCCGTCAGCCTCTCCAACCGCCAATTTCAGCAAAGCGGCAAACATATAAAGAAATGGCACCAATTGCAGCACCACCGCGAGGGATAGCAATTTCTGAAACGTCTCCTGTACGCTTCCACCAAGAAAATTCAACCCGACCAGCATCACCGATACCACTGCATGCAAAATCAGAGCCGCATAGGGCGTCCCGTACCGAGGATGAATCCGTCCCAACCATTCCGGCAAATAAGAATCAAGTCCCGCAACAAACGGTATCCGCGCCGACCCCGCCAGCCAAGCCGATCCAATCCCCGCGATCGATACGCTCAGCATCAACGCGAAAGGCGGCACGATCCAAGCCACTCCTACCCGCGCCGCCATGTGACTGACCGCCTGCACGATTCCCTGCAACACGCTGATCTCGTTCTTGCTCACCGCAACCAGCAGCGTCAGCGTTGCCAAAATATAAAGCGCACCAGACAGCACTCCGCCCCAAGCCACCGCCCCGGGCAAATTCTTTTGCGGCTCGCGAATTTCATCGCCCATCACCGAAGCCAGCTCCAGCCCCACAAGCCCAAAGCAAATCACGCCAAACGAATTCAACACAAACCGCGGATCGGCAGGAATCCGAAAATCCGACCCGCTCACAGAAGTCCCGAATCGCATACACATGACAATCCCAAGCCCAACCAAAACCGCCGCCGCAATCCCCGTCCCGATCCCCCCGAGATTGTTCACCCACTTCCCGACGCCCAATCCCCGGATATTCAGCACCACCAGCAGCACAAACAACACAACCGAAGCAATCACTGTGAACGCCTTATTGTCCGCCAGCGACTCGTGGCCGGGTCCCAACACAAAAACCGACACGCCGACGAAATAAAGCATCACCGTCGGCACGTACATCATGTTGTTCGTCCAATAGCACCAGCCGGAAAGGAACCCATGAAAATCACCGAAGACTTCCTTGGCCCACAGATAAACTCCGCCTTCGCCCGGATAGCGGTGCGCCAATTCCAACACTGCGATTCCCTGCGGCCAGAAAAAGAACACGAGAGCAATCAGCCACAACCAAAGAGTTACGCCGCCATTCGCGGCGATACTCGGCACGACGTTGAGATTGAAGATCGCAACAACGAACAACGCGACAAGATCCCAGCGGCCCAACGCTCGCACCAGATGAGCCCCGCTAGTTTGCCGCCCGTTGTCCGACAATATTTTTCCCTCTTGCTCGCACTAGCCACCGCGCCGTCATTCCGAGCGCAGCGAGGAATCCCTCTTTCTTCTTCCGGCCTCTACCGCGCTGCCGCCAGCGCCCGTTCACGCTGCGCCTGCGCCACCGCGGGGGCAATCTCCGCAAACGCCTCGAGATGCCGGTCAATATCCGCATCTGTATGCGCCACGGAAATCGTCCATTGCTCGTCCCACCAATACGGCTGCGGAATCACGCCGCGATTCGTCATCGCAAACCAGTAGTGCCGCCAGACTTCGCTATCAATAGTCAGCCAGTCGCGATAATTTCGGATCGGCTTCGGGAAAAACATCAGCGCCCCATTCGATCCCGCCGACGCCATATAAGCCTGCATACCCGTCTTATCGATCTGCTTCTGGTAGCCGTCCACCAGTTTCTTGTTCAGCCGCGTAACGTGCTCGTAGGCCGTCGGTGTCAAAACTTCGCGGAAAGTCGCCAAGCCCGCCGCCATCGCCACGGGATTCGTGTTGTAGGTTCCGCCATGGAAAACACGGTGATCGGTGATCAGATTCATGATTTCGCGCCGCGCCGCAAACGCCGCAAGCGAAAATCCGCCGCCAATGGATTTCGCCAGACAAACAATATCCGGCTTGATCCCGAAGAATTCGCAAGCCCCGCCCCGCGCCAGTTTCGCCCCCGTCTTCACCTCGTCAAAAATCAGCAACGCCCCATTTTTGTGCGCGATCTCGAGCAGTCCCTGGTGATACCCGGGATCGGGCATCAGAATCCCCACATTCATCATGATCGGCTCGACAATCACCGCTGCAATCTCGCCAGGATATTTCGCGAACAAGCGCTCCACCGCCGCCAGATCGTTGAATTGCGCAATCACGGTATTCGCAAGCGTCGCCTTCGTGACGCCCTCACCGCCCGGCACTGCATTCGGCGCGCCCGCATCCCCCACCTCGTTCAGCTTCGGCTTCACCGAAACCAGCGCCGAATCATGCAGACCGTGATACCCGCCCTCCATCTTGATAATCCGGTCTCGCACCGTCGCCGCGCGCGCCAATCGCACCGCGTGCATTGTGCACTCGGTCCCGCTATTGCTGAACCGCACCATATCCACGGGAAATCGCGCGCAAATCTCCTCCGCCAGCGCATTCTCCGCGTCATGCGGCATCCCGAACATCGTCCCAGTCCCCAATTTTTCCTGCACCGCCTTGATCACCGCCGGATGGCAATGCCCCGCCATCAAGGCCCCAAAGCACAAGTTGAAGTCGATATATTCATTGCCATCGATATCGTGCAAGTGCCCGCCCTTGCCGTCGCGCACGAAAAGCGGATACGGATCGTAAGCCCGGTAATTGCTCGCGACGCCCAGCGGAATGCGTTTTGTGGCCTTCGCATGCGCCTCGCGCGATTTCGGCGTCCGCCGCTCGTAAACCTGAATTTCCTTCTGCAATCCCTCGTGCATCGGTCCTTCGCTGGCTGCTGCCATCTGTTCCCCCTTAATTTCCGGCCGGCGGCAAATTCCGCACCCGCACTGGCATGTCCCGCGCCGCCAATTCCCGAAAGAACGGCTCCGGCGGCACAACATTCTCCGGCGCCTGCACTCCAACTCCCGAATATTGCCCGCGCCCCAACATCAACGCGCCAATCGCAGCCGGAAATCCCGTATCCCGCGCCACTGCCGAAAACGCTGGCGAGTTCGTGTACTTCGCGGTAGATTCCGCGGCAGCCGCGACTCTCCGCCCCGCGTTGCGCCCCTTCACCACCACGCGAATCGTCTCAATATCCCGCGCCGCCTGCGTCGGTGCATTCCGGTTTAACAGCGCCAACAGCACATCCCGCGGCGCCACCCGCGATCCATTTACGCCCACGGGCTCGCGGCTCGTGAATCCCACATCCGTCAAATTTCGCACCAGGCTGACCAACTCCGGCGGATAGTTGATCTTGAAATACACCTCGCGCACGCCCTTCTTCCGAAAACTCAGCGGCAAGGTCCCCAATTCCGAATGAATCGAATTCCGCAGAGTCACTTTCCCAATCGGCGCCGGGAATCGCCCCTCAACAGGATCCGATAGCATCGGCCGCTCTACAAATCGCCCGCCGCGAAACGCCACCGGCGCCAAAGTCAGCTCGTCAAGAATCGTAGCAATCGAGAAAGTGTAAGCAATCGGGCTATCGTAGTGCCTCAAGTCCGTTGACGCGTTATAAACCACGATCGAATCCACCCGCTCCATCCGGTCGCACAAATGCCGCGCCATGATATTCGTCGTCCCCGGCGCCCCGCCCATCCCCGCAATCGCCATCTTCCCAATCCGCCGGAAATCCGCAGCCAGCGCAAATTGCTTCCGCGTCATGTGATAAAGGCCACCCAAATCCAGATAATTCACCCGCGCCGCGAGCGCCGCCTTCATCACCTCCAGATTCCAATTGTACTGCGTGCAATTCACCACCGCAGTAGCCCCGCGCAAAAGCCGTGCCAGCTTCGCCGTCTCACGCACATCCGCAAAAGCCGCCCGCGCCTTCCCGCGCCCAAACTTCCGCGCCACCTCCCGCGCCCGCCCCAAATCAAAATCCGCCACAATCAGCCGCCGCACATCCCCAGCCCGCGCCAGGTCATACACCACCGCCCTCCCCATCATCCCCGCGCCCAGCACCACGAATTCCATGTAGCTCCTAAATCCGTAGGAATCCCGCCTTCGCAATCCTCAGGAAAGAAAAACTGCGGGACGCCTGATCATTACGGTCAACAACAAGGGCGAAGGGCCGGAATCCCCGGCCCTCCCGAACGCCTGTCCCTCGCATTCGACCCGAATCTAAAACAGAATCTTCAGACCAAACTGAATCACCCGCGGATCTTCGCGCGTCTTCTGGATCTGGCCGAACGTCCCGCCCGAGTTGACATTATCGGAAACGATGGGCAGACCATCCGAGAAATTCCCGTCCGGATTCGCGAACTGCGTGTGATTCCATGCATTGAAGAATTCCGCCCGGAACACAGCAGAGAACCTCTCCGTGATTCCAGTCTTCTTCTCAATCGCGATGTCCGTGTTGCTGATTGCCGGCCCGCAGCACAACGCATGAGGCATGTTTCCAAACGTACCCAGCGCCGGATCCGCAATATTCCCCGTAAACCACACGCCGGCATTCTTCTTCGGATCCGTGAATGTGAGCGGCCCGGTGAGCTGCGGTGTATTGGCGTCCTCGAAGAAAATGCTGCTCTCAAGTTCATTATCGTCCTGAGTGTTCACGCGAATCGGAAACCCGCTCTGGTAGGTCACGATTCCCGAGACCGCCCAGCCATTTATGACCTTCCCGGTAAAGCCTCCATGCTTGGGAATCGGAATCTCCCAATACGGACTGAATACGAATCGGTGCTTCGCGTCCACCAAAGACAATCCGCGGCTCAACTTGAAATTGAGCGGATTGAGCTCGTTCTCAAACGATGCGCCTTGGTCGATCGCCTTGCTGAATGTATACGCAAATGAGAAGTACAATCCGTGGGAAAAATGTTTCTCGAGTTGCACCTGCAATGCGTTGTAAGCCGAATTGGCCATCGTGTCTTCAGCGAAAATGTTGCTGAACACGGGCACGCCATCCGCCGGACATCCGTTGCCGGTTAACGGCTGGCACTCCGGAGATGAAAATGGCCGCAAGCCTACGAGCGTGACTCCGGCCGGACCCAGTTTCGTTCCAGCCGGTATCGTCAACCCGCCGCTCCCGGCGTTGTACGGCAGCGGCAATGCCACGGGCAACACCGTGCCGCCTGGAATGGTGTAAGTCGAGTCAGAGCCAAACTGCCCGCACGTCCCAGAACCCACTATCTGATTCAGCGCCAGGCACGTCGCGGCATTTCCGATATTCAAGTCGTGGGAAGCGAGCAGACGATGGCCCTGCGTCCCCACGTATCCCACTCGCAAAATCAGGTCCTGTGCGAGTTGCCGCTCGAAGGTCAAATTGTACTGGTCGGCAAATTGTGTCCGCAGGTGCGGCTGAAATTCCCCGAACAACAGCATCGGCCTGAAGTTCGAGAAATCCACGCAGCCCGCGCTTCCCGAGGAACTAAAACACGGAGTGCTCGGAGTTTGCTTGATGATGCCGGTGAAAGGATTTGGAGCGTACCCGCCAGCTTGGAATTCAAACGGAAGATTAAACAGCGTGCTGGACAGGAAGGAACTGCCTCCAAACGGCGGCTCTGCGCTGAATTGTTCCAGCACAAGCTGTTCGATGGGGTTGTAGAACATTCCCCATCCCATGCGCACGCTCGATTTACCCGGACCGCCAGTCAGTTTCGCAAGCCAGCCTTCCGTCCATCCGGGACTCCACGCCAGCCCGACGCGGGGTGCAAACGCCTTGTAGTACGTCTGCGTTAAACCTCGCGGCACCCCCGGGTCTCCGGGAAACTCCAGGCCCAACGGGTAAACCGCATTCGCCGGACCATTCGGGCCGCAGTCTGCGCTACCGTAGGTGGCAATCAACTGCGAGCTCAAGAAATTATTCGGATTCAGCAGGCAAGAATATTTCGTCGAAACCGCACCTGGCCGATACGTCTGCAACCGGTTCCCCGTGTCGTAGTAATTCGTATTCAGTTCCCAGCGCAATCCATAGTTCAGCGTGAGCGAAGGCTTGATCTTCCAACTGTCCTGCGCGAATAAGTACAGCGCGGAATTCCTCGTGTTTTCACCCTGCGCTGCTCCCTGAACATAACCGCTCGGAGTCCCGATAAAGTAGTTGGGATACGAAGTTCCGAAGCCGACATCGTTCGTGAACGGTGAATCGCAACCGGTCTGCGCGGGAGACGTGCACAGCGTCGAATCACTCGTGTAAGTAAACTCGCCGTTGATGTCGAAATACAAAAATTGATCGAATACCTGTCGCCGCACATCGCCGCCGAATTTCAGGCTGTGCTTCCCGATGATCTTGCTGTAATTGTCCGTCCACTGAAATGTGTTCCCGGTTTGCGGCAGTTCGCCTTCGAAATTGTTCCCAATCGCAAAGCCGCCCGGTACGGTTACGTACGGCAAACCTTCCCGATTCGGAATATTCGTCGTGATTCCGGCCTGTGGATTCGGGTTCGACGGATCCTGGAAACACAAGTTCGTCGGGATGGTAACGCAAGAAGCATGCACGTCGATGGTGTGAGCCGGGTGGCTCAGGTTGCCCTGTCCCTCGCGGAAGTAATTGAAGTGAAATTCGTTTACCGCGGTCGTGCCGATCGTCCAGGTGTGCCCAATGTTGATCTGCTGCACGCGCGTCTTGAAAACTGAGCCGAATCCAGGCACGTCCGAGCCTGCGCCCTGAAAGGTCGCAAATGGCTCCGTGCGTCCGTTGTCGTCAAAGTAGTAGTAGGCGGTCAATTGTTGCGTGTCGCTGAGTTTATGATCGAGCCGCAACGTGAATTGATCGTCTCGCGTCGGCCGCGTCGGAACGAAGCTCACCGTCGAGGTTCCCAGCGGCGCCACGTTGTTCTGATACAGGGCCAGCGCCGTCGGATCGAAACACGGAATCGGAATCTGGTTATTCGGGAAGATCGACGAGAAAAGCGTACCGGAGGCGATTGTCGTTCCGCCTTCCGCCGTCACTGCCTGCTGGCAAGTCTGTCCGCTCGGCCCCGTAGCCCGCGCCGCCAGGATCGACGCAAAATTGTCGTCCGTCAAAGTTCCCACGAATGGAACTAGATTGCTGCCGCCGCCCGCCGAAAAATCTCCCATTGCTTCCTGGGCCGTCGGCAATATCACCGAGCCTGACGAAACGCCCTGGCGCAACCGGTCGCCCTCATAGGACCCGAAGATGAATGTCTTATCTTTCTTGATCGGGCCGCCCAAAGTAGCCCCGAATTGGTTCTGCTTGTAATCCGGCACCGAAGGATCGAAGTAACCGCGCGTATTCAAAATGTTGTTCCGGAAAAATTCGTAAAAATCCCCATGCAATTGATTCGTCCCGGACTTGGTCACCACGTTCACGATCGAACCCGAATTCCGCCCATATTCCGCGTCAAACGTATTTGTCAGCACGCGAAATTCCTCGATCGCATCCGGCGACGGCTGAATCGCAGGCAAATTCACGAAGATGTCGTTGCCATCCCCTCCGTTCACCATATAGTTGTTCGATCGCCCGCGTCCTCCGTTCACCGAAACCACGCCCGGCGAATCCGATCCATAAAATAGATCCGCGCCGACCTGCGATTGCACCCCCGGCTGAAGTTGCAGAAGCTGGTAAGTGTTGCGCGTGCTGAGCGGTAGTTCCGTGACCGCCTGGCTATTCATCACGCCGCCGAGCTGCGTATTCGTGGTTTCCACCTGAGCGGCCTCGCTTTGCACCGTCACCGTCTGCGCCGAGGCCCCCACTTGCAGATTCGCGTTCACCGTTGCGACGTGCCCGATATCCACCACCACGTCTGTGACCACGAACTTCTTGAATCCCGGCGCGTCCACCGTCACATCGTAGTGGCCCACCGCCAAGTCCACGAATTCGAACGAGCCATCCTTATCCGACGTCGCGAATCGCGAAGTATCGGTCCCGGTCAGCGTAATCGTTACTTGCGCCCCGGGGACTATCGCCCCGGACTGGTCCTTGACGCTCCCGCGAATTGACCCGGTCTGCCCCCACGCCGGCTCGCCTAGCGCCAATACTCCCAGTAACGCAAAAAGACACACTCCGAGCACAAGTCTCGTCTTCATCGCCGCTCCTTTACGCCTCATGCGGGATCGCTGGACACTCCCCCGAAACCTTCAAATTTCGATTGCGCCCTGGGAAAAAACCTTACTATAATCCGCGAACCTTATTGCAAGGCCTGGGGCCTGTCAAGGGAATTCGGTTTGACTCCCGCCCGCCACAACGCGAAGAAAATGAATCGCTCGCACGGCTATTTACGCATCGGCGATGTCGCGCGACTTGTCGGCGTTTCTCCGTCCTCTCTGCGCTCCTGGGAGAGTGTCGGCCTTATTTCTCCCACTCGCACCGAGAGCCGCTATCGCCTTTTCACTCCGCGCGATGTTCGCCTGCTCAAGCGCGCACAATTCCTCCGCCGCGCCCGCGGCATGAACGCCCCGGCGATTATGCACCTGCTCCGCTCCGAAGGGCTTCTCAAGAACGGCAGCAGCCACAAGCCCAGTCCCGTCGGTTCGCGTCTCCGCAAGCTGCGCCTCCGCAAGCACGCTTCGCTCTCGCAGGTCGCCGCTGCCACCGGCGTCTCCGTCGGTTTCCTCAGCGCCCTCGAGCGCGGCCAGATGAGCGCCTCCATTTCCACGCTCACCCGCATCGCGCGCTACTATCGCATCAACATCCTTTCGCTCTTCGACGCTTCCGAATCCAATCCGCGCCACGTCCGCCCCTCCGATCGAAAAATTCTCGAAGCCGGCCCCGGCGTGCGCATGGAACTTCTCGCTTGGGGCGACGCCGTCATGGAGCCTCATCTCTTCCGAGTAGCTCCCGGCGCTGGCAGCGGCGATTCTTACGCCCACGAAGGCGAAGAATTCCTGTACATTCTCCGCGGCAATCTCGATATCGCGCTGGAAGGCGGCGACCCCGAGCATCTCCGCGAAGGCGACAGCTTTTATTTCGCCAGCAACATGAAACATCGCTGGAGCAACCCAGGCAAACAAGAAGCCTGGGTCTTATGGGTCAACACGCCGCCAACATTTTGAAATGTCGGTTCCGGTCGTAGGGGCGCGGCTTGCTGCGCCCGCTCTTATGCGGCGCGGCGAAATCGCAACCACGTTCCGGCGCGTCGCAAATGCTATTCCGACTCGCGCCAAGGGAGAAGAATCTAAATGCGCCATCGTTTTCTAATTCTAATCTCCGCCGCCCTCCTCCTCTCCGCCACCTCCTGCAAAAAAGAATCCCCCACCCTCAGTCTCCTAGTCTGGGAAGGCTATGCGGATCCCTCGTACGTCCACGATTTCGAAATCTCCCACAATTGCAAAATCTCCGCCTCCTACATGGGCTCCAGCGACGAACTCGTAGCCAAACTCCGCGGCGGCAGCGCCAGCAATTACGACGTGATCTCCCCCTCAAGCGACGTAGCCACCATGATCGCCTCCTCCGGCCTAGCCGCGGATCTCGACCTCTCCAAAATTCCCTCCTACCAACAAACCTCCGCCCGCCTGCGCAACATGCCGCTCGTCCGCGTCAACGATAAAGTCTACGGCGTCCCATTCACCTGGGGCCCCAATCCCCTCCTCTACGACACAACCGCGTTCGCGAAAGCCCCCGACAGTTGGGCCGTCTTCTGGGATCCAAAATTCAAAGGAAAGATCTCCGTCTGGGACGAGCTCTCCACTCTCTACATGGCCGCGCAAATTCTCGGCTACGACAAGCCCGACCCAAGCCATCTCTATAATTTGACCGACGATGAATTGGACAACGTGAAGAAGAAGCTCCTCGAACTAAAACCCAACATCCGCAAGATGTGGGCCTC
>DAITPO010000065.1:0-19454 GCA_036833535.1 Candidatus Acidiferrales bacterium | reverse complement strand
TCGCTCATGCGCGCGCGAGTTCCTCTTCCAGCAGTTGCTTCTGATAAAGATCGGCATAGTAGCCGCCGATGCCCAGCAGTTCCGAATGAGTGCCGCGCTCGACGATGCGGCCGTCCACCAGCACTATGATCTGATCGGCGTCGCGTACCGTCGAGCAGCGGTGCGAGACGATGATCGTGGTGCGCTCCTTCATCACTTCGCGGAGATGGTTAAGGATGCGTTCTTCGGTTTCCGTGTCCACGCTCGAAAGCGCGTCATCGAGCACCAGAATTTTCGGATCGCGAATCAACGCGCGGGCCAGCGCGGTGCGCTGCTTTTGCCCGCCGGAAAGCGTGATGCCTCGCTCGCCCACCATGGTCTCGAATTTTGCGGGGAATTCGGTGATCTCCGCATAGATGCTCGCGCTCCGCGCCGCGTCTTCGATCTCCGGCTCGCTCGCGTCGTCGACGCCGAAGGCGATGTTCTCTGACAGTCTCTCGCTGAACAGAAATGTGTCCTGCGGCACATATCCGAGAGCCCGGCGCAAGGCGCCGAGCGGCCACTCGCGAATCGAGCGTCCGTCGAGCGTCAGCGTGCCCGGTGGCGCTTCCCAAAGTCTGGCGACCAGCGCGGCCAGAGTCGATTTCCCGCTGCCGGTCGGGCCCACAATGGCGAGCGTCGAGCCCGCCGGTATGTTTAGGTTGACATCCTTCAACACCGGCTTGGGTTCCTTGCCATTACCGCCCGTTGGATACGCGAAAGTCAGATTCCGGAATTCGATCTCGCCGCGAATCTCGCCGGCTTCCCGCACCAGCGCCGAGTCCTCCGTTGCCACGCCGCTAAAGCCGACCGCGGCATCATCGATTGACGGCTTGGCTTCGAGAACGTAATTCATGCGTCCCATCGAAGCCGCTCCGCGCTGAAAAATATTCGTCACCCAGCCCAGCGCCACCATCGGCCAGATCAATTGCCCCAAGAACATGTAGAAGGCCACCCACTCGCCGAGCGATATGCGGCTCAGCATTACGAGCCGGCCGCCCTGCCAGAGCACCACCAAAAACGTCACGCCAATCAGCGCCGTCAGCGCCGGCATGAACATGCTCCAGGCAAGGATCAGTTTCATATTCTTCGAAACGTATTCGCGATTCACGCTGTCGAATTGCCGCGCTTCGGATTGCTCCTGGCGGTACGCGCGAATCACGCGCACCCCCGCAAGATTCTCCTGCGCCCGCGCGGAAAGGACCGCGAGCGACGCCTGAATCTTCTCGAACAAGTTGTGAATAATCTCGCCGAAATAGCGCACCGCGAATGCGACGAATGGGACAGGGATCAGCACGTACAACGTGAGTTTCGGCGATACCAGCAGCATTACCGCTACGGCCAAAATGAAGGAGACGATCGTTGTCCCGCTGTACATGATTCCAGGACCCAGCACCATGCGGACATTGTTGAGATCGTTCGTGCAGCGCGACATCAGCTCGCCGGTCCGGTTCCGCACGTAAAATTCCGGCTCGAGCTGCAACAGGCGCACGAGCAGATCATTCCGCAAGTCGTATTCGATTTCTCGCGAGACGCCGATCAGAATCCAGCGCGTCAGGAACGAGAAGATCCCTTTCAGCGCGATCGCGACGATCAGCGCGATGCAGAAAAATCCCAGAGCGTGCCGGTCGAGCGGTGCGTAATAGCGCGCTGCCAGATTCGTGAGCCAACCCATGCGGCCCGCAAGCGTGCTGAGCGGCGCGCGCGCCCCTTGCAAACAGTCAAAGATGATGCCCATCAGCAACGGGACGATGTTGCCGACGATGCCCATGGCCACCAGCGTGACGAGCCCGATCGTCATCCCGCCCTTGTAGCGGCCCAGGTACGGCAGCAGCCGCATGAGCTGCTTCCAACCGGGCACACGGGCCTCCGCGGCTTTGGTTTGAGGAATTGTTTGTGCCGCGGCGCTCATTTGGGACTCACGTCTGGGATTTCCAATTCCGGCGCTTCCCCGAGAAACTGGTCGAAATTGCGGTCGAGCGATTGGTAGCGCTTCACCTTCGAGTTCCAGCGTATCCCGATCGTCTGCTGGTATCCACCCGCGGGTTTATCGAGCGGCGTGAAATACATCACCAGGCCCTTATCCTCGTGCTGCTCGAACTGCAGGCGCCATGCCGGTACAGGTGCGAGCGGTGTTGCGCCGAGAAAGCCCTTCGTATTCTTCAAATGCTCGTCGCAAAGGAAAACCTGCTTCCAGGTCCCGCCGTCGTCCTCGACGATCGCCGCGCGCGTCAATATGGTTCCTGGCGCTTTGTTATCCGGCGTCTTCTTCAGGCGGTTGATCACCAGAATCTGCTGCTTGCCGGTCAACGCCAGATCTCCGAAGACCAGCACTTCGGCTTCCGAGCCCAGCGCGTTCTCGGCCACCTGCTCTATATCCGGCGGAATCGCCGGCGCTGCTGGTTTTGCAGCCTCTGCCTGCTGCGCGGGCGTCTCCGTCTTCGGATTAGACGCGCCAGAGCCGCCACAGGCACATAAAAAAAACGCGAGAATCGCCGCGGTGAGAATAATGCCCGGTTTCTTCAATCCGTCCCCCCGGGGAGCTCGCTGAAGTGAACTCTATTGTATCCGGCTAGGCGCGAGGTGAAAAGCGGCTCGAAGGCGCCGGTTTCATCGCGCCGCCAGAATCTCTTCGATGCGCGCCTCGAAGTTCTCTTCGCCTTCGGACCACAGCCGCCTCGTCTGCACCGGCATGGCCCGCTCGATCCGCCGCATCCAGTCGAAAAGCTTGCGGATGTTCTCTTTCGTCTTTTCCTGATATTCCTCCAGCTTTGCCGGCTGCGCCATCAGCTCGAAGAACCGCGCCTCATCAGGATGCTCAGGCGTCGCCGGCTGGCCATTCCGAAAGCCCAGCAGCCGCCCGTGCCCAGTGAACTGATGCTCCAAGCCGAGGTCGACTTGAAAATGGCCGAGCTCCTTCCACACGCCGTCGTCATATTCTTCGCCATGGCAAGAAATCTCGAGCAGATCAGGCCGCGATACGAATTTCTCCGACGCCGCGTCGAATATCCACAAATCCCAGTACGCCT
Organism: Candidatus Acidiferrales bacterium; assembly: GCA_036833535.1. Classification (GTDB taxonomy): domain Bacteria; phylum Acidobacteriota; class Terriglobia; order Acidiferrales; family UBA7541; genus Palsa-147. The sequence goes on along the minus strand of DAITPO010000065.1, from coordinate 16,407 downwards.
GCACCTCGTAAGCGCAATCCGGGTTCTGGAACTCGCGCGTCACTTCGACAATCGCTGCCGCATCCACAGGATTCGCGCGCAGATCAGGTTCGATCAGCGGCATCTCAGATGGCGCAATCGCGCGGATCGCGAGCCCCGTGAATCCAACCCGCGTCGCAGAGAAGGGAACCGTCGAGAGAAATTGCCCAAGCCGCTCGAGCTGCACCTCAGCCCCGAATTCGGGGCACCAAACGCTAGCATAAGCATGATTCGCCATCGGCCCATTATAGCGGCATCGCGCAAATGAGCCGAATCGTCCTGGGTTGAATCGGAATTGCAGCAGATAGGGCTACTTGTTCTCGTCTTCGGTCTTAGAGTTTTCGCTAGGTCCAAAATCGGTGGAAATGCCCATCAGGCGCTGGCGCAGGCTGTCGCCCATATTGGCGAGCACGTCGGAGAAAGTCTCGCGTAGGCGTTTCTCGGCCGCCGTCGCAAGTGCTTCGATCACGGCTTGGGAGTGTTGCCCTAGCGTCGTGGCTGAAGCGAGCAGCCATGAATTCGACGCGTTCTCGAGCCGAGTCTTGTACTGCTCGATGGCATCGTCGCTCGCGCGATTGAGCTGTCCAAGCCACGCGCGCTCCTGCTGCTCGCGCTGCGCGTGCCACTGCTCCATCAACGGCTTGAGCTGTGATTCCAAACTGATCCGCGCCTGCGAAACTCCCTGCGCCACGTTCTTGATCAATTCCTCGCGGAATTCGCCGAGAGAATTATTCTGCGTCGCCTGCAAATCGGCGCGGGTCCGTTCGGCTGCGTCCTGAGCAGCTTGGTCGAACTCGCTCAGCGTGTTGCTCGCCACGCGATGCGTCTCATCAGCAAAAGTGGCCGCGGTCGTTTCCGCAGCTTCCTTCAAGCGCTCGCGGTTCCGCTCCAGCAGCTCATTGGCCGATTCCGCCATCTGATTCTTGGCGTGGTCCGCAAAGCTGCGGCTGTAATGATCGAGCTCCGAAGCCATCTTCCGCGAAGCCTCGGCCGCGCGCTCGTGCAGCAGGCTCGTCGAATGTTCGACAGCCTTCTCGAGCGAGGCCTGCATGCTCGTCTGCGCCTTCTTCGAGTACCAATCGGAAGCCTTCAGTAGCGATTCGAAAGTCGTATGCGTGGATTCGGTGGTCTTGGTCTCGAGCTCTTCCTCGGCCCGCTTCAACATCGCGCGAATCGATTCCTCGAATTGCACCGGGAATTGCGAAGTCTGTTCCTTCAAGCGCTCGAGCGATTTCTGCAGCTCGGCTTCCGCAGCCATGCTGATCGTGGACTGCACGGATTGCTGCGCCGCTTCAGCCTGAGCCCGCGCCGCCGCCAATTCTTCTGTCGCCCTGTGCGCCGCTTCCACTCCGGGCACCAGCTGCTGTTCGATCTGGCTTGAGACGCGATCGAAAATTTCTTGCGCCGAAGCATCCAGCGCTGGCCCAAGCTGTCCCGTACGCTCGGCCACCATGCTATCAGCGCGCCGCTGCAGCTCGGCTTCCTGCTGCGACAAAAATTCCTGCAAGCCGCGACGCACTTCTTCGAGTGTGTGATTCGCGGCCCCCTGAATCAGGTTCTTCGTCTCTTCGGCGCGCGCCTGGCCCTCGGCGAAAACGCCTTCCAGATTGCGCCGTGCATTTTCAAGCGCCTCGTTTGCCGCGCCGTGAATTTGGTTCTTCGCTTCTTCGGAGCGCGACTGGCCTTCGGCAAGCACGCCTTCTAGACTACGCCGCGCATTTTCGACTGCTTCATGCGCCGCGCCATGAATCTGGTTCTTCGCTTCCTCAGAACGCGCCTGCCCTTCGGCGACGCCTGCATTCATGGCCTCGATCTGGCTGCGCGCCTGCGCCGACGCTTCATCGAGCGAGCCGCGGATGCTGGCGGCCCGCACGGCGATATCTTGCTCGGCCTGCGAGAGCAGATTTTGCGTGACGTCGTTGATCTGCTGATTCAGCTTTTCGGACACGCCCGAAAGCGTGGATTGCAACTCTTGCTGCCAGCGATTTTTCGCCTCGGCCGCTTCGTTGTGAATCTGCGCGATGCTTTCTTCGCGCAAGCGCGCGGCAGCCTGTTCCACATCCCGCCGCAGCTCTTCACTGCGTCCACGAGCCGCTTCATCGCTCGCGAAGTAAGCCGCCTCCGTCTCCGGCCGGTTCGCCAGCGCCTTGGAGATTTCCTGCTGCACCGCCTCTTGCAGCGCCTGCGATGTCGAGTTCTGATTGACCTCGCGCACAGCTTGCTCGGCGGCGCGCGCAGTTGCTGTCTCGACGGCCGCGTGCAGCGATTCTCTTAACTGCGCTTCAAGTTCCTCGACGGTTTGCCGCGTAGCCTTGCGCGCATCCTCGACAACCGAAGATGCCCGCGCCGCCGCCTGATTCATCACCACGTCCAGCGCCTGCGCCGAAACGCGCGTCATCGAAGTTTGTACGGCCTGCTCGACGGCTTCGCGCAATTGCAAATCCACTTTTGCCCGCGTCGACTCGAGTTCCTCAGCAATGGCGCTGCGCGATTCATGGCGCGCTACCTGGTGCAGGCTCTGCCGCGCCTCGGCCACCAGTTTCTCCATTTGTTTCGCGATATCGTGCGTCGGAGAGGGCGGCGCGGGCGCCATCGCCATCGGCGACTCTTTCGGCGGAGCCGAAGCTTGTGCCGTGACTTGTGGCGGTTGCACCGGCTGCGGCGGAGCAGCGGCGGGCCGCTTTTCCTCGTGTGTTGCCACGGCGACCGACTCCGGCCGCATTTCCGGTCGTTCCACCGCGGAAGGTACCGCCGGCTGGGGCGGCACAATTTCAAGCTTCTTCTCCGGAGGCGGAGCCTGCGGCGGTGGCACAAATTTCGGAATTCCGAGGATGCTGGTGGATTGCACCACGCTTGGGGTTGCGGCGGCGGGCGCTGGAGCTGGAGCGGCGCTCTTAGCTTCTTCAGTCGCGGCGGCCCAATCGTCGGGCGGAAACGCGATGCCCCAGACGTTGCCAGCCTGCTCGAATTCAATGCCGATCTGGAAGAGCTCGCGCACGGTCCTCGGCCGCTGGACCCAGATCACTTGGCCCTTCACGGTCCGCGGCGGTAGGGAAGCCTCAGTGCGCGGGATTTCCAGCTCCACGACGGAGTGTTTCGGGACGTAGTGCTTCGAGTGGTACTTGCACCCGTGACAGCTCACCATCACGGTCGAAGTGCGTTCTTTGAACGGCTGCCCTAGCGCGTCCGCTCCGGCGACGGTGATCGGCACGGCCTGCACGATGCGCGTGCTGCGCCGTTTGCCCAAGCTGGGGTCGTTCGATGCGTCTGGTTCAGCCACGTGAGTCCTTCCAAAGCCCTCCGAGGGGGTTTTATCAGCCTAACACTGGTACGCGCCCGTAGCGCAGCCTCGGTGAGACCTGTTCGAATCAGTTACTTACGGATTGGAATCGCTCCAGCCCCGCCGCCTTTGCTGCTACCTGAGTACTACTCCGGCCTGGAACCTCGGTTTTAGAGGATGAATCCTCCGCTTCATTGTGACCTCCCGAAGCGCCTTCTATTCTCGTGGAAAGTTCAGCCTATCGGAGAAGTGAGGTAGCCGATGAAGTCTAGAATCCTGGCGTGGCTGCTAATTGTTGGCGTAGCTGGTACCGTTTCGTTCGGGCAGCCCAGACCGCGTCGAGCGCACTACCACTGCATGTGTTACGAGATCTGCAAGAAAGCAGCGGCGAATGAGCAGTGCGGCTTGATGATGTGCAACGGGCAGGATCCGAACTACAGAGCAGACTAGCATCGAGCTTGGTAACTTTGGTTCCCTGGCGGGCAAGCTCGATGCGTTCCAGCAGCACTTTACCGCGCCGTAGTTGCGCCGTGACCTCGTCCCAGCAGCGCATCCTTCAATTCTTTTGCAATCCAGATTGGCCCCACCAGCAGGTAAATCAAGCCTTGAAAGAATGCCGGTTTATTGCCCTCAATCCGGTGCCCAGCAAACAGCAGAATCCAGCCGCCCAGAAACAGCGCTAGCCCCAGCTTCCAATGCATCAGCCCGGCAAGCACGATCCCCGCGAGGATTGCCGGAATGCCAATTCCGTGCATCACCTTGTTCCACGGATTGTGGTGCTCGTGATCGTACTGCGTCATGTACCGGTCAATTCCAGCCATTCATCACCTCACCCCGGCGCGCGCACGCCACCAAACTACAAATCCCGCCGTCCCTCCATCGCCTTGAACATCGTCACTTCATCCGCATACTCGAGATCCGACCCGACCGGAATGCCCATGGCAATCCGCGTAACGCGCACGCCCAGCGGCTTCACCAGCTTCGACAGATACATCGCCGTAGCTTCACCCTCAGCCGTAGGATTCGTCGCCAAAATGATTTCTTCGACCGTGTTGCCCTTCAACCGCTCGATCAAGCTCTTGATTTTCAACTGCTCCGGCCCGATTCCCTGCAACGGCGAGAGCGACCCGCCCAGCACATGATAAAGTCCGTCAAATTGCCGCGTTTTCTCAATGGCCAAAATATTCGGCGCATCTTCCACCACGCAAATCATCTTCCGGTTCCGCGCCGGGCTCGAGCAGTAATTGCACGGGTCGGTATCCGTAATGTTGTTGCAGATCGAGCATTCGCGCACATTCTCTTTCGCGTCGCGAATCGCATCGGCCAGCGCCAGCGCCTGCTCGCGATCCACGCGCAGCAAGTGAAACGCCAGCCGCTGCGCCGTTTTCTGCCCGATGCCCGGCAAATGCTTCAATTCATCAATTAAACGGCTAATCGTAGGCGCGTAGTCGGGCATGTGGCTCCTGAAGAAGACCGCACAGAAGCATAGTATAACCGACGCGAAAAGCGAACTGCGGCGGGTTGGTAGCGCCGGCGTCCCTGCCGGCATCTTACGAGCAAATACCTCACCAAGGCCAACACACGCGCGCGGATCTCTCAAATCAATCAACATCGCCGTATCGATTATCCTGCGCCGCGCACGATTGCAGCCGTCGCGGTAAATCACGCTCGTCCGTTGCCGGCAGGGACGCCGGCGCTACCCTCAATGCGTTAACACAAATGGCACCGCCAACGACATATAGAATGTGAAACGAATGCTTCTGGAGCAGGGAATTCGCAAATGGCACTTACCTGGCGCGCATCGCGGGCCGTACCCGCCAACGCGCCGTGCACCCCTCGCCTGCTTTATTGCAGCGCTCAGTTTCTCTCTGCTTTCCCAGTCACCTGCGCAGAATCCTCGGCCCGAATTGCTGCCCTCTGCCGTAGCACCGATCTACTCAAAGGACCCAAACGATGCCTGGAATCGAATCTTCTACTACTTGTTTTCGCGCCGCTTCAAAGCCCGCTTCTCCGACGAATTCCCCGAAGGTAAGCCCTTCACGGAATTCGAAAATGATTCCAAAATACGCATCAGCTCTGGTCTAATCGAGCGCACGGAAACGGGCGATCGCTCCATCGAGCCGCTCTATTACCCGTACCCCGCCACGGCGGAGGGCAGGCGCCAGCTGCTAATCGAGCCAATCTATTCCGGCATCGCCGCGGCTTTGCAAGAGGCGCTCAACGACACCACGCAACGCCCGGCCATCGCGCGCGCAATGATGCAAAGCGATCTCTGGGCTGCCTACGAAATTCTCCTCGAGCCACTATTCCCGGAAGACCGCAGTGTCGAACTCGATCACCGCCATCAGGTCGTGCTCGACCTTCTAGGCAAAATGGTCGCGAAGCTCGCTCTCACGCGCGCCGAAATCAAATCGCTCCCCGATAACTACGACGCGGCCAAGTCCAGATATTCGCTTCCCGATCTCTTCAGCAAGAACAGCCCCTGGATTGAAATCGAGTGGTTTCCGGATCGCACGCACGACGCCGTTTCCAACTACCGCCGCTTCACGCGGGTATTCGTCAAGCCGGCTCACCCACCGCAGGACAAGCAGAAATTCCTCGATTCTCTTCGCAATCGCGAACAAGAGATGTCCGCAAAGCTGGACGGTGTCGCTCTCGTAATGCAGTCCATTCTCGTCGACTCGCAAGGCAAGCTGGCCCCCACGCGTCTTACAACCGACGTTCAACTTCGCCTCTTCAAGAAATTGGATCAGGGCGGATCCAAGGGTCCGGAGATCCGCGTCTGCGAACTGAGCCGGAAGCTGATGCTGACCGAGCCGGAAACCGGCGGGCTCGCCTCCGAAGACGAAAACTCCCCAACGTATCGCGGCGGCTACGGCTTCGCTCCGCCGACCTATCGCATCGGACCGAGCGACCAACCCGCTCCGCCGATTGTCGTCAAACTCAGAACGCGCTGCCAACATTGCCATGGCGAAGATGCAACGTCGCTCATGACTTTCATGATCGCGCTCCCTCCGCATTCCAAGCCGCCCGACGTCAGGCAGCTCGATCCAGTAGCCAGCGAGGCCGCCGAAACCGCCCTATCGCGTAAGAACGCGAGCCACGATTTCAAATTGTTGCGCGCCTACTTCTAAGAACGGACGCCACGCAATACGTTGAACTGCCCGATGCGGTGCGAGAATCGCCGCCAATCGCTCACAGCGTCGCATCGAAAGACAGCTTCTCGATCATCTCGTCGAGTTCAGCCTGCGCTTGCTCTTGCTTCTTTTCGAAATCGGCAATCTCCTTCTGGATCGATTCCAGCCGCGTCTCCTGGTCATTCAAGCGCTGCAAGTATCGCTGCGTGAGCGCCCGTTCCTCGGCGCTGCCCTTCAGTGATTTCAAATTCTCGCGCAACCGCTGCTGATCGTCGTAGATCGCGGTCATTTCGGTATTCCGCTTCTCCACTTCGGCTTCCAGCGCCGCAACGCGATCTTTCTGTTCGATAATTTTCCGCAGCGCCTGCTCGATTTCCGCGCTGATCGACTTCTGCTGCAGCAAGAGCTTCGTCTGGTCCGTATCCAGCGTATTGATCGCGATGGTGCGCGAAAGCGGCATCGATTCCGCCACGGTAAGCGTCGCCGTGCTCTTCGGGTCGACGACCATCCGGAAGCGGTAATAATCCGGCGACGTTTCCTCGGGCTTCGGCGTCGCGGTACCCAGCGTCCATCCCGGTCTCACCGGATGCTCGATGATCAAAATGCGCGGCGCGGTATCTTCGTTGCGCACTGTGTAAGTTTTCTGCTCCCGCGCGTCGTTGGTGAGGATCATCGTCCCGTGAACGATGCTTACCCGCCGCACTAAATCCTGATAGCTGCCCACGTTCGTAGTCACTCGCAGGCCGAGGTCCGCCGCATAAGAAAGCAACCGCTTCTCCCCGGCTTTCAGCGGGTCCATCAGTCCCTCGCCGGCAAACGTCTCATCTTCGAGCACGCTGAAGCTGCCGCCATCGAGTGTCAAAGGACTGGAATTCGTGAGCCACAAAGCCCGCAGCGGCCTCGCCGAATCGAGCGACGCATTCCACAGCGACACTTTTTCCGCTTCCACGTTCGTCTGAATGATGGGCACAAGCGCCGACTGATTCTTGTGGATCGTCACCGGCCCCTTAACGTGATATTCGAAAAGATCGCCCAGATCCCGCCCAAGCGCCGCAGCCTCAAGCTGCTGCCGCGCTTCGCCGGGGCTCATCGCCGGGACCGCGGGTAGCGCCATGACTCCCGCGCCGATCCCGGACGTCATTCCGCCGAGCGCTCCACCTCCAACTCCAGCGCCGTGACTAGAGCCGAGCGTTCGTCCAGAGCCAAGGCTTCGCCCGCCAACCACCGCAAACTCACCTGATTGAGTATTTGCTGTAACTGCCTCCGCCGTGACCTCCACCGTTTGTGTCGCCGCCCCTATTTCCAGCTTGACGTCCTGCCTCAATTCCGATGAGCTATTCACCGTGATATCTCGCACGACGGCTTTCTTGAAGTTCGCAGCTTCGAACTCGAGCGCGAACGTCCCGCGAGGAAGGTCCGCAAACTGGTATCCGCCCTGTGAATTGGTTCTTGTGGTCGCGAGAAGCTGCCCAGTCTCGCTGACCAGGCGGACCTGTGTGTTGGGAATGACGGCTCCAGCAGGGTCCGTCACCGTCCCTGTGATCCCGGAAAATCCCGCGCGCATCGTCCCTTCGTGAGTTTGCGGTGTGAGCTGCGCGGTTTCGGGCATGCCGACCCAGGGCCGTGTCGCGTAGAAAGGCTGCGAGAGCTGCATGATGAAAGATTGCGGCGCACCGGCCACCAGCGACAACTGCACATCATTCCAATCTTCACCGACCGTGTTGTCCAGTATCGCCCATCCTTGCAGCAGCGGTTTGCTCGACGCCTTCGGTGAAAGCACAATGCGATACGTCGTCTTCCAAACCGGCACCTCGCTGATATAACTCACGTAGATTTGCCTCTCGCCCTTGCCCTCAGTCGAAATAGCCATCCGCCGCAAATCCTGATCGCGCTCCGAAGCCAGCAGCGTCAAATATTTCCCGACCTCCTGATTCAACGTCGCGTCCATGAGCCGCACACTGGTGGCAGGCGTCAATCCCACCTCGCGCACCTCGCCCGCATCGGTCACCAGCGAAATCACCTCCACCTCAAGTGTCGCACCGCCACTAACTCGCGTCTTGCGCTCCACACTCAACAATCGCCCCTCAATCGGTGGCGTCCCGCGCACTTCCAGCCGCGCCCCCCGCAGCGCGTCCAGAAACTCCGCTACGCTGGTCTTCTCGCCAAGCGGCAGCCGCAGCGCCCCGAGCAACTGGCTCATAGGCGCCTCCGAGTTGTAATCCACCCCGGCGATTCGCCCGCCGCTCAGATCAAGAATCGTCAAAGATTTCAGCACATCGTTGAGTTGCCCGCTGGTGAAGTCGATGCGCACGCTCTCGTCGCCGACCACTTTTCCTAGATGCTCGAAATATCCGACGCCGTTCTTGTAAAGCACAACGCGATGCACCGGCAACCCAGGCAACGCCCGGCCGGCAATCGGTGTCTCAGAATTCGGTGATTTCACCGGCGCGGCCGAAGTTGAAGTGGTCTTGCCCGCCACGCGCTTCGACACATCATTCGGTCTCGCGGCACGGCTCGGCCCGGGCGCTTGTGCCCCAGCCTGAGAGATAAAAAGAAGGAGTCCTACGCAAAACCAAGTTGCGGTTGGCTTCATGATGTCACCCCTCGTGCTCTTTGAACGCGCACAGGCTAGAATCTTGCGTAGGTTTTATCGCGGAAGCTCACGCCGGCCCGTGCAGGTCCGCCACCGGCGGTCGATCGAGCCGCTTTTTCGGGAGACGCTAATGCGGCGAACGACGCGCATAGCCAATTGGATCGCTCTCATCGCTGCACTTTTAACGCTGGCGATTCCAGTCGCTGCCCAAAAAGACCGCTGGGAACAACTGAACTCCCAGGCCATTCAACTTCAAAGGCAGGGCAAAAACACCGAAGCGCTGCCAGTAGCGCAAGAAGCCGCGAAAGTCGCTGAAGCCACCTTTGGAGCAGAAAACTTCTCCACCGCCGTCGCTCTGAATCGTCTCGGCACGATTTATTCCAACTTGGGGAAATACTCCGACGCCGAACCCATTCTGAAGCGCGCTCTGGCGATCGGCGAAAAAGTCCTCGGCCCCGACGACAAAGGCGTCGCCGCAATGCTCAACAACCTGGCCGCGGTATACGACAAGCAGGGCCGCTACGGCGATGCCGAGCCGCTCTACAAGCGCTCTCTCGCCATCACCGAAAAACTCGCCGGGCCGAACGATGCCGGAGTGGCCACAAATCTGAATGACCTTGGTTTGCTCTATGCCAACCAGGCTCGCTACTCTGAAGCCGAACCGCTCTTCAAGCGCGCGATAGCCATCGACGAAAAAGCCCTTGGGCCTGCCAGCCCCAGACTCGCCAGCGATCTCCAAAACCTCGCGAGTCTTTACGCCTCGATCGCCCGCTACACCGACTCGGCCAACCTCTACAAGCGCGCCATGGATATCGATCTGAAAGCCCTCGGTCCGTACAGCCCGGCTGTCGGCACCAACCTCGAAGGCGTCGCTCATCTCGACGAGATGCAAGGACTCTATGGTCCCGCCGAGCCGATCCTCAAAGGCGCTCTGGCGATCTATCAAAAAGCCTATGGACCGCAACACCCCGTCGTCGCCACTGTCCTCTACGACCTCGGCCTGCTCTACGAATACCAGGGTCGCCATGCAGAAGCTGAGCCAATGATGAAGCGCGCAGTGGAAATCGACGAAAAGGTTCTGGGCCCCAATAACGAGCAACTAGCCGCAACGCTCGCGGGGCTGGCCATCGTATATCGTGCGGAAGGTAAGTACAAAGACGCCGAGCCGCTTCTGAAGCGCGCCGCAGATATCGATGAAAAGGATCTGGGCCCCGAACACCCGCAACTCGGCGCTGTCCTCAATCTCCTCGGAGCGCTATATGAAGCCGAAGGCCGCTACTCTGAAGCCGAGGCGCTTTACGCCCGATTTCTCGGCATCATCGTCAAAGCTCTCGGTCCGGAAAATCCCGGCGTCGCTTCGGGTCTGAACAATCTCGCCTCCGTTCTCACGAAACTCGGCCTCTTCGCTCAAGCCGAGCCGAGTTTCAAGCGCGCCATCGCCATCGAGGAAAAAACGCTCGGCCCGGATCATCCCGATCTCGCCAGCAGCCTCGTAAATCTCGCCATGCTTTACATGGCGCAAGGCCGCTACTCCGACGCAGCTCCTCTTTTCCAGTGCGCTCTCGACATCATTCACCGCCGCATCCAGTACGGATTCGCTTACATGAGCGAAAAAGATCGCCTCCAGTTTCTCGCCACGGTGCAGGGCATTTTTCCATCCTATTTCAGTTTTTCCTGCGCGCAGCGCGACCGCGATCCATCCGTCGCTGCTCGAATTTACGACGTGATTTTGTGGGAGAAGGGCGCCATCGCCACAAGCGTCGCCGCGCTCCGCGCGCAAGTGGCCGCCACCGGTGATCCGGAAGCCGTAAAGCTCCTCGACGATCTCACCGCGAAGAAAAGCGAGGCTTCCCAATTGGCCGCGGCCCGTCCGCCGGGCTGGCAAGCGACGCAAACTCAAGTCAACGCCGACGCCAATGCCATCGAACAGAAATTGGCCCGGCGCGTCAGCTCGTTCGGCGAAAAAGATACCCTCGCGCGCGCCACTTGGAAGGATGTGCAGAAAGCTTTGCGTCCCGATGAGGCGGCCGTCGAGTACATTCGCTTCCAATTTCACGACGGCAAGGCTTTCACCAAGAATTTCGATTACATCGCGCTGGTCGTCACGCCCAATTCCGCGCTGCCGGCTCTCGTATTCCTCGGCGACGCCGGCAAATTGGAATCCACTCCGATGGCGGATTATCGCGCCGCAGTCGGACGCACGCGCGGCGTCTCCCCCAAAGCGCCGGCTCCGCAACAGGGCGCGGTGAATGCCGAAAGCAGCGCCGCCTACGACGCTTTCTGGAAGCCGCTCGAGCCCACGCTCTCCGGCGCCAAGCGCGTCTACGTTTCAACCGATGGCGTCCTCAATCAAATCCCCATGGGCCTTTTCGCTGACTCCGCCGGAAAACTCCTTCTCGAAAAATACGATCTTCGCCTCGTCAACAGCACAAAGGATCTTCTGAGGACGCCGCACCCGGCCCCATCAAAGACCGCCGTCATTCTCGGCAATCCAAAATTCGATCTGAGTGAGGCGGACGCACGAGCCGCTCTGGCAAAACTCAACGCCGGCGATTCGCAGCAACCTCAATTCGCCACCGCCGCGCCCGCAAGCCATCCCGAATCCTCAACGCGCTCGCGCGAAGTAAACGGCGGTCCTCTTCCGCCTCTCCCCGCCACGCAAATCGAAATCGATGCGGTCGGCAAACTTCTCGCCGCCTCAGGCTGGCAGGTCACGCCTTATACCGGCGACGCCGCGCTCGAAGAAGTTCTCGATCGCCAGCGCAGCCCGCGTCTCGTCCACGTCGCCACGCACGGCTTCTTTCTTTCCGATCAGGATCTCGCGCGCGAGAGAAAAGAGTCCGGCGATCAATCCGTCGGCGCGGAAGACCCCATGCTTCGTTCCGGTCTATTCTTCGCCGGCGCCGATCGCGCCGAATCCGGCGCAGCTCCAGCCACCGGCCTCGAAGACGGCGTCCTCACCGCCTACGAAGCCACGCAGCTGGATTTTCAGGGCACCGAGCTAGTCGTGCTAAGCGCCTGCGAAACCGGCCTCGGCGAGCAACACAATGGCGAAGGAGTCTTCGGCCTCCGCCGCGGCCTGCAAGAAGCCGGCGCCGAATCCATCCTGATGAGCATGTGGTCCGTCCCCGACCGCGAAACCCAGGAGCTGATGGCCCTCTTCTATCAAAATTGGCTAGCCGGTCAGGACAAACACGAAGCCCTACGCCAAGCCCAGCTCAAAGAGCGCGAAGTAGTCCGCCAGCGCTACACCAAAGATCTCCCATTCTACTGGGGCGCCTTCGTCCTAGTAGGCCGCTAGCATCCAGGTACCGCTGGCGTCCCGCCGGCCTCTTACGATTCAATCCCTCACCACATCTCAAGATCTTGCGCGGCGCAATCCCGCCCCTTATCAGCAATTAATAAATCCAACACAATCTCCCGGAGTCCCATTGACCAAGGCGATCTTGTAACTCAACGTCTAATAGGGCGGCAAATTTCCACTCAGGGCTGGGGATGTCGATTATCGAACCAAAGTCAGAGCCTGTACGCCAAGCTTGCCTCGCCGCAGTCCATCGCGAGGCAAAAGCGTCTCCGCGCCGCAGCGCCAAGTCTCTATCTCGACGCTTCCTAAGATTCAGATGCGCGCTGTTACTGACGGCGCTCCTAGCGTCCACGCAATTCCAACTCCCGCTCTACGCCCAATCGCAATCTCAACCAACGCAAGATGCCGATCAATCCGACAACGACAAGCCTGTCCCCATCTTCACCGGCAGCGCCGGCTACATCACTGACTTCACCGGCGGCTCCCCGGATCTCCATCCCATCGCCTCCGGCATACTTCTGATTCCCATCGGCGATCGCTGGCTGATCGAATCCCGCGCCTCGTTCGAAGACGACATGGTGCAGCAGCCAGGCCGCTCCGGCTTTCACGGCCCAGTCGAGAAAGAAGTCGATTACGCCCAGGTCGATTTCATCGCCAATCCCTATCTCACTGTAACCGTCGGCCGTTTCCTGACGCCCTTCGGCATCTACAACGAGCGCCTCTATCCCGTCTGGATACGCAATCTGCAATCCGATCCGCTGATCTTGCCAATTGGCATCGGCCCGAGTAACGCCAGCACCGGCGCGATGTTTCGCGGCGGCTTCAGCGCCAGCCAATCGGTCACCATCAATTACGCAGTCTATTTCTCAGCTCTCTCCAACCTCACGCCTGTAGATTCCGAACGCACCGCAGGAGGCCGCGCCGGCGTGTTCTTTCCCAAGCTTCGTCTCGAACTCGGCGGCTCATTCCAGCATCGTCTTCAAGACGAGCGCTCTAATCTCTTCGGCGCTCACGTTATCTGGCAGCCGAACTCACTCCCGCTCGACATCCGCGCCGAAGTAGCCCGCTCGCGCGAAGGCAGCGGCTACTGGATCGAACCAGCCTATCGCCTAAGTCAACTGCCATTCCTGCGTGACGAAATGCGCCGCACGCAAATCGTCGCCCGCGTCCAGCAATTCTGGGTCGGTCCTCTCGCCAATGACGCCTTGCAGCCAGTCAACACGCAAGTATTCGAAGCTGGCGTGAACTACTACTTCATGGATGGCCTGAAGGGCAGCTTCAATTACGGGCGCCAATTCAGCTCTCAAGGCAATGTGAATGTCTGGACGATGGCCGCGACCTACCGCTTCGTCCTGCCCTTCGAGCGAACTAGGAACCAATAATGAACAAGCGTCGAATTCTTGTAGCTATGTGCGCCCTCTCGCTGGGCTCAGCAGTCTTCGCGGCCGCGCAGGAAATAAAAGAGCCTCCGAAAAGTGTTGCGGTCGCGCAAGAGCAGCAACCGACAGCCGTAGCCAACGCGCCCGAGGCGGAAACGCCGTCGCAACCTCCAGCCGCCAACGCCAAACCCTCCGCGCGTAGCATCGAAGCCGCCGAGCGCATCGAAGGCGAAAAACGCTTCCGCACTAACTGCGGCCGCTGCCACCAAGCTCCCCACAAATTTCCCCCGCGGGTCATGGCCACGGCCATCCGCCACATGCGCGTCCGCGCCATGATCACCGATGAAGACCAGCGTTTGATCTTGCGCTACATGACCCAATGACGGGAAAAAATGCCATGCTCAAGCTGCTATGCTCGATTGCAGCCGCGCTCACGCTCTGCTGTTTTTCTCCTGGGCTCCGCGGCCAATCGCAACATCGCGTAATCGAAATTCTGGCCGATCACGATAGCCGTTACAAAATCGCCGGCCAGAAAAACCCGGAAATCATCGCCAAGCCCGGCGAAGAATTGACGCTACGCATAACCGCGCGCAAAGCGCAGACCCACAATCGCGACGGCTCGATTCACGGTTTCTCGCTCCTGCGCGCCAAAGATCGCAAGCCCATTGACGGCTGGGACCTGCTTCTAAAGCCCGGCACCCAAGAGTTCACGCTCACAGCACCGGTCGAACCCGGCGAATACTTGATCGTCTGCACCGTAATCTGCAGCCCCGATCACGAGCAAATGAACATGCGCTTCGTAGTGCAGCCTTGAATCGAAGTTGAATTCGCGAAGAGCAGGGAGCAATACGAGATGAGAAAGATCAATTCATTCGTTGTCGGCGTCGCCATTCTTTCAGGCCTGATGCTGGTCAGCCCCTCGATCCGCGGCGAAGGCGAAAAAACCTTCATCGGCGAAATCGCCGACTCGCAGTGCGCCCTCAACGTCCATTCCCTCGATCGCACGCACAAAACCATGATCAAAATGGGCAACGCAGGCAAAACCCCGGCCGACTGCGCCCGTTACTGCGTCTCACAGCGCGGCGGCAAATTCGTCCTGCAAACCAAAACCGACGTCTACAAAATTGACAACCAAGCCGTAGCCGAAAAAAGCGCCGGCCTAAAAGTAAAAATCACCGGCATCCTCGACACCAAGACCAACACCATTCAGCTCCGAACAATCGATCCACTTCCGGTGAAGTAACTCCGTTCGCAGCGGTAGGCAGTCTCCGGCCGTAGGGGCGCCGGTCAATCGCTATACGATTGCAAAGCAATCGACGCGCCCGCCGCAGTAACGCGTTCCGAAACCGCCAGCCATGTCCTCCGCGGCAATGGGCTTAGCTCCCGTAGGGGCGCGGCTTGCTGCGCCCGCCCGAGTAACCCACACCGACACCGTCTCCACGTCAGTCCGTGAATTCTTTCGCCGCGCATCTCCCTGCATCACAATAAATCGATCCACTTTCTCGCGCCCGCCCGTATAAACTATCCCGGTGCGTCTCGCATTTCTATTCCTCCTCGTCACCGTCAACCCAACCCAAGCCCAAATCACTCACTACAAAGTAAAGCTGACGCCAGATCTCGACCACCAACTCCTCCACGCCGAAGAAACCATCGAATTCCACCATGACGCAGGCAACGTCGAGCTGCAAAAGCAATCGGGCATTCAACTCCTCAAAACGAAATCACCGGATGGTGAACTCACGATAGCGGACGAATCGATCACGCTCCGTCTGCGCCACAACGGCAAACATCTCCTTCACTTCGAATACACCGCAGCCCAGCATCGCGGCATCAAATGGTTCGCCGACCAACCCGGCTTCGACACCGCCTTCTACTGCGACACCTGGATGATCTGCGACAATTCCCCAGCCCAAAGAGCCACGCTGACTCTAGAAATCGTCCTTCCCGCGTCAAGCGGCATGGCCGCCGTAGGTCCCGGCCGCCTAAAGAAGCAGTGGCACGACGCAAAAGGCGAACACTTTCTCTTCGAGCAAAACAATCCAGTCCAGACCTATCTTTTCAGTTTCGGCGTTGCCAAACTGATTCGCTCCACGACTCAAAGTTTTGTTATTTACGCTCTCGATGCGTCCATCCACCAAGCAGCATTTTCGAAAACCGCAGAAGCTCTGGCCTTCCTCCGCAGCAAAGCAGGCGTTGATCTAGCCGACGCGCAATACACGCAAGCCTTTCTGCCAGGCCCCATCGAGCAAGAAGCCGCCGGCCTGGCCCTGCTCCCCGCGAACTATCTCGCCGATCTGGAAAATGATCAGGTCTCCGACATGACCCACGAACTAGCCCATCAATGGTGGGGCGTCCTAGTCGGCATCCGTTCCTGGTCCGATTTCTGGCTCAACGAAGGCATGGCCGACTTCATGACCGACGCCTACCTCGAGCTACACAACGGCAAAGCCGCCTACGATCAACAAATCGCAGCAGCCCAAGAACAAATGAACAAACTCCGCGCCGAAGGCCGCGATCGCCCGCTCCACTGGGAAGCCTGGAAAGACGCCCACGAAGCCCTAGGCCGGATTCCCTACGTGAAGGGCGCCCTGTTCCTAGATCGCCTGCGCAAAGAACTAGGCGAAGAAAATTTCTGGCGCGGCATCCAGCTCTACACCACCCGCAACGCCAACCGCCTGGTAGACGCCCAAGATTTC
>DAITPO010000064.1:13691-19527 GCA_036833535.1 Candidatus Acidiferrales bacterium | reverse complement strand
TGGAGGCGGGGGGAGTCGAACCCCCGTCCGAGAAGCCTTGCAACCAGAAGACTACATGCGTAGCCCGTTCACTTCGCGGCCGGCCCTTGCGGGCTCTCCGCGCGTTCGCCGCTCGCGGTCAGTACGGGCAAGAAACGCGAACAGCTAGTCCGATGATCTCGCCGGCGTATTGCGGACCGAAATGCGCCGGCCAGCCCACTATGTGACGCCTCATCTCCAGCACGCGGGCGACACTGGAGGAGACGCGCTGCCTAGTTTTTAATTAGGCTGCGAGTGCCAACTGTGAGTTGCCAGTTGTGTTGTTCCACTCGATTACGGGCAAGTGGCGCCCGGCATGCCTTCGGGCCGCGACAGCTTCCGTCGAAACCGTGTCGCCCCCTACTTATTAAGGATAGCATTCCGCGCAGAAGCTCGCCACCCGGCGACGCGACTAAGCGGCGCGTGTGTGCCGCGCTTTGTTATTTGAGCGCGCCAGAATTCGCCGCGGTGCCGCGTCGTCTTTTGCTCGGGCGCCAAATTCATTGTGCCGGGAGCGCGACAAGCGTACTCTGCACAAGCTAGAGCTTCGAATCGGAAACTCCGGTCAAAAATGTAGAATGATGGGTCAGAACAGTTCTGCGCCACTACAACACGGCGTCAAACGATTTTTTCTCAAGCTCCAACAATCCGAAAATCCGCTTTTGTTCTGCGCTGCCCTGGTGATCGCCTGCCTCGGGCTGGCAGGACGAATCGCTCTTCTTGTCCTTGCCGCGAACCGTCCGGTCGGCCAATTCAGCGGCATTGGCGATCAAGTTCGCTACATAACGTTGGCGGACAGCATCTTTCAAGGCAACGGTTTCACCTACGCCGGTCAACCAACCGCTCTTCGCCCACCGCTTTATCCCTTGCTACTCGCAGGAGCTCACGTTGTGTTCGGCTCTCACTACCTGCTGGCGATGAGGATTCTTCAATTCCTGATCGGGCTCGCGCTCGCCTATGTCTGCTGGCAGCTTGCCGAGAAACTTTTCGGCATCGAAGCGGGCGTCATAGCGGGAGCGATCGCCCTAACGCTTCCAACATTAGTTCTCATAAGCACAGAGCTTCAGACGGAACAACTGGCGGCGTTCTTGATCGCCGTGTTCTTGTTTTCGTTCGCGGAAGAAATTCAAGGAAAAAAGAACGGCGCGGTCGCGATGGGTGTTACGTCAGGAATCGCGACGCTGCTTCGTTTCAACTGCGCAATCCTGCCGGTAATCGCGGCCATCGGCTGCCTGTGGCTGCGACGCAGCTTGAAACATGCCGTCGTCGTGTGCCTCGTGGCAGGTCTGCTCATCTCTCCGTGGATTGTCCGAAATGCAGAGGTGTTTCACGGCAAGATTCTCTTTTCTTCGCACGGAGGTATCAATCTCCTGGAAGGCGTATTGACCCCTGACGGCCGCGCTCAAGGCGGAGAAGGGGAGCGCTTTCGCGCGGCGGTCGGATGGCAGCATACGGACATTGAATTGAACCATCCTCATCGGCTCTTGTTCCCCAGTGAAGACCAGCTGGACCAGCAAGCTCGCGCCGCCGCAATCGACGCTTGGAATAATCTGAGTTGGAGTTCCGGCCTGAAACTCATTGCATTGAAAATCGTGACCTTCTGGTTCAGCAAAGACCAGTTGCTCGATACGAGGAGCTTCCCGCCAGCGCAACGAATCTTGCGCGCCGCCGCGGTGATTGCATTTTGGCTGGTATTGGCTCTCGCGTTTGCCGGCTGGATGAGTCTCCTCTCATCATCGAGGCTCGTAGCTTTTGGATTCGCGTTTTATGCGGCCTTCGTAACTGCAGCGCATTTGCCGTTCGTAATGAATACGCGACTCAGAGTCCCGTTCATTGATCCTCTTCTCGCTGTGCTGGCGGGAGGCGGATTCTGCTTTTTGATCGGCGAATATCAGAAGCGCAAAAAGATCCGAGTCGACCCACGTAACCCGGCCGCACTATCTAGTCGCACCGACACTTGAGACGCCCTACATCAGATTTCCCGCAAGAAACCACGCCACTCAAGATGAAGCTGAGCCTGAACTGCGCCTGCGCGTTCAGGGTCAGCGGCGGGAATCCACGCTAGGCGCAGTCCCATCCAAGAAGCGCAAACTACCACTGCACTCCGGGATACAGGCTAGATTGCCGGAACATTCGATAGCCATAGTCTCCACCGAGGCTCATCTTCCACACCACTTGCGGGTTGGCGTCGCGAGTTACTTCCGTCACGGACGCGCCGGGCTGAACTGCCACCGTGGTATCCGAGCAGAGATCGAACTCGACGTTGCCGTTGGCCAGTGAAGCGACATCGCCGCCGAAAAAGGAGTACGGCACCGTGACATCGTGGAAGACCAACGTCGCGGTCATCGCGTTTTCGTCGATGTGGTAGATCGGTAACGTGGTGAACGGGCATGTCGTAAATCCGGCCGCCTGGCACGTCTCGTTCGACGGAAAAGCGCGGTCGTCGCCGTTGTCCATTACACCGAGGTCAAAGACTCCGGCTGACGACCGTCCAAAGAAGGCAGGGCCGTGCTGCGCGTAGGTCCAATCGGTCGGATCGGTTCCTCCCACGAGCGTGAAGTCGCCGCCCTGCCCAAGCCGCCAGATAACGTCGCCGGTGCCTTGTCCGTTCTTGTAGTCGATTTTGATGATCCAGTTCTGGTGACGGACAGAGACCAGCAAATCGCCGTCGCTGGTATAAAGTATCGCGTTCGCGTGCGTCCAGTCAGGGAATTGGAATGGATGTCGATTGATATCGAGATGATCGAAGGAGTTCCAAACCCAAACGGGATTCAAGTTCTGATCGACATCGACGATGGCATCGCCGAGGACCGTGGTGGTGCCGGGAAGCCCAGTCAGATTCACAAAATCCTGCGTTGAGTTGACGAAAAAGATCCAGTGGCCGTTGGGAAGCTCGATGATGTCGTGATGAATCACCTGGGCATTGAGCGTGAACCCAGCGTTGGCCAGCCGGGTGTTGAGATCGGTGATGTTGAGACTGCGAATCGTATTACCCGCGAGATCGATTTCGCGGATTTCATCAGTCGTGGTCGGCGTCACCGGCGGTCCCGTCAGAGGAACCGCTGAGTTCGGGGCCAGCACAAGCGCGAAGTGGCCGTTGCGCAGCATACGAATGGGCTGAAGTATCGTGCCGCCCACGATGTTGGTCCCCTCGTAATACCAGATGATATTCCCGGCTAAGTCCGTCGCCTCCGCACCGCCGATGACCAGGTCAAGCATTTCGATTCCGGATTGAGGAGTCATTCCCGCAGTTGTTGTCGCGGAAATACCGGCCTTCAGGTGGGCGGCCGGAATTGCTCCGGAGGTAAAGGTCTGGTCGGCGTCGAGGTACTGCGTGCCATCCGGGAAATTTACGATCGCCTGCATGTGATACAGAGTCGTCGCGAGCATGCCCGCGACCAACGTGCTGACCGCGCCTCCGCCTTGCGGCGTCTGCTGCACTGATGTCGCTCGGCCGTAAGTGGTGTCCGGACCGAATTGAATGGATACCTTGGCATCGCTGGGAGGCGTGATGCTGTAGTCTGCGACGAGCGAATTGGCGGTTGCAGTCACGGTGCCCGGAGGCACAGCGTAAATGGTTGCCGAGGCGGATTTAGTCGTATCCGCGACGCTCGTTGCTGTGACCGTCGCTACTAGACCGACTGGCCCCGGAGGCGCGGTGTAAGTGCCCGTAAGGCCCTGCGTTGTAATCTCGCCGACTGCGGAATCGCCGTTCGCCACTCCATTGACCGTCCAGGTGACAGCGGTGTCGCTGGTAAGCGTGACCTGTAACATGGCTGCACCGCCGGTCGCGATGGCAGCCTTGTCCGGTGAAATTGAAATTGTGACCTGCGGCGGAGGCGGTGGTGGATTTTGATTCGAAGACGAAGATCCGGAACTCGAGCAGCCTATCGCGAAAGACAGCAAAAACAAACCTGCAGCGAGCAGTACGAATTGCCGAGTCTTCATGCAGCCCCCTGTAAAGTAGAGATAGTCGCACCCAGGACTTCCAACCCCGGCGCGCAGTATGAACCCAAACCTGACAAATCGTCGCGTCAAAATTTCAATTCACCAATCCCCAAGCACAGCCCTTGAAGATCATCAGTGAGCCTCCGGCGAAAGAAGCTGCAGCGTGGGCGGATCGCTGTCAGGGTTAACCTCCCACAGTTCGCGGCCGCGATAATAGTCGAGGAGCGGCCGGCTATCCACGCCGGGAATCACGCGCGCCCAGATCACCTTTGCATCGTCGATGTCGGCGCGGTTGTAGACCCATTCCTGGCCCACGTCGTGATCATCGCTGTAGCGCACCAGCACGAGATGCTGGCCCGGCATCGCTTCGAGTTGCCGCGAGAATTGCACGCGATACTTCATTTGCTCGATGCTCGGATCTTCGGCCATCTCGCGGAATGAGGCCGAAACGCGGAAGGGAAGCGTCGCCAGAACGAAAAGGACGATGGCGCGCGAGAGCCCAATCCCGATCGGGCGGCCGCGACATTTCCAGCGGCGCAAATGGCGAAGCGATTGCACGAGGATTGCTACCAGGGCCGCGAGCAGCGGCGCTGCATAGTGCGGCTCAAACCACACTACGGTCGTCAGCGCCGCAAAGCATGCGGCAAAGGGCCAAAACAATTGCCTGAACCTGCGATCGCGCACCAGCCAGGGAAGAGTGAACACGATCGCAAGCAGAAAACCGGACAGGAGGAAATACTTTTGAAATGCTTGCACCTTGGCCTGCCACTCATGCTCCAGACCCCTCCACAAGCCGTCGAATCGCGTTTGCGAATAGATGCCGTGCATCCAGACGTTGTAGTAGTCGTCGAATTGCGTATTGGCGTAGTCGAGCGAAGGGCGCAAATCCTGCCAGACGAAATTCGGCGTGGTCGAATACGTCTTGTTATTGAGGATGTAGGGAAAGAGAAACGGATTGCCGGTGCCGCGCCAATTGTAATAGCCGATGAAGAGCGCTGTGAGAATCAAAACTGAGCCGAGCGGCGCAATTACGCGCCGGAAACTGATTCGCAGCGATGGCGCGCGCCGTCCGAAGAGCCAAACCACAAGCGCAATGCCGATCGGCAAGAAGAAGAACAGTCCTTCAAAGGGCCGGCTGTTCGCGAGAATCGCTGCTCCAACGCCGAGGAGCACAGCATCGCGCGGGCGCTGATGATGGATGATTCGCGGCAGTGCGCCGAGCGCGAGCGCGCCGCCTATGGCGGCAACCGCGCCGCCCCAGTAGCTATCCACCCAATAGTTGCCGCAGGCGAAGCAGGCGATCACCAGAATTCCGCCGAGCAGCGCCCAGCGCGGCGGCAGCCAGCCCTGCAGCATCCATAAGATTGCCGCGCACATCGCCGCGACGCTCAGCAGCACGCCGATCCACGGCTGGCCAAGAATTTGGCCGAGCGCGAGGAATGCGCCTTGCGCCGGCGGATACTTCGACATATACGTCGGATGCTGATTGACGTGAATCGTGTCGAAGAACAACCACATCGGATGCGGGGGATTTGTGAGACGTCCGTGAGCGAACGTGTCGGCAGCAAGCAAATAGCTCATCTCGTCATGCACGTGCGGCACGGGAATCAGCGGGCCGAACGGAGCCAAGCTCAGACGAAGCAAGATCGCGGCCAAAGCGGCGACTGCGACCACTAGCGATTGGCGCCTCGCAAAGCTCGCGCCCAGATGCTCGATGCGCGCGAAGATCGGCTCACCGAGCCGCGGCACTAATAGCGCGACTAATACGAGAGCCGCGAGGGAGAGATCGAGACCTGAATTAGAGAGGGATAGCCATTCCGGCATAATTGGTCACCGGAGAATAGCACAGCCTCTTTGCCGAATTTTCGCT
>DAITPO010000064.1:7034-13591 GCA_036833535.1 Candidatus Acidiferrales bacterium | reverse complement strand
TCCGGCATCCGAGGCGAAGTCATCGTCGCCGACAATGGCTCGACCGACGGCTCGCTCGAAGTCGCCGAGCAATGCGGCGCGCGTGTGATTCGCGTGAGCGCGCGCGGCTACGGCAACGCGTTGCGTGCGGGCATTGCCGCCGCGCGCGGGCGCTTCATCATCATGGGCGACGCCGACGACAGCTACGATTTCTCCGCCGTCCCGCAATTCGTGGCCAAATGGCGCGAAGGCTATGACGTGGTGATGGGCAATCGCTTTCGCGGCGGGATCGAGCCGGGCGCGATGCCGTGGAGCCACAAATACATCGGCAATCCGGGGCTGACTGCGGTGATGAATTTGTTCTTCAAGACCGGCATCGGCGATTGCCTCTGCGGCCTGCGCGGATTCACGCGCGAGATTCACGATCGCATCGACGTGCGCACCAGCGGCATGGAATGGGGCCCGGAATTTGTGATCAAGGCGGCCAAGGCCGGCGCGCGCATGACGGAAATTCCCATCGTGCTCTGGCCGGATAAGCGCGGGCGGCGGCCGCATTTGAAAACCATCAGCGACGGCTGGAGAAATCTGCGCTTCATGCTGCTTTTCGCGCCGAACTGGTTGTTTCTGCTGCCGGGAACCATTTTGATGGTGTTGGGTCTCGCCATCGTGTTCTGGCTGTTGCCCGGGCAGCGTCATCTGACCCCGCGCATCATCCTCGACATTCACACCATGATCTTTGGCATGATTTTCACTCTTCTCGGCGCGCAGATTATTTGCATCGGATTTTTCGCAAAAGTTTTCAGCTATGCCGAGCGTTTCGATCGTAATCCTGTTTCGCTCAAGCGCATGTTGCGGCGCGTCAAGCTCGAGCACGGACTTCTGCTCGGAGTATTCTTAGCACTCGTTGGTTTCGCGGGCGACGCCTGGGTCTTCGCGGAATGGGCGCGCAGCGATTTCGGCCCGCTGAACCAGGTGCGCTGGGTGCTTTTTTGGTCGCTGTGGTTTTTTCTGGGGGTGCAGATGATTTTCTCATCGTTCTTCTTGAGCATGTTGGGAATCAGCCGCGACACGTACATAGGCGATTACGAACTGAAGCGCGACGAATGAAATTAGTCGGCGATCTCACTGCGCCACTCCTCTTTCGATGAACGATCGAGCTGCATTCGACCAATACGCCGACGACTACGACGCCAGCCTCGCGGCGGCGCTCGAGCTTTCCGGCGAAGACCGCATGTATTACGCGCGAGGCCGCGTCGCGTGGTTCGGCCGCTGCGTTCGCGCTCTCGACTTCACCGCCATGCGCGGGCTCGATTACGGCTGCGGGGTCGGCTCGACGTCTCCGCTGCTCTGCGAAGAATTCGGGCTCACGCAGACGATTGGCGTGGACGTTTCGCCGCGCTCCATCGAATTAGCCCGCGCAAGTTTCGCATCCGATCGCTGCCGCTTCCACCTGATGAACGAATACTCGCCCGACGCGACTCTCGATCTCGGTTATTGCAACGGAGTCTTCCATCACATTCCGATCGAGCAGCGCATCGGCGCCGCGGGATACATACGAGATTCGCTTTGCCCCGGCGGGCTCTTCGCGCTTTGGGAAAATTTCGCGTGGAATCCCGGCACGCGCTACGTGATGTCGCACTGCGTCTTCGACAAGGACGCCATCACGCTTGTGCCGCGGCAAGCGCGTCAACTCTTGAAGTCCGCCGGCTTTGAAATTCTGCGCACCGATTTCGCCTTCGTCTTCCCGCGCTTCCTGAAAGCCCTGCGCCCGCTCGAAAAATTGCTGGTGAAGTTACCTCTGGGCGCGCAATACCAAGTCCTGGCGAGAAAACCTAAATAAGAATAGCTCTTGGCGATGAGGTGTTGTTCGGACGATATTATGGGCACTCAGGGTACGTCCAGACCCCTTTTTGAGTGGCCGGGAAGGCCTCTACAGGGGTGCGATTTTGTCACGGCCTAAAAAGACCTCCGTCTTTTATTTTCAGTAAGTTACGGCGATTTATGCTCGTTGAGGTGTATCGACCATAAATCTGGGAATCGAACTGTCTGCCGGGGTCATTTTTTCGTTGGATGGTTGCCCGGTTCATTTGCAAATTCCCAGAATAAAGTAGCAGCGGCGACCGGCGAATACCATCCTACTGCCTGCGGAATTACGTAGAGTGCGAAGCATAAGTCGGGCGGTGTCGGACCTCCCTTAATCACGGTATCGCCTCCGCGCCGCCGTCATTCCCAGGAACCGTGGGACGTAAACTCAGTTGACACTCTCCGGCACGGTTTCCATAATCGAAGAGCACAATTTCTTCTATGACCAAGACTCACAAACCGCCCGCAGCGCCGCCCGTGGCCGAGAATCCGCTCGAAGAAGCGGTCGCTCGCGCGCTCCGCGACAATCTCGCGCCGCTTCAGCGCGCCGTCGAAGAATTGCAGCACGCTTATGGAGACCTGACTGCCGCGTGCGCGTCAAGCCGCGTCGCGAATGCCATCCCGGCAATGCTCCGCGCGCAAGCCGCAGCCGCATCGCTCTCCGCGGGCCTCGGCGTGCTCACCAATTTTGTCACGCTGGCACTCCGTCCGGCCGATCGCAGCTCGGGTGGCGCTCAAGCAGCTGCCGACATGCTCGCAGCAGCCGCTGGCGGCGCAGCTCCCGCCGCGAAGCCCCGGGCTGACGAGATAGAAGACGAAGAACTCGAGGCGGAAGAAGCCGCCATCGAGGACGAAATTGCGGAAGGCGCGCCCGTTGAGGCCGGAACGCCAGTCGCGGAATCTCCCGCCGCTGAATCCGTCGCTGCAGCGCCCGCAGCAGTCGAGGAGACGCCAGCCGCGCCCGAATTACAAGCGCCGCCGGCCTTCGACGTGACCACGCTCGCGCCCGAGGTGCAGGAAATGCACCGCCGCGCCAAGCGCGTCGCCAAAGTAGCGATGCAGGATATCAAGATGCTCCGGCCGAAAGACGTGCGCGCGGCACGCGAAAACAGGGACATTTGCATCCGCCTCAGGGACGATTTGGACAAGGCGCGCAAGGAATACGATCGCCGCTTCAAAGCCCTCCAGGATCAACCGGTGGATTATTTTTACGACTGGCTGGTGGCGATCTTGGCGGACGGCGACCCCGAAGCCCTCGGCGCATACCCGTATCCTTCGCCAGTCCGGCGATAGTAGCTCGCATACGATGAAAGCTCGAATTGGGGGGATCGGCGCGGCGGTGTTTTTGGCCGCGGCGATGATACTGCTTCGTATTCCTGCCGCAGCCGCGACGGGCGAGCCGGTGAAGAAGTCCGCCTCGGCCGATCAGCTGGAGATCTGGGCGCGCGCGCTTCGCGAACGAAATCCCACATCCGCTTACGCTGGCCTCAGCGGTCTCGCAGCCGGAAAAAAACCGAGCGAAATCGGGCAGCGGGCTGCTCTGGCGCTCGGCTACTACGATTATTCCAAAGGGAACTACACCAAGGCGCGCGCGTGGCTCGATAAAGCCGAAGGCGATCCGCTTCTCGAGGACTACATTCTTTATTGGCGCGCCGAAACCGATCGCGCACTGAAGCACGAGCCGCAAGCCATTGCCGGCCTGAAGCGCCTGCGCCGCGATTTTCCGGATTCGGTGATGACCGATCTGGCGCTGCAAACGCTGGGCGAAGCCGCACTTGCCGCGTCGCAGCCACAAGAAATTCTCGACGCGCTCGCGGCGTATCCTGAAACCGACACGAAGCCGGATTTGCTCTTCGTGCGCGCGCAAGCACGTGAAGCGGCCGGGCAACTTCAGGAAGCGGCGCGCGACTACCTCGCCGTAGCCTACCGCTATCCGACGAGCACTTCCGCGCACGAAGCCGGCTCGAAAGCCGATTTGCTGCGCGGCAAGCTCGGTGCCGATTTTCCGGCCGTGCCGCTTGATGTTCGCATCTCGCGCGGCGAAGCGCTCTATGCCACGAAGGAGTGGTATCAAGCGCGCGAAAGCTTCATTGATGTGCTTCCGCAAGTTACGGGCGCGGACCGCGAACATGCCGAGCTGCGCATCGCGCAGTGCCGCGTCGCGCTCGGCGCGCCGCTCAGCGCGCTCACCGATCTCACCATCACCGATCCCGAAACCGATGCAGAGCGGCTCTATTCGCTCACGCAGGCGCACCGCAACGCGCTGACCGAAGCGCCCATGCTCGCCGCCGTCGACGCCATCCTCGCGCGCGCGCCTTTGAGCCGCTGGGCTGAACAAGCTCTTTTCGCCGCGGGAAATTATTACTGGGTGCAGCTCGATCGCGATCGCGCCGCGTCCTACTACTTTCGCGTGGCCGATGGTTTTGCCGGAAGCAGCGATGCCGGAACCGCGAACTGGCGCGTCACCTGGACTGCTTATCTCGAGCGCAAGCCAGAAGCCGCGGTGCTTCTCCAGAAGCAACTCGAGCGCTTTCCGAACTCGGCGTTCATCACCGACAATCTTTACTGGCTTGGCCGCGAAGCGGAAAATTCGAGCGATACGGGCCTCGCGCGCGCCTATTTCGGAAAGCTGTACGACCGTTTTCCGCAAACTTACTTCGGCGGATTGGCGGTGTCCCACCTGCAGACGCTCGGTGGAGGGCCGGTAACATCGGTCGATGCGCTGAGTCGAATCTTGCCGCCGCCGCCCGCGATGTCCGTCGGCGATACGATTCCTGCCGCGGCGGCGAACCGCCAGGCGCGCGCCGATTTGCTGCGCACGATCGCCTTCGATTCATCGGCGGAACTCGAGTTGCGAGCTGCTTATATCGCCACGGGCGAGCCGCGCCTGCTGCTCGAGTCAGCACAGGCCGCGGCGAAAGCAGGGCATTACGCTCCTTCGATCACCACCGCGCGGCTGATTTATCCGGGGCTCGAAGCGCGGCGTTTCGAAGATGTGCCGCGCGACGTCTGGGTTGCGGCCTTTCCGCTGCCGTATGAAAAGCCGTTGCGGGCTGCCGCGGAGCACGCCAAAGTCGATCCCATGCTGGTGGCGGGACTTGTTCGCCAGGAATCCGCGTGGGAGGCGAATGCCGTCTCACACGCCAATGCTTACGGCCTGATGCAAGTTCTGCCGAAAACCGCGCGGCTGCTGGCGCGACAGATGCGCATGGGTTATTCGAGGGCGCGGCTGACGGACCCGGAGTACAATCTCCGGCTCGGAACCGTTTATCTGGCGGGGCTCATCAAAACCTGGGGCAGCGTGGAAGCGGCGCTCGCCGCCTACAACGCAGGAGAAGATCGCGTGGGAAGCTGGAAGGCCGGACAAAATTTCGCTGAGGCTGCGGAATTCGTGGATACCATCCCATTCACCGAGACGCGCGAGTACTGTCAGATCGTTTTGAGGAACGCGGCGATTTACAGGCGGCTGTATTCGGGCGCTGCGCCGCCCGCGGTAACAAAGCGCGCTACGAAGCATGCGCCCGCGCCCGCCCGGGGGTATCGCCGGTGAGCGCGCCGAAGCCGGGCCGCGCCGAAGGCGGTGCGCGGCTTTCTCATAAAGTCGCGCAATTCACCGAATCCGTGATTCGCGAAATGACGCGGCTGGCGCTGAAGCACGGCGCCGTCAATCTCTCGCAGGGCTTTCCCGATTTCGCCGCGCCGGAGGAAATCAAAGAGGCGGCGCGGCAGGCCATTTCCGTGGACATCAATCAGTACGCTATCACCTGGGGCGGGAAAAAATTCCGCGATGCCATCGCCGAGAAATTTTCGCGCGTGCAGGGAATCCAGATTGATCCCGAACGCGAAATCACCGTTTGCTGCGGCTCGACTGAAGCCATGATGGCCACGATGATGGCGATCATCAATCCGGGCGATGAAGTGGTGGTCTTCGAGCCGTTCTATGAAAATTATGGACCGGACGCGATTCTTTCCGGTGCAACGCCGCGCTTCGTCAAGCTGCAGCCCCCCGAGTGGAGTTTCGATCCGGAGGAATTGGCCGCGGCGTTTGGCCCCGCGACGAAGGCTATCATTCTCAATACGCCGAATAATCCTACGGGGAAAGTTTTTACGCGTGCTGAGATCGAAGCGATCCGCGATCTTTGCGTGCGATGGAATGCGTATCTCATCACCGACGAAATCTACGAGCACATGCTCTACGATGGCGCGCAGCACATTTCGCCTGCGACGATCGAGGGCTTGCACGATCGCACCATCACCATCAATGCGCTTTCGAAGACCTACAGCGTTACCGGCTGGCGAGTCGGCTGGGCTATAGCTCCCGCAGAAGTCACCGGCGCGATTCGCAAAGTGCACGATTTCCTGACGGTAGGCGCCGCAGCCCCTTTGCAAGAGGCTGGCGCGGTGGCGCTGCGCTTTCCCGATTCCTACTACGCGCAGCTTGCAACAGATTATTTGGTCCGGCGCGACAGGCTGTTGGGAATCTTGGAGAACGCGGGTTTTCGCTGCTTCCGACCCCGCGGCGCGTACTACATCATGACGGATATCTCCGGCTTTGGATTTTCGGATGACTTAGCCTTCGCGAGGCATCTGGTAACGGAAATCGGAGTAGCCGCAGTCCCAGGCTCTAGCTTCTACAACCACCCAACCGACGGCAAGCAGCAATTGCGCTTCACGTTCTGCAAAACCGAGAAAACGCTAAACGCCGCTGAAGAGCG
>DAITPO010000064.1:0-6934 GCA_036833535.1 Candidatus Acidiferrales bacterium | reverse complement strand
GCGTCCCCGCCGGCATCTCACGGCCAAGCGGTTCGCCACAATTCAAAGACGTGCGCGGCGCAACCGGCATGCCAACAATCGTGCTAGAATTCGCGCGCGGATATTAAGAGGAAACGATGCCAACGACGCTCGAATTAATTCCATCTCACACGCGCGTGACCGAAAACGGCAACGCTGCCGCCGCAGACATCCGCTCGAGCGCTACGCGGACTTTTCTGCTCACGATGGATATTTTCGATCAGATCGAACAGGAATCCCTGGACGTGGCGATCTGGGGATCTGCCGACGGAGAGAATTTTGGCGCGAAGCCGATTTTGAAAATTCCGCAGCGCTTCTACAAAGGCGAAACGCGCCAGGTTCTCGATCTGACGATTGTTCCCAACGTGAATTTCATCCGCGCCGCGTGGGAATTGGTGCGCTGGGGACGAGTGGCGCCGCACCCAATGTTTGTAATTGGCCTGCGCGCCGAAGAAGTCCCGGCAATGTCCCGCGTAGGGTAGCGCCGGCGTCCCTGCCGGCATCTTACGACTCGACACGACGCTACGATTCAAAAACACGCGCGGCGCAACTCTTGCGGGTCCGTCACTCTACAAATCAAACTCAAACGCCTGCCCATAAACCGGAATCGTAATCGGCCAGTGATACTGGGCATCAATCGCACCGCGAAATGACTGCAGCGCCGCCGGCTCGCCATGCACCAAGAAAGTCATCTTTGGTGCCGCCTTAATCCCCGACAGCCAGCGCAATAATTCACTGCGGCCCGCGTGCGCCGAAAGCTGCGGCAAATCCACCACCTCCGCGCGCACCGGCACCATCTCTCCGAAAATTTTCACGAGTTTCGCGCCGTCCTGAAGCTGCCGGCCCAGCGTCGCTTCCGCCTGGTAGCCGACGAGCAGCACCGCGCTGCGCGAATCCGGCAGGCGCTTCGCGAGATGATGAAGGATGCGCCCGCCGGTGGCCAT
Organism: Candidatus Acidiferrales bacterium; assembly: GCA_036833535.1. GTDB lineage: Bacteria > Acidobacteriota > Terriglobia > Acidiferrales > UBA7541 > Palsa-147. The sequence continues at coordinate 5,972 of DAITPO010000064.1, read as the reverse complement.
GCCGCTGGCCGAAAGAATGATGCACGGCGTGACCACGTCGTTGATTTTCTTCGAGTCCTCGACGGCGCGCGTCATGTGCACGTTCGCGACGTTCAGCGGATCTTGTTGCGCGGCTTCTTCGCGCGTGAAGTCCAGATCGTGATCTTCTCTGTGGCTTTCGTAAAGACTCGTGACGCTGATGGCCATCGGGCTGTCCACGTACACCGGCAAATTCGGAATCTTTTGCTGGTCCTGCAGCTCTTTGAGGAAATACATCAACGTTTGCGTGCGACCGACGGCGAATGACGGCACGACCACCACTCCGCCGCGCTTTGCCACGCGATTGATCACGTCGGCGAGCGCATCCTCGGGCGAACCCGGAGGATGATCGCGATCGCCGTACGTCGATTCGCAGAGCAAATAATCGGCGCGGCTCGGCGGTTCGGGATCTTTCAAAATCACCTGGTCGTAGCGCCCAACGTCGCCGGAGAAAACCACGAGTATCTGCTTGCCGTTCTCGGTGATCGTCAGCTCGAGCCAGCTCGAGCCGAGGATGTGCCCCGCATCATGCGGCCGCACGGAAAATTGCGGGCTGATGGTGAACGCATCGGCGCGCGGAATTTCGCGAAATTGCGCCAGTGCAGTCTGCGCTTCCGCAACGGTATAGAGCGGGAGGGCCGGCTTGTGGCTCGAATAGCCCTTCTTTTCGACAAACTGCGCCTCTTCTTCCTGCAAGTGAGCCGAATCCAGCAGAAGAATGTTGCACAGCTCGTGCGTAGCGGGGTTGCAGTAGAAAGGTCCGCGATAGCCGCTCTTCACCAGCCGCGGAATATAGCCGGTGTGATCGATGTGCGCGTGCGTGAGCACCGCCCAATCGATCGTCGCGGGATCAATCGGCAGTGTCTGCCAGTTGCGATCGGTAAGGTCGCGCGAGCCTTGGAAGAGGCCGCAGTCCACCAGCAATTTTTTGCCGCCGGCTTCTACGAGATATTTTGATCCGGTAACAGTCCCTGCAGCGCCGAGAAAAGTGATCTTAGCCATAGGGGCGATATTCTAGCAGTTGGTAGCTTCGGCGTCCCTGCCGGCATCTTGCGATTCAATAACGCGCCACGTCTCGAGACTTACCGCGGCGAAGATTATTTCGGGGCGTAGAAGCGGTAGTCCGCGGAGTAGGGCACGCGCAGTTCCGTGCCGGCGTGCGATGCGTCGCAGCCGGATACCGGCGCTTTGCCGCCTTTGGTGTTGACGCGCTGGATGGATGTCACGCGCGAGAGCACGCCGCTGCCTTCGTGGCTGACGACGGTGACGAGAAGCCAGGGAATGGAATCGGCGTCGGGCGAAGGCGAATTGGCGACGGCCTTGCCGGTTACACGGCTGCCGTCGCTCGCTTCCCAGGAAGGCCCGGCGAAATGTTTGCCGAAGGGTTTGCCATCCTTGTCGAAGAGCTGGGCGTCGGGAGCCTTTAGCGTCCATGCGAATTGCGCGGCGTCATTCTTGCAGGTGTAGACCTGGTCGCCCTTCGCATGGACCTGCAGAAGAAGCTGTTCGTTGGCGGGAGGCTGGAGCTGCGACGGGACTTCTTGCGCGGCAACCGCGAACGAGAGACACATGCTGACAGCCGCGAGCATCGCGCCGAATGCAAGTTGGCGAATGCGATTGCGCATCGAAAGATTCCTCCAGCGAGCGAGCGCCTACCTTCAAGACGCAATATAACTCAATTTAGCTCAACTTGTAGCCTCACGGCGCCGAGAGCAGCGAAGCGGGAATGCCGAAAGTTCCGTCAACGACTTCGACGAAGTTTCTTTCTTCGCGAAGAATGATCCGTTTTGTTTGCGCCATGGAGAAATTCTCACGCGCTTCCGGGTCCGTCTTCAGGCGCGATTTGTACGTCTCGTACGAAGCCAGGGTGTCGAACGCGATCAGCCCCCAGCCAACATCATTCGTTCCTTCATAAGGCAGAAAATATCCAACCAGATGTCCGCCGCATCGCGGAATGATGCGGCCCCAATTCTCGGCGTACTTCTTGAACGCATCCCGCTGGAATGGATCGATCTGATAGCGTATGACGCACACGATCGTCATTAGTCTCTCCTTCGCGGCCGATCTGGCCGGCACATCGCAGCCAAGTCGCAGCGCCGCAACCGTCGCCACGAATCCGCCGATGGCTTGGCGGCGGCTCATTTGAACGGTCGCGGGCTTCGCAGGCTTCATCTGCAGGAGTATGCAGGTTGCCTGACACGAACGCTTCGTTTACCATCAAACTATGGATGTCGAAGATCGGGCGGGCAGCGCCATCTCCACAATCGCCGCGGCCATCGGCGAGCCGGCGCGCGCCCGCATGCTCTGTTGCCTGCTCGATGGCCGGGCACGCACGAGCACCGAGCTGGCGGCCGTCGCCGGCGTGACGCCGTCAACCGCCAGTGTGCATTTGCATCGACTGAAGACGCAGCGATTGGTGCAGGTCCACGCGCAGGGCAAGCATCGCTATTACAGTTTGGAAGGCGCCCATGTGGCCGCAGCGCTCGAAGCCTTGAGCGTGCTCGCTGGCGGAACCCGCGAACCGTTCGTGCCCAACACACCAATTCGCTTGCGCTTCGCACGTACTTGCTACGATCACATTGCGGGGACGCTGGGCGTCGCACTGAACGATCGATTCAGAGCGCTTCGCTGGCTCTCTCGCGGCTCGGGCAGCGATAGCGCCTACGAACTCACAGCGAATGGAGTGAAGGCGTTCGAGGCTCTTGGAATTGATATCGAGGCAATGCGCACGTTGCGACGGCGTTTCGCATTTGCCTGCGTAGATTGGAGCGAGCGGCGGCCGCATGTAGGCGGCGCAATGGGAGCCGCCTTGTTGAACGTAGCGCTAAAACGAAAATGGATAATCCAGGATCCCGATTGCCGCGCGCTGACGCTCACCAGAGCAGGCCGCCGCGAAATGCAGAATCGCTTCGGCCTACAAATCTGAGCGGATGTCTCCTCTTTCGTCCGCGTCCTCAGCGTCTCTGCGGTGCTCTCTTCCCGCGGCGGCCCGCCGGAGCCCCCGCACGCGGCGCCGCCTTGCGAGTCACGAACTTGTGGGCCATGCCGAGAAGATCTCGTAGCACAGCCGGATTGACGCGCGCGAGGCGAACCAGCACGGCGTTGTAGTCGACGTAGTGGTCGGTCAGGTAATAAACGTCCGGCGCCTCAGCGAGCAGCTCCGCGCGGTCAGCGAAATCCACGCGCACCGCAAGCGAACCGGGCTCGGCCGAGCGATGAGCGGGCAGACACGCCAGAAGTTTCCCATTGATCTTGAGCGCTGGTTGCCCGTACGCGGTGCTCTCCTCCACGCCGGGCAACGTGAGTCCGATCTTCCGCACCGCGTCGAAGTCGATTGTGGTTCTGGGCATTGGCCGGCACGACTCCTTGAGATCCACCACTTTTCTTTGGCTCGGTAGGCCGGGTCCAAATTCCGGCATACCGTTTGCGCATTATAGTGCTTGTGGCCTCCCCGGCATCTCCGTTTCAAACAGAGCCAGCGTGTTTTCGGCTGGCAGTCGCAGCCAGCTCATCTGGATTTGGCTAACAGGCAGTAAAGAAAAGACTTACACGATCGCTTCCATGAGGGTTGGCGCTCGAAAGAATGCCGTTTCTAGGAACCTCAACACGCCAAATCCCGCTGGATTCTGGAACTCTTATGACATCATCATTGAATACAATGATGCGAACAACCCGGGTCTTTCGTCAGTTTATTCTCCCAATCTTGATGGCTGTTGCGTTCCTGGGCACTGCAGCGATGGCCCAGCAGCCGTCCCCGCCGCCAGCTCCCAGTTCACCGGCTCCAGAGACCAGTGGGACGCAGGACCAAAAACCCGATCCATCTGCGAAGAAGCCGGACGAGCCGAAGAAGCCGGGCGACGCGCAGAAGCCCGACGAAGCGGTTGGCAAGAGCAAGCTGGAACAGGAAACAGGCACCGTAAACGACCGCCTTTTCGAGGTCTTGCCCAATTACGGCACGGTGGAAACTTCCGAGAACCTTCCGCCGCTCCGCTCAGGCCAGAAATTCAGAATCGCCACAGCCAGCGTCTTTGATTGGGCCGCTTATCCATTCAACGGCGCGCTCGCAGCTATCGGTCAGGCGAAGAATGATCCGAGTTCCTGGGGACAAGGCTGGGGCGCCTACGGGAAACGCTATGGCGCCTCATTCGCTGACAACTCCATCGGCACCTATATGACCGTCGCCGTCTTTCCGAGCTTGCTGCACGAAGATCCGCGCTACTTCCAGGTGGGCAAGGGAACCTTCTCTCATCGCGCCTTCTATGCGATGAATCGGCTCTTCGTCACCCGCAAGGATTCCGGCTCCTTGGGTTTCAACTATTCCGAATCCGTCGGCAATGCAGCGGCCGCGGCGCTCTCGAATATCTACCACCCCGCGCAGGATCGCACCGCCTCGCGCAACGCATCCACCTTCGGTTTTCTGATTCTCTACGATGGCTTGGCCAACGAACTCAAGGAATTCTGGCCAGACATTCGCCGCAAACTGCTGCACAAGAATAATCCGTAATTAGCGCTCCGCCGTCGTTGTACTCTACGCCGCCGCGCGAGCAATCCACATTCGTTGACTTGGCTCCGGCCCTCAACCTAAGATGTGCTTCCGATGGCGGACTCCTCTTCTTTGATCGGCCGCACGATCTCCCACTACCGCATCGTCGACAGGCTTGGCGGGGGCGGGATGGGCGTGGTGTACAAGGCCGAAGACACGAAGCTGCACCGCTTCGTGGCTCTGAAATTTCTTCCTCCGGATGTCGCGCGCGATGCGCAAGCGCTGGCGCGATTTGAGCGCGAGGCGCAGGCAGCTTCGGCGCTGAATCACGCGAATATCTGCACGATTTACGAAATCGACGAGCGCGATGGCGAGTGGTTCATCGCCATGGAGTATCTCGAAGGGCAGACGCTGAAGCACCGCATCAGCGGAAAGCCGCTGCCGCTCGAGGAAGTGCTGGAGCTGGGAATCGAAATTGCGGACGCGCTGGATGCCGCGCACGCGAAAGGCATCGTGCATCGGGACATCAAGCCGGCGAACATCTTCATCACCGCGCGCGGGCACGCTAAGGTGCTGGATTTCGGACTGGCGAAGACGTTGACGCCCGCGAGCACACTTTCAATGTTGGCATCGGAGGAGACCGCGGGAGATTTGGCGCCCGAACACCTGACCAGTCCGGGAAGCACGCTGGGAACGATCGCGTACATGTCGCCGGAACAGGCGCGCGCCCGGGAACTCGATGCGCGCTCGGACATCTTTTCCTTCGGCACGGTGCTGTATGAGATGGCCACGGGCGCGCTGCCATTTCGCGGCGAGAGCACCGCGGTGATATTCGAGTCCATCCTGAACAGAGCGCCGATCCCCTTGGTGCGCTTGAACCCCGATCTGCCCGCAAAGCTCGAAGAGATCATCGACAAAGCGCTCGAGAAGGACCCCGACCTGCGATGCCAGACGGCTGCCGAACTCCGCGCCGATTTGAAGCGACTCAAGCGCGATATGAATTCGAGCCGTCAGCCCGCGGCCGAAAAATCCGAGTCGTCCAAGACGCTTGCGGCTGCCTCGGCGCCTGGAATTAATCGGTTGCGGTGCTGTATTTCGAAAATCAGAGCGGGTCAAAGGAAGATGAATATCTGCGCGACGGCATCACGGAGGACATTCTCACCGAGCTTTCCAAGATTCGCGGGCTGAACACTTTTTCGCGCCCTACGGTTCTGGCCTTCCGCGATAAGCCCGTGACTCCCGCGCAGATCGGCCAGCAGCTCGGCGCGGCCTATCTCCTCACCGGCACGTTGCGGCGCGCGGGCGCGCGGCTGCGCATCAATGCGCAGCTCGTGGACACGCGTACCGATTTTCCAGTGTGGTCGGAGCGCTTCGATCGCGAGATGAAGGACGTCTTCGAAGTGCAGGACGAAATCGCGCGCAAGATCGCGGAGGCTCTGCGCGTGACGCTCTCGCCGCAGGAGCTCGAGGC
>DAITPO010000063.1:0-19589 GCA_036833535.1 Candidatus Acidiferrales bacterium | reverse complement strand
CGCTTGGGGGTTGCCCTTGGCGACGTTGTCGGTCGTAAGATGCCGGCGGGGACGCCGGCGCTACCGGGCTTGCGTAACTCGCGGAACTAAACGGGATACGAAGAATCGGCTGGACTTAACGCCTTCCCTCGCGGCCATTGCCTCGCGATAGATTGTCCGCGCCGTTGTTGAATTGAAATACCTCGATCTGTTTCTCCATGTCCACAGCCAGCTCGGCGAGCCTTTCGCAGGCTTGCGTGGACTGCTGCCCTCCGATCGCGGTCTGCTTGGCCAGGCTGTTGATGAGATCTACGCTGGATTGAATGTCGGCACTGGCGGTGGATTGCTGGGCCGAGGCGGAGGCTATTTGCTTGATCATGTCGCCTACCGCCTGGGCCAGGCGAATGATTTCCGAAAGCGAATCACCGGCTTGGGCCGCTGTTTTGACGCCGCTTTCGGCCTCGCGCGTGCCCAGTTGCATGGCCTCGACCGCAGCGGCGGTCTCGGTTTGGATGGCGGCGATCATACCGGCGATTTCTTTCGTGGATTTCGTGGTGCGCTCGGCGAGCTTGCGCACTTCGTCGGCTACTACCGCGAAGCCGCGTCCCTGCTCGCCGGCGCGCGCCGCCTCGATGGCCGCATTGAGGGCCAGAAGATTGGTCTGATCGGCGATATCGTCGATGACGCCGACGATCTGGCCGATCTGTCGGGAGCGCGCGCCAAGTTGTTCGAGGCGCTTCGAGGTATCGTCCACCGATTGCGCGATGGCCTGCATGCGCGTGACCGTCTCTTTAACGATGGCTCCGCCCTTGCGCGCAGTTTCGGCCGCGCGCAACGATTCGTCCGCTGCTCCGGCTGCTTGCTGCGAAACTTCGGCCACCGTGGCGGTCATCTCGTGCATCGCCGTGGTCATCTGCGCCACCTGCTGCTCCTCTTTGTCGGCGCTCTCCGATTCTTCCTGGGCCGCGTGGGACAATTCCTCGGTGGCGCTGGCCAGTTGCACCGAAGTGCCGGAGATGTGCTGCAGAGTGTCGTGGATGCGCTTCACAAACTGGCCAAAGATCTGCTGCAGAGCGCCGACCTCATCTTCGCGCCAGATCTCGTCTTTGGTGCTGAGGTCGGAGTTTTCCATGCGTTCGACCATCTGCTCGGCCAGATTTTGAATGGGCCGCAGCACCAGGCGCGTGACGAGCAAGTATTCCGCGCAAAGTACAAACGCGCAGATAATCAGCCCGCAGAAAGACACCATCATTTGCACGCCGCGAATCTTTGTGCTGATGTCCGATTCAGGATAGGCGGCAAGCAGCACGTAGCCCCATTTTTCGAAGGGCACGCTGAGGACGGTCCAGTCGGCGCTGCTTCCGTGCTCTTTGCGGCCGGCGATCTCCTCATCCGATACGGACCCCGGCTTAAAGACAATCTTTCCGTTGTTCTTGAGCAGCGCGACGTATCCGTGATCCAGAATTTTGGCTTCGCCGATGTGTTTGCCGAGATCAGCCAGAGCGGCGAGCGGCGTGGCGACCAGCCAGATGCCAACGACCTGACCTGCAGAGTCGCGCATGGGTTCGTAAGCGGTCATGTAGGGAGCGCCCAGAATTTCTGTGACGCCGTAGAAGGGCTGACCTTGCTGGATGGCTCGATAGGCTTCACCGTTAGGATCGAGCTTGGTGCCAGTGGCACGCGAACCGTCGGATTTCTTTATGTTCGTGGAGACACGCACCATGTCGCTGCCTTGCTTTACGAAGAGTGTCGCGACGGTTCCCATCAGATCTTTGATCCGGTCAACGAGCACAAAATTGCCGACGACTGGCGTATTTCCGAGGCGCAGTTGCGGCACGGTCTGCCCATCGAGAGTGGTTGTGCCCGCGATGCTGGGAGCGCCGGAAGATTGCCCTTCGCGCAAGAGCAGCTTCATGGCGGCGCGCACGTGCTCGGAGCTGAGCTGATCGACGGTTTGCAGGCCCTCGACCACGCGGTCGGCCTGTTCCTTCGCTTGCGCGTCGGCGTTCACTCGCACTTCTCCGGCGAAGACTCGCGCGACCACCCACCCGAAGAGCGTCATGATCAGCACGACGATTACGATCGTGGGCAGCATGAAACGAAATGTAAGTCGTTTGCGCATTTGTCGGCTTCTCCAGAAAGGGTGCCCCTTGGCGCGGGAGCAGACGCGGGAACGGCGTGACGCGGTCCAAACGCAGGTGTGCGCCCTCTTGGGTGAAAATCGGCCAAATCTGCAGTCGCTTTACGACTATTGATTGGAGATCGTGGCTGTGGTGCCGTCGAACTTGGTCAGGTGGACTGTGAACTTTTCGTTATAGGTTTGGGCGCGGTCGCGTAGGACGCTTAGGGCTACCGCTTCGCCTAGTTGCAGCGAGACGTCGGTGTCGGTGCGCCAGTGGATACCGGCGTGGACGCCGTGGCCGAAGCTTACGTTGTGGCCTAGCTTGTTTAGCTCGCCATTTACCGTTAGCTCGCCGGCATCCGCGCCGGTGTACGGAAGCAACGAGAGACCATCATCCGAGGGAACTACGGGATTGGGGATCACGAAATTGCCGTCGAAGAAAAATTTCAGAATGGTGATGCACGCGCCGCCGACGCAGCCGTGCCCCGTCGGATACGACGGGTGCGACGGAGAGCCTTCGGGGAAAGCCTGCGAAAGCAGCCAGGTGCCGTACTGATTGAAGCTTTGCTGCAGCCCTTGCGAATTCAGGATTACGTTGCTCAGCTTGCCGTCCGTTTGGGCCGCCTGGCCGGTTTTGATTAAGTGCGCGATTCCGCCGGTGACTTCTGGGCGTGCGCGAAGATGGACTTGCCACTTCTGAAACCAGACGGCTTTCAGGGCGCGCGTGGCTACTTCTGCGAGTGTGGCGGCGAAGTCTGGACCGCCGAAGGTGCCGAAACCGTTCTCTGTTTTTGAACCGATATAAGGATTGCCCGGGTTCAGCGGCGCCTTCATGGTGTTGAGCACCAGGAACGCTACGAAGTACGCCTGATAGAGCACGTCGGTATGCGTCCAAGCGGCTAGGCCGCGGCCGTCATGCAGGAAGCGCGGCTGCGAATCGGAGACGTTTTGCTGGCCGGTGCTTACGCCGTTCTGGACGGATAGCCAGGAGCCGAAGTCGGTCATGTAGTCGACGTTTGGCACGTAGGTGATTTGCTGCTGGCTGATGGGCTGCTGGCCGAAAGATGTCGGCGTAACGAAAAACTGCGACATGTACGGGCCGAGAGTTTCGCCGGGAAAGATGCCGCGGAAGAGAAGATCCGGAGTGACTTGGCCGCCGCTATTGCGCGGGCCCTGGTAGACCGAAATTGCGGAGGTCTCTGCGGCGGCGGCATTGGCGACGGCGTTCGACGCGTATTGCGTGAAGGGAACGTCGCGGAGCAGGGAACCCCAGTAGTGCTCGAGAAGTTCCGCGGCGTTCAGGTCGCTCGCGAGCGTGGGAGCGGGCGGAACTAGCGGCGAGCCGAATTGATAGGCGTCTGTGCCTTCGAGATCGAACGCGAAGCCGCCTTGCGGGCCGTTGAGCGTGCGCGCGCCGCCCATGGTTATTTTCTCGAAGTCGTCCGGATCGCCGGAGTTGAGCGCAGTGAGCATGGTGGCAAATGCGTTTAGATCCACGCGGCCGAAGGCGTCGTGCGGAAGACATTTGGTGTAAGTGTTGGCCTGATCGGGGTAGCGCGTGATGTCGTGATTGGTCGGGTGATTGGGGATGTTCACGGCGCGCTCGCGCAGCGCCGCCTTGATGCGGACTTCGGCGGACTCGTTCGCGCGTGCGGCGCCGTTTAAGCCGCCGCTTTGTTCCGCTCGAGCCACGGAATCCTGGCTACCCAGAAGCGGCTCGAGGCCGATCGCGCTGGCGGTCGCGGCGGCCATTGCTGCTCCACGGACATTGCGCAGAAAAGTGCGACGGCTTCGGTTCGAGCTATCTGGATTCATGGAGACCCCTGTTTGGACACACTGCCTGATTGGGAAAAGAATATCGGGAAGCTGAGTAACATAGAACTGAACTCGGGTCTAGATAAAGTGCAGGTACTGTGAGAGGGGTTACTGCAGAATTTTTAGGTGCGCGGAGAAGAAAATCACTGCGGTGCGGCGTCTCTCTGCGGTCTCTGCTGTGAGTTTGGGCCGTGAATACAGCCCTTGCATGCTGTGGCGAACAAAAAGCGAAACATGATATGCTCCCGCCATGGCTGTCCGCTCTTGCCGCGTGACCATCACCGATATGGACGGCGTGGCGCATACCGTCGAAGTTACCGCCGGGACTTTGTATGAAGCCGTGGCGCTGGGACTGGCGGCCATCCGCAGTGACGACTGGGTGGTAGGCATCCCGCAGGGAATGAATTCCGTGAGGGTTCGCGTGACGGATATTCCTGTGGAGCATCACGTCAAGCTGCAGGATTTCATGAAATGGGCGGAGCGGACGGGAGGCAGCCCGCGCGAAAAGACGGATCGGCTGCGCATCCGCGAAATCATCGGATTGCCGCGAGACGCGCGATGATCGGGGAGTGAACCGCTGCGCTTGGCCTGCTTTGCTTGCCTTATGCTCACTTGCAGCGTAGGATGAGTTTTCGGCTTTTCCTGCCTGTTTCTCCACTTTGGACGTTGCGTGAGGGGAAACGTGCGGTCGGTTTTTGCCGGCATTCAAGATTTTGCGAGGGGATATTGGGAAAGAAAGCGATCGCGGTTGTTGGGGCGCAGTGGGGCGATGAAGGTAAGGGCAAGGTCGTCGACTATCTTGCCGGGGCATTCGATTACATCGCGCGTTCGCAGGGCGGGCACAATGCCGGGCATACCGTCATTGTCGGCAATCAGCGATTTGTGTTGCAACTGATTCCTTCGGGGATTTTGCGGGCTGGGAAGAAGGCTGTGATCGGGCCGGGGACGGTGGTCGATCCGGCGGCGCTTGTGGCGGAAGTGGAGAATCTGAAGAAGGCTGGGATTGAGTGCCGCGGGCGGTTGTTCCTCAGCGATCGGGCGCACCTGATTTTTCCTTATCATCGCGACATGGACAAGGCAGCGGAATCGGCGCGCGGCGCGGCGAAAATTGGGACTACCTCGCGCGGGATTGGGCCTGCTTACGAAGATAAGATGGCGCGGCGGGGAATTCGCGTTGGGGATTTGCGCGATCCGGAAAGATTTCGCGAGAAGCTCGAGCGCGTGATCATCGAAAAAGACGCCATCAGCCGGGCTACTTACGGGCAGCCGCTGCAGACGGAAGGATTGCTCGAGACTTACCTCGAGTTGGCGGCGCACATCAGCGGATTCATCACCGATACGGCGGTGCTGCTGAATCGCGCGATTGATATGGGGGCTTCGGTGCTGTTTGAAGGCGCGCAGGGGACCATGCTCGACATCGATCACGGCACCTATCCGTACGTGACTTCCTCGAGCGCGACTTCCGGCGGCTGCTCGACTGGGCTTGGCGTGCCGCCCACGCGAATTACCGGCGTCGTCGGAGTGACCAAGGCTTACACGACGCGCGTCGGCAGCGGACCATTTCCTACTGAGATGCCCGATATCGAGGCCGGCGACATTCGCAATCGCGGCAATGAATTTGGAGCTGTGACCGGACGGCCGCGGCGCTGCGGCTGGCTCGATCTCGAGGTGCTGCGCTACGCGAAGATGGTGAATGGCATTGACTCGCTGGTGGTGACGAAGCTGGACGTCTTCGATATGCAGAAGGAAATTCAAGTCTGCATTGGGTATCGCTATAAGGGCCAGCTCATCGAAGAAATGCCCGCGGAAGTGGAAGAATTCGCGGCGGTGAAGCCTGAATATAAGACGCTGCCCGGTTGGATGAAGCCGACGCCGGCGATTCGCGACGAGCGCGATCTGCCGCAAGAGGCGCGCGAATATTTGAAATATATCTCCGATGCGCTCGAAGTCGAGATTGGGATGATCTCTACCGGTCCTGAGCGCGACGCTACCATTGTTCCTGCCGGCACCAAGATGGCTTCCTGGCTATAACTGCAAATGCTGTCCTTCGAAGCTGCTCGCGAAAAAGTGATTGAGATCGCGCGAGGGCGCCGCGAGTTGGGGCTTGCGCGGCGGGCTGACGATTCAATCGACATTGCGCGCGAGCCGGCTGCGGCTCTTGGCCGCGTTCTGGCGCAGGAAGTTGCCGCCGACCGCGACTATCCGCCGTTCAATCGATCGATTCGCGATGGATTCGCTGTGCGCGCGGCTGATGTGGCGCACGTTCCCGCGCGATTGAAATTGATCGGCGAGAGCAAGGCGGGCACGGCCTTCGACGGCGAAGTGGGCGCGCATGAATGTGTGCAGGTCATGACTGGGGCGCCGGTGCCGCGCGGGGCGGACGCGGTCGTGATGATCGAGTACACGAAGCCGGAGGGCGACGAGATCATCTTCGAGCGCGCGGCGCGGGCGGGCGATTACATTGTTCCATTCGGCAGCGAGGCGAGGCGCGGCGAATTGGTGCTGCTGCGCGGGACGCGGCTTGGGTACGCCGAAATGGCCATGGCCGCGCAGGTTGGAGCTGTGCGCTTGCAGGTTCATGCGCGGCCGCGCGTTGCGATTCTTTCGACGGGCGATGAGGTCATCAACGCCGCGGACACGCCTGGTCCCTACGAGATTCGCAATAGCAACAGCGTTTCGCTCAGCGCGCAGGTGGCGCTTTCCGGCGCCGAGGCTGTGCCGCTTGGGAATGCGCCGGACCGCAAGCCGGAACTGCGCGCGCTGATCGAGCGCGGCTTGAATGAAGATGTGCTGGTGCTCAGCGGCGGAGTTTCGGCAGGGAAGTACGATCTGGTGGAAGCGGTGCTCGGCGAACTGAAGGCCGAATTTTATTTCGATGCGGTGGCGATTCGTCCGGGGCGACCGGCGGCATTCGGTGTTTGCCGCGACAAATTGGTATTTGGGCTGCCCGGCAATCCTGTTTCGACCATGGTGACGTTTGAGATTCTAGCCGCGCCTGCGCTGGATGTGCTCAGCGGCGGCGCGCCTCGCCCGCTGCCACTTTTCAAAGCCCGTCTCAAATACGAGATCACTGAGAAGCCCGGGCTGGCGCATTTTCTTCCAGCACGTGTTGCGTTTCCGACCTCGAAGCAATCCGATCGCGCGCCGGGCGATTCTGCAACCGACGCCACGGTTGAGACGATTCACTGGCAGGGATCCGGAGATGTGGTCGCGCTAGTGAACGCGAATTGCTATCTGCTGGTCCGCGAGCAACAGGAAAAGATCCCCGCTGGATCGTGGGTGGATGTACTGCCGCGCCGCGGATTTTTTTAGGCGCGGGAACCCATTACTTAATTTTGCTTACGTAAACCTGATACCAATCCGCGACAATTTCCTTCTGCGCTTCAGCCAGAGTCATCGCGCCACGACAGACCTGCTCGTGCAAATAGTTCTCCACCTTGTCCTTGTCCCGGGCGCCGCCATCGGCGATTGACGCTTGATATGGCTCCGGCCACAAATTCTTGGGATCCGTAGGGCTGCCGCCGATTTCGAGCGAGATCAGATGGTCCTCCTCGTAGTCCTTCATCTCGCGATCCATGTAGCCGTATTCATCAAATCCCTCGCGCTTCAATTTATTCGTGTAACTCGTGGGTGGGCGCTCGGATTTCGTGCTCCAGTTGGGATTGCAAATCGTCTCGCCGACATTCTCCTGCGTAATGTCGGGATTAATCGCGCCGGGGGTGATGGAAAGATTGGGGTAAATATCGGCGGGGCCGCGGCGCGCGGTGTTTGCGGCCGGGGCCGGCGCGGTGGAAGTTTTCGTCCGCGCGGCGTAATAGACCACTATGACCGCTGCAACCACTAGGGCCGCGACCGCCACAGCATGTTTCGGATTCTTCGCCATCCCGGCGCTAGCTTCTCCCCGAGCCCTCGTTGAAGCCCGCCAGTATAGCGTCGTTTCTACAGAAGCAACCGGCGCCGCCCGGATTTTCGCAAACTCCAAAATCGTGCTAGCGTAACTTCACGATGCCCTCGCGACGCGCCAAAGACGCTGCTCTCTCGCACTACGATTCCGCAGGCCGCGTTCGCATGGTGGACGTCAGTGCCAAGCCCGTCACGGCGCGTGTTGCCGCAGCCCACGCCTTTGTGCGCATGAAACCCGCCACAGTGCGCGCGATTCGCCGCCTCAAAAATCCCAAGGGCAATCCTCTCGAAGTCGCCCGCATCGCCGGAATCGCCGCTGCCAAGCGCACTTCGGAGCTGATTCCGCTTTGTCACCCCCTCTCATTGACGCACGTAGATGTGGCCTCCAAGCTGTGCCAGAATGGAATTGAGATTACCTCGCGCGTCGCGACCACCGGGCCTACCGGCGTGGAGATGGAGGCGCTGGTGGCGGCGGGCGTGGCGTCGCTCACGATCTACGACATGTGCAAAGCCCTCGAAAAGGGCATGGAGATCACCGGGCTGTACTTGGTGGAGAAAACGGGCGGCAAGAGCGGTGACTATCGGCGCGCGCGCGCGAGCGCAGCAACGGCGCGCCGCAAAGCCGCAAAGAAACGGCGATGAAAGAAGTCAAACTCCTAGTTGTTGACGACAACGCGCTGATTCTCGACCTGCTGATGAAGAATCTCGCGCCGTTGTGCGATGTGCGCGCAGCCGCCGACGGCGCCGATGCGCTGCTGAAAATTGTGGACGATCCGCCGGATCTCGTCCTCTGCGACTACAAAATGCCGGGACTTGATGGCCGCCAGCTTTATGAAAAGCTGCGCGTGCGCGAACAAACGCGCCACATTCCATTCATCTTCCTCGCCAGCCGAACCGATATCGAAGAAAAATTGCGGCCACTAGTGGAAGGCGTCGAGGAATTCATCCCCAAGCCTTTCTTCGTGAAAGATCTCGTTCGCAGCGCCAAAAAGGTAGTGGATCGATTGCAGCTCGAGAAGCTGCAGAACCGGGCCGTGCGCCCCGGCGTGATTCAAGGCCGCCTGGAAGAAATGGGCATGATGGATTTGATGCAATCGCTCGAGATGGGCCAAAAATCTTGCCGCTTGACGATTCGCCACGGGGGCGAAACCTGCGAAATGTTTTTCGGCGCTGGCCAATGCAAGGACGCGCGGCTCGGCGCGCTCGAAGGCGAGCCTGCCGTCTTCGGCACGCTGCGCTGGACTGACGGCGAATTCGAAATCGATTTTAACGTCGCTCCCACCCGCGAAACGATTACCCGCTCGACGACCGGCCTGCTCATGGAAGGCATGCAATATCTCGACGAAACCGCTCGCGATGCCGCCGACGCCGCCGTAGACAGCGGCACCGAACCCGTGGCGCATTGATCGCGCGGCTCGTGATCCTCATTCCATGCGCGTAGTCATCATCACCGTCAGCGATACAGCCGCGCGCGGCGAGCGCGAAGATAAATCCGGCCCCGCCGTTGAAAAACGCTGCCGCGAACTCGGCTGGAATCCCGTAGCAAAGAAAATCGTTGCCGACGATCTGCACGCCATCCGCGATCTACTCATCCAACTTGCAGACTCCGCCGCCGCTGATTTGATCCTCACCACAGGCGGCACAGGCATAGGTCCGCGCGACATCACTCCTGAAGCGACGAGCGCCGCGGCCGATAAACTCCTTCCGGGCTTCGGCGAAAGAATCCGCGCCGTCACCGGCCAAAATTTCCCGCGCGCCTACCTCTCGCGCGCAATAGCCGCAGTTCGCGCCCGCACAATAATTCTGAATTTGCCCGGAAGCCCCAAAGGCGCAGTGGAATGCCTGGACGCAGTAGCCGACCTGTTGCCCCACGCCACAGAAGTCCTAAAAGGCGCCCGGCATGATTGAGCTGGATAATTCCGTGCTGGTTCGCTGATTATATTTTTGATTTTTACTGCTGGACGCGATTAACCCACCACTCTTGCCACGCCGTGGAATCGGTGCCGAACGTCTCGCCCGTAATTGCGCCGAGGGCTTGGAACGCCCACTGTTTGGTCGTCGCGCTTGCGGAATCATCCTGGGTCATGCCGATCAATCCCGGCACTGCGTTCATTCGCTGTTCGTGCGTCAACATTCCGGATTCGGCCAGGCTGCATGCGGCGCGCTCGCGGACTTGCTTCGCGGGATCGTTGCGGAATTCGTCGAGAAGCGCGGCAATCGTTCCATCGCTGCCGAGATGCGCCAATCCCTCGATCGTCCAGTAGCGCGTTTGCTCGTCGGAATCATGCACGTGCGCCAGCAGCGTTGCCAGCGCAGCGTCGCGCTCGATTCCCCGATTTCCGAGCGCGCCGAGCATCCACAGCGCCCAGCCGCGGCTTTTCGGATCGCTCTGCGCCACTTCGCGCAGATGCGCGGCGCTGCGCGGAGTTTTCGACACGTTGTAAACCGCCAGATAGACTTCGAGTGCGGCGGCGCGTGCGCGCAGATCATGTTCGTTCAATGCCGTTTGCAGCGTCCCGGTCAATTCCGGCGTGAGCTTCAATCGGCCGCGCCAGTGCTGCGCGCGCTCGGTGACCAGCAGCGCCGCCCGCGCATCGCGATTGATCGTCGCGTCCATCAAAAGCTCCGCTTGCTGCTGGCCGGTCAATCCGGAAAGCCCAGCGGCCGGAAGATCGAAGCTCGCCGACGGCGCCTCTGGAACGGGCTCGTCGCCCACGTTGGTGAATCCGGTGAGCCGCGCCCAAGCTGCCCGCACCGATCCCGGCGCAAACGTGATCAGCAGAAGCAAGGCTCCGCATGCGGCGAAAAATAATTTGTGAGATTTCCTGCGGCGAAGATTGCGCGGCTCTGCTGACTCAGCCTGCACCGCCTCCTTGGGACATGTTTCGTCGAGCGCCATTCCTTCCCCCAGTGTCGAATAACTAGGTTAAGGAACGCCGCACGGCCCCGCAACGGTCCAAAAGGCCAGTAGTACCCGATCAACAACGCAACCGGCTCCACCTGTACCATCGGCCAGCGTAGCGCCGGCTCGTCCCGAGAATGGTCGAGGGGCTGCCAGCCCTTCGAAGCTCAGGACAAGCCGGCGCTACGCCGGCTTCACGGTCAATTTCTCGGACCAGCGGACGGTGGCGGTCATCTGCATGACGATAAACAGCGTCAGAATCGCGCCGATGGTGATTGCCAACCCGGTGAAGCCTTCGAAGAAAAACGCGTAAGAAAAGAGCACCAGATAAATGAGCTGGATCAGCCCCGCCACGCGCACCGCAAATCGCGGATTCACCACCCGGCGCAAATAGCTGACCAGCAGAAAGATCGAGACAGCCGAGCAAATCACGAACGCAACGTGGATCGAAATGTGATCCGCGAGATACGCCAGCAGCACGTGAAACGAGAAAAACGTGCAAGCCAGGAAGAAATAGTGCATGGGATGTAAATCAATCCCGCGCACCGTGCACAGGATGAACAAAAGAAAGAAGAAAAAGAAAAGCGACACCGGAGCGAAGAAACTGATCCTCTCGGCGATCGGCCCCGGCTGCAATTTCTGCGGCATCACCAGCGCGATCGGATAGCCGGACACGAGATCCTTGTACTGCCAGGTGAGATCGGCTCCCCCGCGATGCTTTTGCTCATTGGTGGGCGAAAGGCTGTTGCTCGCGAAATCGTAATCTTGGAAGTTGGTGCTGACGTCCAACCGGAAATTGCGAACTTGGTTCACCGATTCGCCGAAGCTGTACGTCCAGCGATCCAGCCCTTGCGATAAATAATGAACGCTGAGCTCGCCCTGGCCGCCGGCGGGAAGCGTCGCCGTGGCGCTCACGAAATTCTTGTCGTGCGAAAGTTCCAGCGGCTGTCCATTCAGAGAAAAATTCAGATCGTCGTACTGCGCCTTCTCGGCTGGCAGCGGAAACGAGAAAACCACATTCTGTTCGCGGTCGCTCGGATTGCGAAAATCGAACTTTCCGTCAAAGGCGACATGATAAGTGCTGTACCACAGAAGCCCCTTCTGCCGCGGGTCGTAGTGAAACGCGGCATTCACGCTGCTGCTCTCCAGCGGAACATTGACGGGGCGCTCGCGCAGCTTCGTAGTTTCCACGGTTTCGCCGTTCACCGTCTTCGTCACCGTGACCGGCTCGGGAACCGAGTAATGCGCGGACGGCGGTGCCTGGCTCTGCTCCGTGCCCCAAGTCGAAGCCACGCGGGAATGTAGCTCTTCGTCAGCGTTGTAAGTGCGGTAGGAAATCGTGGCCCCGAGAATCATCCACGCCACCGAGGTGCAAAAGAAAATAAAGATAAGTGCGGCGATGCGCTTGGTCATTTCGTCAATCTCCTAGATTTAGGTCTCCAACCCTCCGCCGCAGGAAAGAGAATGCCATACTGGCTCCTATTTGTCAAGTACTTTGTAATGCAAAGTCATGAACGAATCCATTGGCCTCCATGGACCTCAGTCGCCTTTGCAGTTAGGAGAGGGCCCCGCATTCATGCGGGGAAGGAGCGCTTCAGCGCTCCGAAAAAAAGCGTCTTTTCTAACGATGCGTTTTATTGCTGGGCACTTCGGAGCCAGCGCTTCAAGCAGCTCCGTACTGAATTTTGCTCTTTCTCAAGCGGCAAGAAAAATCACTTCACATGGAAACGCAACCGAGGAACTACCCCTTCGCCTTCTGCGGCACATATCCTTCCGGCAACTTCGCCCCTTCGCCAAAGAAAAACTGCTCCATCTGCTCTTCCATCACCTTCTGCGAATTCGGATCGAGCGGATTCAATCGAAACTCATTCATGATCATCTTCGAGTGCTCGATCCACATCTTCCAAGCTTCCTTCGACACATTCTCATAAACGCGCTTCCCCAATTCGCCGTTCCAGGGAATGCGGTCAAGCCCCGGCATCTCCTTCCCAAACTTCACGCATTTCACCATGCGCGTCCCAGCCGCAACCGGCTGCGCCGGCGCCGCCGGCTTTCCATCCCCGCAACTCTCGTTAGCCATGCCAACCTCCAAAATCTCTCGTCACCAATCTCCACGATACTTCATCCCCACGACGAATTCCACCACGCCGCAACCGCCATCCAATTCCACAGACCCGCTCACATGAAATTCCAACGAAACCATGCTACGGTCGTACATGGAGGCACTAGAGGGAAAAAGAGCATGGCCGCGATCGCTCAATCGAACTCTCGTAGGGGCGCCGCTTGCTGCGCCCGCGGACGTAACACCTTCGACGCACTCGCCACGACTGAAATCCTTGCGGTCTGGCACACCGAACGTGGCGCGCGGCCCAAGGCCTCGGCTCCATTCACACTCAACAAATCCCCCGCCGCCCGAGTTCGAATGCCGCCACAAGACGCAGTTCGGGCCTTCGAAAAGTGTTTCGGTTAGAAATGACCCCCATCCTTTTTTTTGTTGGAGTTACGGGAGGTTTTAATTGAACCCTTGTTCCGGTTAGAAATTGCTTTCGAGGAGGTGCGAATTGCCGCTCGCCGCGAGCTTGCAGGAAACACAAAAGTTTAATAAAACTATACCCGCGTTCCACCGCCCGCGAACGAGCCTCGAGGAGAGGGCCCATGTCGTCGCAATCGCGCAGCGTTGACCTAGCCGAAGGACTACCAGCGGACGCGTATTATTGCGAACGCCCGACGCAACCTTGCGCCATCGTTCTCTTCGGCGCCTCGGGCGATCTCGCGCGCCGCAAAATCTTTCCCGCATTGTTCGATCTCGCGTCGCACAACTGCCTCGCGCCAAGTTTCCGCCTCCTCGGTTTCGCGCGCTCGCCGATGACCGATGACGCCTTCCGCGATTCGAGCAGCGAATTTCTTCCGAAGCCCGGCGCGGATTCCGCCGCAAGCGATTCCTTCCGCCACGAATTCGTTCAGCGCCTTCACTACGTCACCGGCCAATACGACGATCCCGCTTCCTACCAAAATCTCGCCGCCCGCCTCGAAGAACTCGATCGCGAAGGCCAGCTCGGTGGAAACCGCCTCTTCTATCTTTCCGTGCCGCCGGAAATTTACGCGCCGGTGATCGAACAGCTCGGCAAGGCCGATCTCGCCAAGCCGCGCGATGAAAAATCCTGGACGCGCATCATCATCGAGAAACCTTTCGGCCGCGACGCGAAATCCGCCCGCGAGTTGAACCAGCGCGTCCGCAGCGTCTTCGAAGAATCACAGATTTACCGCATCGATCATTATCTTGGCAAAGAAACCGTCCAGAACGTCCTCGCTTTCCGCTTCAGCAACGGAATCTTTGAGCCCATCTGGAATCGCAATTACGTAGATCACATTCAAATCACCGCCGCGGAAACTCTGGGCGTCGAGCGCCGCGCGGCCTTTTACGAAACAGCCGGCGCGCTTCGCGACATGGTGCAAAGCCACGTCCTGCAACTCACCTCGCTCGTATCACTCGAGCCGCCCTCGGCCTTCGAAGCCACCGCCGTTCGCAACGAAAAAATCAAAGTCCTGCAATCCATCCGCCCCTTCACCCGCGACACCATCTGGCGCGACGTCGTCCGCGGCCAATACGGCCCCGGCCTCATCGAAGGCAAATCCGTCCCTGGCTACCGCCAGGAACCCGGTGTGAAGCCCGACTCGCGCACCGAAACTTACGTCGCGATGAAACTCAGTGTGGACAATTGGCGCTGGCACGGCGTGCCTTTTTATTTGCGCACCGGAAAGCGCCTCTCGCGTTCGCTCACGGAAATCGCCATTCAATTCCGCCAGGCGCCGCACCTCGTCTTTCAGGGCGAGGAATTGCACGCGAATCTTCTGGTGATAAATATTCAGCCGGACGAAGGCATCTCGCTTTCCTTCGGCGCGAAATCGCCCGGCGCGCAGATGCACATTCGCCCCGTCACGATGGATTTCAGCTATCGCAAAACGTTTGGAGGCAAGCCGGGGAGCGCCTACTCAACGCTAATCAACGATTGCATCCGCGGCGACGCCACGCTCTTCGATCGCGCCGACAGCGTGGAGGCCGCCTGGGATCTCGTCGATCCGATTTTGCAAGCCTGGTCCACGTCGGCTCCTCCGCCATTTCCGAATTACGCCTCGGGCAGTTCGGGCCCGCGCGCCGCCGGCGAGCTCACGACGCCCGAAGATCACCGCTGGCGGAACTTGTGAGCGCAACGGAGCCAATGATCAAACTCGACATCTCGCGAGAATCGCTCAATTTGACGCCACGGAAACCGCGAAACGGACATCGACAGGAGCGTTCATGATCTTAGCCGGTGATCTCGGTGGCACGAAGTCGAACCTCGGTACGTTCGAGCCGCGCAACGGCAAACTCGTGCCTGTCGCCGAAGAACATCTCGACAGCCAGAAATACTCGAGCGTCGAGGATCTCGTCCTGGAGTTCGTCCGGCAAACCAAGGCGAGCTTTACCGCCGCATGCTTCGGCGTCGCGGGCCCAGTAGTGGACAACGCCGTTCGCGCCTCGAATCTGCCGTGGACGATTCAAGGCGAATCGCTCGCCAAGCTGCTCAAAGTTCCGAGCGTGCGGCTGCTGAACGATCTCGAAGCCACCTGCTACGGCCTCGATGTTCTCGCGCCGAACGAGCTGATTTGCATTCACGAAGGCACCAAAGATGAGCGCGCCAACAAAGTGATCATCGCTGCAGGCACGGGCCTCGGCGAAGGCGTGATTTTCTGGGATGGCCAGCGCCATTTTCCGAGCCCTACCGAAGGTGGCCACGCCGACTGGGCGCCGCACACCGAAGAGCAGGCCGACTTATGGCGATTCCTCAAGGCGCGCAACGACATCGTCAGCAGCGAAATCATTCTCTCCGGCCGCGGCTTCATAAGCCTCCACGACTTCATCAATCCAAATGACCGCCATCCCGAATTCAACGATCCAAATGTTGATCCCGCGCCGATCATCACGCATGCCGCGCTCGAGAAAACTTGCCCCACCTGCGTTGCCACTCTCGATCTTTGGGTGGATATCTACGGCTCCGAGGCGGGTAACCTCGCCATTCGCAATGTCGCGCGCGGCGGAATCTTCATCGCCGGTGGCATCGCCGTAAAAATTCTGCTGAAGCTCAAAGACGGCCGCTTCGCCAAAGCCGTAGCAGAAAAAGAAAAGCTGGGCTACCTGCTCTCGCAAATCCCCATCTACGTAGTGATGAACGAAAAAGCCCCGTTACTAGGCGCCGCCCACGTAGCCTCGCAGAACGGAAAGTAGCGCCGGCGTCCCCGCCGGCATCTTACGAGCACAATCGTCAGCGAGCGGCACAGTCACGCGCGGACCGAAGCGTCGAATAAGCCGCGATGGATGGGATGAGCGGTGCGCGCACGAAAGTTGCTCGTGGCGGAATCGCGATCGTCAGATGCCGGCGGGGACGCCGGCGCTACCGCGGCGCTTTTCGCGCTGAGAGGAATTCCGCCAGCGTCTGCATTCCGGCGCGCACCGGCTGGTTCACGAAGATGTATTTGCCGCCGCTCTCGGCCAGCAGATAGCTCGCGTCGGGAGGCATGCGCTGGAGCGCATCCTCGCGCGCCTCTTCCGGAACGTAGAGAAACACGCGATTCGGCTGACGCCAAAACGCAGGGAACGAAGCGTCATCGAGAAAGATCTGCGCCGCATCGGGATATCTCGATCCGTAATCGAGATTTGTTCCCCAGCGCCCGTTGTAAATCCAAACGCGGCGATGCGTGTAGTAAGGAATGCTCGAGCCCCAATTGAAATCGCCGTACTGCACGATCTGATCCTGCGGCCGCAAGTAGGGAAGTATGGCGTCGGCGAGCGGCCGTGAAGAAAGTTTCGGGGTGAACACGCCGTAAGCCGAATTCGCCGCGAAATAAAATCCGCACATCGCAATCGCGAGCGTTAGCGTCGCCGCGAAATTCTTCCGCCGCAGCCGCAAGATCCACGCGCCGCCGAAACCGAGCGCGAAAACAATCATCGCCCCCGCAGCCTGCCAGCGCAGATCGGCGAACGCCGCAGGAGTCAAATCCAGAAAATGCGCCATCGAAAGCCGGTAAGCATCGAGCGATTGCGTCTCGAGATGCTGCGAGATATCGCCAGTGCTGCGCGTTCCCAGCGACGCCCAGATGAAAGCCCCGAGCACGCACGCCGCGCCGAGACCAATGAGCGCAAGCACGCCTTGCAGCCACTTCAACCATCGCGAGCCAGCTTCTTCCGCGCGCGCCAGCCCGAGTCCCAGCAGCACCGCCACCGCAGGCCACGCGCCGAATGCGTAATACTCCATCCGCGAGCCATGCTCGAGCGAGAAGAACACGAAAACCACTCCGGCCCAGACGAAAAGCATCAGCCGCGCCTGCGCTTCCGGCGTCATGTTTCTTCCCCAGGTTCGCGGATGCGGAAATTCCGGAATCGCGAACGGAAGAAAAACGCTCCACGGCGCAAACCAAATGAGATGCGCGAGCCACCAAATTCCGAGCGGCACCGAATCGTAATCCGGCGGATATCTCGTTCCGAGCGCCCGCTTGAAATGTTCGTTGATGATGTAAGACCAAAGAAATCCGGGCGAGCGATGTTCGGCCAGCAAATGCCACGGCAGCGCAATCGCCAGAAAAATCAGGATGCTCGAGAATATTCGCAGCTCGCGCCAGCGATTCCATCCGCGCGTCAGCAAAAGGAACGCAATGAGAATCCCGACAGGGAAGACCACGCCGACCAGGCCAAGCGTAAGAACGGCGAGCCCAATCATCGCCGCGCAACCCCAATAGCCAAGCCGCGGGTCAATCTGCTTCGTCCAGGCGAGTAAGAACAAATAGAAACCAATGGCCAGCTCGAGCGCAAAGATAGCTTCCGGAATCATGATGCGGGTGAAAAGGAAAAATCCGATGCCGGTAGCAGCGACGATGCCGGAATAAAATCCCGCTCGCGCGCCAAAAAATCGGCGGCCGAAGAAATTGAGCACGAGCACGAGCGCGATCATGGCGAGTGCGAGCGAAATTCGCGTGGTGAACGCGTTTTGCCCGGCCATCAGATAAGTCGCGGCGACGAGCCAGTAATGCACCGGCGCCTTCTCGAGATAGCGAATGCCGTTCATGTAAAGGACGGCCCAATCGCCCCGCTCGAGCATTTCCCGCGCGACCAGCGCATGTGACGCGTCGGCATCATCGAGCAGCGGCGGTTGCGCCGCATTGCCGATATAAATCAACGCCGCCAGCGCCACGAGCACGAGAATGCAGGCAGTCCGCGTAAGTGGAAACCGCGCGTCGCTATCCAAGTTTTCAAGTTGGGGGTTCACGAATGAGTTGCTGGCCGCACGACCGCGGCTGCAAACACGCATGATAGCATGGCGACACTCTCTCCTTGTTCGCCTGCGTGCCGCAATCTGACGCGACGTAGCGCCGCACAAAAACGCCGGCTGGCAGCGTGCGCTACGCTCGTTGACTTGCATCCGGCCGCATCCTAATATGCCTGCGCAAACTCCATGATTGGCCAGACGATTTCTCATTACCGCATTCTGGAAAAGCTCGGCGGCGGCGGCATGGGCGTGGTGTACAAAGCCGAGGACACGCGCCTGCACCGTCCCGTCGCGCTGAAGTTCCTGCCCGAGGAAATGACCAAGGATCGCCAGGCGCTCGAGCGTTTCCGCCGCGAAGCGCAGGCCGCCTCCGCCCTCGACCATCCGAATATCTGCGCCATCTACGACATCGGCGAAGAAGGCGGCCGCGCGTTCATCGTGATGCAGTACCTCGATGGCGAGACGCTGAAGCGCCGCATTGGCGGGAGGCCGATGCTGCTCGAAGAAGTGCTCGAGCTGGGCATTCAGATTTCGGACGCGCTCGAAGCCGCGCACGCAAAGGGCATCGTTCATCGTGACATCAAGCCCGCGAATATTTTCGTCACCGCCCGCGGCGACGCCAAAATTCTCGATTTTGGCCTGGCGAAACAGATCCACACGGGCCTGGCATCCGCCTCGGCAGCCGAATCGCAATTGACAGATGCAACCGCCGGGGTCGGCGCCGAGTTTATGACCAGCCCCGGCACCGCCGTCGGCACGGTCGCTTACATGTCGCCCGAGCAAGTTCGCGGCAAGGATCTCGATGCGCGCACCGATCTATTTAGCTTCGGCGTCGTCCTCTATGAAATGTCCACCGGCACGCTGCCTTTCCGTGGCGACACCTCCGGTGTTATCACCGACGGAATTTTGAATCGCACTCCGGTCGCGCCCGTGCGCCTGAATCCCGATTTGCCCGCCGAGCTCGAACGCATCATCAATAAGGCTTTGGAGAAAGATCGCAAGCTGCGCTGCCAATCAGCTTCCGAGATGCGCGCAGATTTGCAGCGGCTGAAGCGCGATACGGATTCGAGCCGCACTTCGCGGCCCAGCGCTGTTGTGGATGCCGAGTCGCGTGAAGAGGCGGAATTCATCAGCTCGCGGAATCCCAGCGCGAGTGCGCGGGCCGTCTCCACTCCGTCAGCTACGGTTTCCGGCGCGAGCATGGGTGCGGTTGCCGGATCGTCTTCGCGAAAAATTGCGGCTGTTACTGAAGATCGCCCTTCCGGGGCCGAACAGCGGGAGGCCGTCAAGACCCTCCCCTACAAAACAATCGCAGTTGCTGCCGCGGTAGTTATCGTCGTCGGGCTCGCTATCGGCGGCTACTTCCTGTTTCATCCTAAGCCGGCGCTTACGGAGAAGGACACCATCGTCCTCGCGGATTTTGCGAACACGACGGGCGACAACGTTTTCGACGACAGCTTACGCCAGGCGCTCGCCGCACAGCTCGGACAATCTCCATTCCTAAATATTCTCTCCGACGGAAAAGTGCGCGGCACTCTGCAACTCATGGGCAAGCCTCCCGACGAGC
>DAITPO010000062.1:2354-19635 GCA_036833535.1 Candidatus Acidiferrales bacterium | reverse complement strand
CGCGACCGGCGATCGAATGAAGGCGCGATGAAGTACGTGCTGCTGGGGGCGTTTAGTTCGGGCATCCTGGCGTATGGGTTTTCGCTGCTTTACGGAATTTCAGGCTCGACGAACTTGAATGCGATTGCCGCTTCGCTCGAGCAGAGGCCGCCGGGCGATTTGCTTGTGGTGATCGCGATTCTCACCGTTTCTGTCGGGGTGTTCTTTAAGGTCGCGGCGGTGCCTTTCCATCAGTGGGCGCCGGATGTTTACGAAGGCGCACCGACTCCGATCACGGCATACGTGAGCGTGGCGTCGAGTACGGCTAGCTTTGCTCTGCTGTTGCGATTGTTCCTCGGTGCTTTCTGGCCGGTGCGCGTGGACTGGATGCCGCTCATCACCGCGGTGGCCGTGCTGTCGTTGACCGTAGGGAATTTGGCAGCGCTCACGCAAACGAATATCAAACGGCTGCTGGCTTATTCTTCGATCGGGCACGTCGGTTACATCTTGCTGGGGCTCGTGGCGGGGAATGAGCGTGGGTTGCAGGCCATGGCGTTTTATCTGTTCGTGTACGCATTCTTCCAGTCGGGCGCGTTTGCGATTGTAATCGTTCTGCGGCGAAAAGGCGTAATAGGCGATGAGCTCGAGGATTTGAACGGGCTGATCCATCGCAATCCCGGTGCGGCCGTGCTGATGCTTATTTTCCTGCTTTCGCTCGCGGGGATCCCACCGACGGCCGGATTCGTCGGCAAGCTGCTGATTTTCTGGGCGCTGATCGAGACGGGGCATTACACGCTGGCGGTGATCGCGGTGCTCTATATTCTTCCCGCGGTGTACTACTATTTCCGGATGGTGGCGGCGATGTGGTCGCGCGAGGCGACCGACCGGCAGGCGCCGATTATCTCGCTCGGGCAAGGCGTGGCGCTGGCGGCGATGGTGCTGGTGACGATCGTCGCCGGTGTTTATCCCGAGCCGTTCTTGCGGCTCGCTACGTATTCGATCCTCGCTCCCTTCGGCCGCTGATTCACTTTGAAAACGCCGGATAATGATTCGGACAAGAAGGCCGCGGGATTCGCGCGGCAATTTGCGATGGCCACCGAGTTGCCGATACTGTTTGTAGGCGCGATTGTGATCGGCGGACTTCTGGGATTCTTCCTGGATCGCTGGCTTCATACCAAGCCGTGGCTCATGATCGTCGGGGGCGGGCTGGGATTTGCGGCGGGACTGCGGGATATGTTGAAGCGCCTTTCAAGCAATGACGACAAGTGAATTGACGCGCGGCGATTTTTACGTGCGCGTGGAACGGCGCATCGGCTGGCTGACGCTTTACGCCGGGGCGCTCGGCGGGCTGCTGGCGTGGCGGGCGGCCTCGCCACGCGCTGCGGCTGGAATTGCCGCGGGGGCGCTGCTGGCCTGGCTGAATTTTTATTGGCTTGAACGGGGGACGGCGCGGCTTGTGGAAATTGCAAACGGCTCTAACGCGGACGGCCAAAAGCGTGTGCCGCAAGCCAGCCTGTTTCTGATGATCGTGCGCTACGGGTTGATAGCCGTTGGAGCGTATGTTATCGTCAAAGGCTTTAGAATTCCCATTTGGAGCGTGCTGAGCGGCCTGCTGGCGCTCGGCGCCGCTGCAATCGTAGCGAGTTTATATGGAGTGCTGTTCGACAACAATTAGCCGCTGATGAACCTTCACCAACACTGGCTTGCCGCGCTTCTCAATCATTGGTTCGGCCATGCCGTCACCACCTCGCTTGCGCTGATCGGCATTCATGTCCAGAACCCCGCTAACCCGATTCCGTCGCATGTGGCGACCGGAATCGCGGTCGCGTTGATCGGCATTGTGCTTTCACTCCTGTTGCGGCCCCGAATTTCCGTGGACAAGCCCGGCGCGGCCCAGCAAGTGGCGGAAATGCTGTTGACGAATCCGATGGGCTTCGGAATCCGCGATTTGCTCGAAGAGAACGCGGGACACGATGGCGCAAGCTTCGTGAATCTCGTTGGATCGGTGGCTCTTTTCATCTTGATGTCGAATCTGATCAGCGTGATTCCGGCATTTGAATCGCCCACGGGCAACAAAAGCGTTCCGCTGGCCTGCGCGATCATCATTTTCACCTATTTCAATTTTCAAGGCATACGCCATCACGGCCCGATCGGCTACGCCAAGCATTTCGCGGGGCCCGTTTGGTGGATTTCCCCGCTGATGTTCCCCGTTGAAATCATCAGCACCACGGCGCGGCTTCTCTCGTTGACAGTCCGTCTTTGGGCCAACATTTTCGCTAGCGAACTCTTGTATCTCACGTTCGTCGCGCTGCTGACG
Source organism: Candidatus Acidiferrales bacterium (assembly GCA_036833535.1). GTDB lineage: Bacteria > Acidobacteriota > Terriglobia > Acidiferrales > UBA7541 > Palsa-147. The sequence continues at coordinate 17,339 of DAITPO010000062.1, read as the reverse complement.
GTTCCGGTGATCGAAGTATCGAAGAATCATCCGGCGGCGGGATATAGCCTGGGGATTTTTGCCGCGACGATTCCGGTGCTGTTCGTTGCGCTGCACATATTTGTGGCAATCGTTCAGGCATTTGTGTTCACGATTCTTCCGGCCATTTATATCGGACTTGCTGTGGCGGAAGAGCACTAATTCGGCTTGATCACGACGGCATGCCAGTGTGATCCCGGCTGCTCGAGGATGACGGGAGCCACCGCCTGGCGGCCATTTCATAACAAGGAGAACGACGGATGAAGCTTCTGAAAATGATGGCGCTGGTGGGTGTGCTGCTCGTAATCGCAGCTCCGCAGGCCTTTGCGGCCGACGCGGCTACGGGCGGCGGAACGAACTGGGTGGCGATCACTTCCGGGTTTGCCATGGCGTTTGCCGCGGCGTTTGCGGCGCTCGGCCAGGGACGCGTTGCTTCGGCGGCGTGCGAAGGATTGGCGCGAAATCCGGGCGCGGCGGCTCCCATTCGATTGGCGCTGATTCTGGGACTTGTATTTATCGAGACTTTAGCGCTGTTTACGCTGTTGATTGTGTTTACGAAAGTTGCGTAGAGGTAAGTTTGGAGTTTCGGGCCCGGGAGCGCGTCGCGCTTCCGGGCCTTTTTTGTTTTTGTACCGCTGGCGTCCCCGCCGGCATCTTGCGACGGATCGTTTCGTCAAATCTCAAAGAATTGCGCGGAGCAGTTGTTAGCAAATCACGTCTTTTCTGAGGAGTGGGTCCGCGCATCTCTGTTGCCCTTACGAAAATTGTCTTCGTAAGATGCCGGCAGGGACGCCGGCGCTACCGAAGAGATAACGCGGAGAGTAGCGCGAAATGCATCACGCGGCTGGGGAAGAAGCCCAGGTAGATTGTTCCGACGGCGCTTAGGATTAGCGCTGTGGCTATGGCCGGCGTCACCGCGATGGGCTGGAATTCCTTTTGCGGATCCCAGAAATACATGGAGATGATTACGCGGAGATAGTAGTACGCGCCTACTACGCTGTTGAGCGCGGCGATCACTACGAGCCAGATGATGCGAGAATCGAGCGCGGCCTGGAAGGCGTAGAACTTTCCTAGAAACCCTCCCGTTGCAGGCATTCCCAGAAGAGAGAGCAGAAAGAGTGAGAAGCAGGCGGCCAGAGCCGGTTGTTGCGTGCCCAGGCCCGCGTAATCTTTGATATCGAGGCGCTTTTCGCCCGGGCCGCCTAGATGCGCTACTACGAGGAACGCGCCGAGTTTCATCAGTGCGTAGGCAGCGAGATAAAAGAGAACGGCGGCGATGCCGATTTCAGTTGAGGCTGCGAAAGCTACGAGAATGTAGCCTGCGTGCGCAATGGAGGAATAGGCGAGCATGCGCTTGACGTTGGTTTGCGCGAGCGCGGCGAAGTTGCCGATGCACATCGAGAGCGCGGCGGCGATCCAGATGGCCCAGAACCAGAGATGGCTGGCGCTGCCGAAGGCGGTGTAGAAGATGCGCAGCATCAGCGCGAAGGTGGCGGCTTTGGGTGCGGATGCCAGGACGGCAGTCACGGGTGTGGGAGCGCCTTCGTAGACATCGGGCGCGTAGATTTGGAACGGAGCGGCGACGACTTTGAAGCCGAGGCCAATGAAAATCATGGCGAGGCCGAGTGCCAGGAGCGAGGACGGGATGGAGTTCGAGAGCATGGCTTGGACGCCGTCGAAATGCGTCGTGCCTGTCGCGCCGTAGACCATTGCGATTCCGTAGAGGAAAAACGCGGTGGCGAACGAGCCGAGGACGAAATATTTGAGCGAGGATTCGTTGGATTTGACGGCGTTGCGGCGGAAGCCGGCGAGGATGTAGCTCGAGATCGAACTCATTTCGAGGCCGAGGAACGCGGTGATTAGCTCGCCAGAACCGCCGAGAATGCCCATTCCGGCTGTGGCGAAAAGAAGCAGCGAATAGAATTCACCGCGCAGGATGCGCTCGTTCTCGAGATATTGGATCGAGCCGAGTGTTGCGAGGATCGCGACCACGAGGACGATGGCGTGAATGAAAAGGCTGAAATCGTCGGCGTGCATCAGGCCGCCATAGGCGTCACCGGGATGTAGCGCCATGAGGCGGAGCGAGGCCAGCGCGCCGATGCCGCCGGCGAGGGCGAGCCAGGCCGAGACGCGCTTGCGGGCGGCCGGTAAGAACGGATCGACGAGCATGATCAGGATGCCGGTGAAGCAGAGAATCGCCTCCGGCGCGACGCGGTAGAGATTCGCGAGTTGCTCGGCGGAGATTGGAAGCGCGGCAGACATCCCGGTTATTTCGCCCTTCCCGGCAAATTTGAAACTGTGGCTGGGGCTGCGATGGACTTCGCGTTCGAGATCGGCGACGCGGGCAAAGCGGGACTGGGCAGAGCGCGCACAGGGGCCGTGCTGGCGTCGTAAGCTCGCTGGCGCGTCATTTGGCGCAGCAAATTGTCGGCGGAGGGCTGCATTCGGCGCGTAAACAGCGGCGAGGCCACGCCCATGAATAGAATGATGACCGAAAGCGTCGCGAGGATGACGCGCTCGCGAGTGCTTGCGTCGGGCAGTGTCTTGTTCTTCTCGACTGTGACATCGCCAAAAATGACTCGTTGGTAGGCCCAGAGCAAATAAATCGCTGAGAGCACCGCGCCAGTTGAAGCCCAAGATGCCCAGGCTGCATGGTGCTGGAAGACACCGATCAGAATCAGGAATTCGCCGACGAATCCATTTAGCAGCGGAAGGGCTAGCGACGAGAGACATGCGAATAGGAAGAATGACGAGAGCACGGGCATCGGCGTGGCCAGGCCGCCGTATTCCTTGATTTCGAATGTGTGGCGGCGATCGTAGAGCATGCCGACTACGAGGAAGAGCATGCCGGTGGAGACGCCGTGATTCAGCATTTGATAGATGGCACCCTGGATCGAAATCGTATTGAAGGCGAAGATGCCGAGAACGACGAAGCCCAGGTGGCTGACCGAGGTGTACGCGACTAGGCGCTTCAAATCGGTCTGCACTGTGGCGACGAGTGCGCCGTAGACGATGCCGATAATGGCGAGAACCGCGATATATGGCGCCAGGCGATGCGCGGCCTCGGGGAACAGCGGCAGGCAGAAGCGGAGCATGCCGTAGGTGCCGAGCTTGAGCATCACGCCCGCGAGGATTACGGAGCCAGCGGTGGGCGCTTCGGTGTGCGCGTCCGGGAGCCAGGTGTGAAACGGGAAGAGCGGCACTTTGATGGCGAACGCCAGGAAGAACGCGCCGAAGAGAAGCAATTCGTCGCGGGCAAACATCGGCTCGAGCAATTGGCCCGATGCGAGATGAGCTTGAATGGCCGGGAGATCGAATGAGCCGGTAAGCTTATAGAGCCAGACTATAGCTACTAGCATCAGGATCGAACCGAGCATCGTATAGAGAATGAATTTCACCGCGGCATAAATGCGCCGCTCGTGGCCCCAGATGCCGATGAGGAAATACATCGGCAGGAGCATGACTTCCCAGAAGACGAAGAAGAGGAAGAGATCGAGCGCGAGGAAGACGCCGATGAGGCCGACCTCGAGCACAAGGAGCATGAGGAAGAATTCCTTTACGCGCGTCGAGATGCTTTGCCACGAGGCCAGGATGGCGAGCGGCGTGAGGAACGTGGTGAGAATGACGAGGAACAGGCTGATTCCGTCAACGCCGAGATGATAGTGAATCGGCGGGTAGGTGATCCAATCGTGGAATTCGACGAGCTGATAGCCGGGAGTGGCGGAGCTGAAGCCGGGCAACATAAGAAGCGAGACGATAAATTCGGCCGTCGAGACGGCGAGCGCGATGCGGCGGACCCAGACGTGATCGTCGCGCTTCAGAAGCAGAATCGCGGCCACCCCGAGCAGCGGCAGGAACGTGACGACGGTTAGCAGATGAGATTGCATAGGCACGTCAGCGCACCATTCCCCAGACGCCGAGAACGAGAACTGTTACACCCACCGCGCCGATAACCACCCATGTGGCGTAGCTGCGGGCATTGCCCGATTGCACCTGGCGAAGTTCGCCGCCCAGCTCGCGCGCGCCGCGGCCGACACCGTTCACTGCGCCGTCGATCACCCGCTCGTCGACGGCGTGCCAGAAAACATTGGTGGACAGCCAGAGGAGCGGCCGGACAATCAGCGCCAGATAAACTTCGTCCACGTAATACTTGTTGAGCACGAGCTCGTAGAGTCCGTGCATGCTCTGTGCGAGTTTTTTCGGTAGATCGGGGCGGCGGATGTAAAACCACCAGGCCGTTAGGAAGCCGATGAGCGCGACGATTACGCCGGGAGCGGCGAGGCTCTTCAGCAGAGCGTTTCCGCCCGTTTCAGGGCCTCCGGCATTTTCGGCGAGCGCGGATGCGGCCGCCGGAGCGCCCGTCTCAAATACGGGCCGCAGGAAATTTTCGAAGTGATTCGGTCCGCCGAGCATCGTTGGAGCAGCGAACCAGCCTCCGCCTACGGCCAAGATGGCGAGAAGAATTAGCGGGACGGTCATGTTCTTCGGCGACTCGTGAACGTGAACTTTGTGTTCGTCGTAGCGCTGCTCGCCGAAGAAGGTGAGGAAGAGCAGGCGGAACATATAGAACGCGGTGAGCAGGGCGCCCAGGATGCCGAGCGTCCAGAGATAGAGATTGGCGTACGGGCCGTCTTTGGCGGCGTCGAGAATGGCTTCCTTGCTGAAGAAGCCGGAGAAGAGGGGCACGCCCGCGATCGCGAGTGTGGCGGCGAACATCGTCCAATAGGTGATGGGGATTTTTTTGCGCAGGCCGCCCATGTTGCGCATGTCCTGCTCGCCGCCCATGGCATGAATCACGCTTCCGGCCGCGAGGAAGAGCAATCCTTTGAAGAATGCATGCGTCATCAGATGGAAAATGCCAGCGGCGTAGGCGCCCACGCCGCAGCCGAGGAACATGTAGCCGAGTTGCGAGACGGTGGAATAGGCGAGGACTTTTTTGATGTCCGTTTGCACCAGGCCAATGGTGGCGGAATAGAACGCGGTGACGGCGCCGACGATGGCGACGACGAGCATGGCCAGCGGCGCGTGGGAATATAGAATGTGCATGCGCGCGACCATGTAAACGCCGGCGGTGACCATCGTCGCGGCGTGGATCAGCGCGCTGACGGGCGTAGGGCCTTCCATCGCGTCGGGCAGCCAGACGTAGAGAGGCAACTGCGCCGATTTGCCGATGGCGCCGGCGAAGAGAAGCAAGCAGATTGTGGTAAGCGTGCCGATTTGGCTGACGCTTTCGATTGGCATTCCGCTGGCCTGCTTGAAAATTTCAGAAAAATTGACCGAGCCGAAGGTCCAGAAAACGAGGAGGATGCCGATGGTGAAGCCCACGTCACCAATGCGCGTGACGATGAAGGCTTTTTTGCCCGCATCCGCGGCCGATTTGCGCAGAAACCAGAAGCCGATCAGCAAGTAGCTGCAGAGGCCGACGCCTTCCCAGCCGACGAACATGAGGACGAGATTCCCGGCCATCACCAGCGTGAGCATGAAGAACATGAAGAGATTGAGATAGCTGAAAAATCGGTAGTAGCCGCCTTCGTGGGCCATGTAGCCGGTGGAATAAATGTGGATCAGCAAGCCGACGCCTGCGACGACGCCGAGCATGACGAGAGTAAGTTGATCGACCTGAAAATTGAAATCGGCGCGGAAATTTCCGGCGACCATCCAGGGAGCGTAGGAGCGCACCCAGGGAATTTGATCGGCGGGCAGCGCGAGAAACTCGCGAGCGAGTTCGATGACTGCCAGGAACGTGAGCGAAACAGAACTGATCCCGACAGCATTCACCCGCGACTGCGGCCATTGCTTGCCGAGCAGACCGTTCACCGCCGCGCCTGCGAGAGGCAGCAGAGGGATGATCCAGAGATTATTGAGAATTATCGGCATCAGAATTTGAGCAAATTGACGCGCTCGATGTTGAGCGACTGGCGATTGTGGACGACGGTGATGGCGATAGCGAGGCCGACGGCGGCTTCGGCGGCGGCCACCACGATCACGAAGAAAACGAAAACCCAGCCATCGTGCGCCGCGCCGTGGGCGCGATCGAAGGCGACGAACGCGAGATTCACAGCGTTGAGCATCAGCTCGATGGCCATGAAGATGGTGATGATGTTGCGTTTGAAGACAAAAGCCAGCACGCCCAGTCCGAAGAGGATGGCGCTCAGGACGAGAAAATAGGAGATGGGAATTTCGCTCATGAATCTCTCTTCGCCAGGACCAGCGCTCCGAGGAGCGCGATCAGAATCAGGATCGAAGTGATTTCGAACGGGAACAGATACGACTTGAAAAGCAGCATCGAGAGATCGCGCGTCGGATCGCCCGGCGCGATGGTCGGAGTGGTGACGCGCGCGCCGATCGTCGCGCGAGACATCCAGTAAACGAGCTCGACGGTGAGGAAAATTCCCAATGGCCAGCCGACGTAATGCGCGAGCTTGCTCAGATTCGTGCGCTCTTCTTCACCGGCATTGAGAAGCATGATGACGAAGACGAAGAGCACCATGACGGCGCCGGCATAGACGATGATTTGCACCGCAGCGATGAATTCGGCGCCGAGCAATAGATAGAGCGCGGCGAGCGCGACCATGACGAGAATCAGCGCGAGGGCGCTGTGAATCGGCTCGCGCAGAAAGATCATCAGCAGAGCGCCGAGGACGGCGAGTCCCGCGAAGACGAAGAACAGAATGAGCGGCAGCGTCATCGGTTTCGCACCATGACGACAAAAGCCGTGACCACCAGATTCGCCAGCGACACCGGCAATAGGAACTTCCAGCCGAAATCCATGAGCTGGTCATAGCGGAAGCGCGGGAGCGTGCCGCGCGTCCAGACATAGAAGAATAGGAAGCAGAGGACTTTGAGAAGGAACCAGAATGGGCCCTGCACGATGGGCATCACGGCGGGGATCAAACACGCCACGCCGAGAATAAGAGCGAGCGCCGTGACGACGGCTAACTGAATGCGGGCGATGCCGCGCTGTTTCATGGCCGTGTCGTAGGCCAACCAGATCGCGCCGAGAACCAGGCCTGCGCCGGGGAGATAGAGCTGCCAGGTCCAGCGATCCGGGAAGGGTGAGAGCCACCCGCCGAAGAAGAGAATCGCGGCGAGGCAGGAGACCGTGATCATGTTCGCGTATTCGGCCATGAAAAACATGGCGAATTTGAAGCTGGAATATTCGGTGTGAAATCCGGCGACGAGTTCAGTCTCGGCTTCGGGCAGATCGAAGGGCACGCGATTGGTCTCAGCGATGGCGGCGATGAAATAGCAGAAGAACCCGATGAGCTGCGGAATCACGTTCCAGTGCGGAATTATGTGGTACCAGTAGCCACTCTGGTTCGTGATCAGCTCGTTGAAATTAAGCGTGCCGGAAAGCAGAACGACTCCCACGACGGAAAGAGTGAGCGAAACTTCGTAGCTGACCATCTGCGCCGAGCTGCGCAGGCCGCCGAGAAGCGGATATTTGCTGTTCGACGACCAGCCGGCGAGAGCGACGCCGTAAACTCCCATCGAAGTGATGGCGAAGAGGAAGAGCAGGCCAAGACTGACGTCGGCGATGGCGAGATGCGTCGGAACGCCGAGAATCATGATCGTCGCCGGGCCGAAGGGAATCAGCGCGATGGTGGCCATCGCCAGCGAAAGGGCAAGGAAGGGCGCGAGGACGTAGACAAAGCGGTCCGAAGCCGGAGGCGTGACGTCTTCTTTGAAAAGAAATTTGACGCCATCGGCGAGCGGCTGCAGCAAGCCATGCGCGCCGACGTACAGCGGCCCGATGCGCGCTTGGATTCGCGCGACGACCTTTCGTTCGAACCAGGTGAGGTAGGCAAGGGCCGTCATCAACAGCAGGAGCAGGACGACGATCTTGACTAGCGATACCACCAGGACTGGATGTTGGGCGACGAACTCCACGGCTTCTCTTTGGCCTCGTTGCACGAATTGAGCCGGGAGCAATACCGGCCCAGAGTGCCGCTGGTAAACAGCGTGTCTTGTGTCGAAAAAATAGCGCCTGCTGGGGCCGAATACGAATTCTCGACCTGTTGCGGGGCCGCGGCGGTGCGCTCAGCGCCTCCCGCGAGTAAATTGGCGAGCGAGACGCGATAGCCCGGGACATTCTGGCGGATTTCGTCGAGGGCTGCTTCGGGCGTGCGCAGGCGAATCGCGGGGCCCATGCCGAGCTGCGACAATTGGTACGACAGAATGCGCAGGAGATCGAAATCGCTGCGCGGGCCTTGCGGATCGATCGAGCGATGCGTCATTTGCATCTCGCCCGAGGTGCTGGTCAGAGTGCCGTCTTTTTCGTAGGTGGACGCGACCGGGAGAACGACGTCGGCTTCCTTGGCGGTCTCGGTGAGAAAGAGGTCGTGGACAACGAGAAGCTCGAGGCCGCCGAGTTTTTCGAATTGCTTTGCGCCGTAGGTTTTTACGGGATTGGCACCGACGACGTACAAGGCTTTCAATTTTCCTGACGCCGCGGCTTCCATCATTTGGCGCGCCGTCAGTCCGTCGGCCGATGAAATTTCGCCGCCCCAGAGTTTGCTGAAGCGCGAGCGTTCGGCGGAGTCGGAGAGTGGAGCGTAGCCGGGCAGTCGATCGGGAAGGACGCCCATGTCGGCGGCGCCGCGCGAGTTTGCATAATCGCCGAGGGCCATCAGGCGCGTGGAGGCCTGAAGGCGGGAGCCGAACGTGATGAGATCGCGGACGGCCGAGCCCGAGATGCTTGCGCCGAATAGAATCACGGCGTCGGCGGCTTGCTCGAGAGTTTCCTTCAGCTTTGACAGTTGGGCGATGATTTCTACCGGGAAATTTCCTTCGCCTCTGGCGAGCCAGTGAACCGCAGCGGCTTCGGCGCCGGGAGCGACGCGAACGGTGAGCGCGGCTTGGCGCTCGAGCTTTGCCGGTTGCGCATTGAGCAGATAGAGCTTGGCGTTGTGATGGCGGATGGCGGTGCGAATCTGCCAGGCTACGAACGGATTTTGTTGCGAGGGATCGTTGCCAATTACCAGGATTGTGCTCGCGGCATAAATATCGGCCATCGTGGCTTGTGCCGGCAGCGCATTCGGGCCGAGGGCCGTCGCCAAGCCTGCGTAGTCGGCAGTGCGGTGATGATCGAGATTGTTGGTGCCGAGATTCAGGCGCGCGAAGCGATTAAGGAGATAGTTCTCTTCGTTTGTGGTGTGATTCGAGCCGATGACGCCGATGGCGGAGGCTCCGCTTTTATCCCGGACTTGCTTCAATCGCCGCGTGATTTCTTCGAAGGCATCTTCCCAACTGGCGGGCTCGAGCTTGCCGTTGCGTCGGATTAGCGGCTGGCGAATGCGTTCCGGATGATTTGTGAAATCGAAGCCGAAGCGGCCTTTGCCGCAGAGAAATTCGCCATTAATGCCGGATTGATCGCGATTATTGGCGCGCAGGATTTCATTATTGCGAACGCTGAGCGTCGTCTTGCAGCCGTTCGAGCAGTGCGCGCAGGGTTCGCCGACGTAGGTCATTTCCCACGGGCGCGTTTGGTAGCGATAAGTGCCGCTCGTAAGCGCCCCGACGGGACAGATATCGATGCAGGCGCCACATTCTTCACAATTCAGCGCGCCGGAAGTATTCGGCAGGATCATCGAGTGAACGCCTCGTGCGCCGACGCCCAGAGCTTTCACGTCCATGCCTTCATCGCAGACGCGCACGCAGCGGAAGCAGAGAATGCAGCGCGGAGCGTCGTAATAGACGAGCGGCGACCATTTTTCTTCGGGATAGTGCAGCTTCTCTTCGGCGAAACGGCTGTGATCGAGGCCGTAGCGAAAAGTCATGTCCTGCAATTCGCATTCGCCGCCCTTATCGCAAACGGGGCAATCGAGCGGATGATTCGAGAGCAGGAACTCGAGCATGTTCTTGCGCGCGTCGTGAACTTGCGGCGTATCGGTGCGGACGATCATGCCTTCGGTGGCGACCAGGGTGCAGGCCGTCTGCAGCTTGGGCATTTTTTCGACTTCGACAAGGCACATGCGGCAAGCGGCCTGGAGCGAAAGTCCCTTGTAGTAGCAGAATGACGGGACTTCCATTTCCATGCGCTTGGCGGCGTCGATCACGAGCGTGCCGGCGGGCACGGCAACTTTCTGCTCGTTGATCGTGAACGTGATTTGTTTCTGTTCGGCCATGAGATCGCTTGTTCTTCGACTACGCCAGCACCAGCAAATCGTGCGCCGGGCGATATGCGCACTTGCCTTTCAAATGATCTTCGAATTCGTTCTTCCACTTTTTGACGATGCTGATAGTGGGCATCGCCGCCGCGTCGCCGAGCGGGCAGAAAGTCTTGCCGAGCATGTTTTGAGCGAGTTCGCCGATCAGCGGAATATCTTCGCTGCGGCCGCCGCCATCGTGGAAGCGATCGAGCATCTTACGCAGCCAGGCGGTGCCTTCGCGGCAGGGGATGCACCAGCCGCAGGATTCATGCGCGTAGAAATGCATGATGCGGCGAGCTACGTCCACCATGCAGGTATCTTCGTCGATCACGACCATGCCGCCCGAGCCAAGCATGGAGCCGGCCTTGGCGACGGAATCGTAGTCCATGGGAATGTCGATCTCGTCGGCTTTGAGCAGCGGGCACGAGCTGCCGCCGGGGATCACCGCCTTCAGCTTCTTGCCATCGCGCACGCCGCCGGCCAGCTCAACAATGGCGCGGCGCATATTCAGGCCAAGCGGGACTTCGTAAATGCCGGGATGATTCACGTGGCCGGAGATGCAGAGCATGCGCGTGCCGCCATTTTTCGGCGTGCCGAGGCCGGCGTACCATTCGCCGCCGCGAAGAATGATGGAAGGAACGGCGCTGAGCGATTCGACGTTGTTGATCACCGTCGGGCAGCCATAGAGGCCTACGACAGCGGGGAAGGGCGGCTTGATGCGCGGATAGCCGCGCTTGCCCTCGAGCGATTCCATCAGCGCGCTCTCTTCGCCACATTCATAGGCGCCCGCGCCGGTGTGCGTATATATATCGAAGCTGAAATCGCTGCCGAGGATATTCTTACCGAGATAGCCGGCGGCGTACGCTTCGGCGAGAGCCGCGTCCATGATGTCGAGGACGTAGCGATATTCGCCGCGAATGTAGATGTAACCTTGCTTCGAGCCGATGGCGCGGCCCGCGATAGCGATGCCTTCGATCAACTGGTGCGGATCGTGCTCCATCAGCGGCCGATCTTTGCAGGTGCCCGGCTCGCTCTCATCAGCATTGCAGAGAACATATCTCGACTTCGGAGAATCTTTGGGAACGAAGCTCCACTTCATCCCGGTAGGGAAGCCGGCGCCGCCGCGGCCGCGCAGATTCGATTTCTTCACTTCGTCGATGATCGCCTCGGGCGTCATTTCCTTGACCGCTTTTTCGAGCGCTTTGTACCCGTCATTCTGGCGATAAACATCGATCTTGCGCGAATTCGGAATGCCGAAGCGGCGGCTGATAACCGGCACTTCGATTTCATGGCGCTCGTGCAGCGAGCCGGTGATGCACGAAACGGGCTTGGTCTTCATGCCCGTTTGCAATTGTTCGAGAAGTTCATCCACCAGAATCGGCGTCAGGTCTTCGTAAAAATCGTAGTTCACCTGGAGACATGGCGCGCCGGTGCAGGCGCCCATACATTCGACTTCTTCGAGCGAGAAGGTGCCCGAAGGAGTGACTTCCTTGTGCCCGATGCTGAGGCGCTTCTTCAGGTGCGAGAGCATCTCGTTGCCGCCGCGCAACATGCAGGAAACATTGGTGCAAACCTGGATGTGATACTTGCCCATGGACTGGCGGCGCAGCATCGAGTAATAAGCCATCGTCTCGGTAACCTGAGTCATGTTCAGGTCGAGGCGCCGCGCGATTTCAGCGAGCACATCATCGCCGACGAATCCGTAATAATCCTGCGCGTACATCATCATCGGGACCAGCGCAGAGCGCTTGAGCGGATAGCGGCCGATTAGCTGGGTAAACTTTGCATCAAGTGTGGCCGGAATTTGCATGGGGCGGCCTAGGTCGGCGGGGGTCATCGGTCCACTTCTCCGAGGACGATGTCGGTGGTGCCGATGCAGGCGACGACGTCGGCGATGAGGCGGCCGACGACGAGATTGGGCAGCGCCTGGAGATTGACGAAGGACGGGGCGCGGACTTTGACGCGATAAGGCTTCGCCGATCCGTCACTGGCTACGAAGAAGCCCAGCTCGCCGCGCGGCGATTCAATGGCCTGATATACCTCGCCTGGGGGCGGCGAAAATCCCTCGGTATAAATTTTGAAGTGATAGATCAGGCCTTCGATCGAGGTTTTCATTTCTTCGCGCGAAGGCGGGATAATGCCGGGAGCCTCGGTGCGAATCGGGCCCTCGGCCGGAATCTTGGACATGGCTTGAAGGACAATCTTGGCGCTTTCGCGCATCTCCGCGACGCGGCAGAGATAGCGTGCGTAGCAATCGCCATCCTTTTGGACGGGAACCTCGAAATCGAATTCTTCATAGCTTGAATACGGGAAATATTTCCGAACGTCGTAATCCACGCCGCTGCCGCGCAGCGTTGGTCCTGAGACTCCGAGCGCAATCGCATCCTCGGCACTCAAGTGGCCAATGCCTTTGGTGCGGGCGAGCCAGATGCGATTTTGCGTAAGCAGGTCCTCATATTCCTGGACGCGCGCCGGAAACGAGTCGAGGAAACGCGCGACGCGATCGAGCCAGCCCGGCGGGGGTTCGAGCGCCAGTCCGCCGATGCGGAAATAGCTGGTCATCATGCGCTGGCCGGCAACCATTTCGAAGATTTTCAGGATCTCTTCGCGCTCGCGGAACCCGTAGAGAAAGACCGTCATCGCACCCAGATCAATGGCGTGCGTGCCGACCCAGACCAGGTGCGAAGCGATGCGCTGGAGTTCGGTGAGCAGCACGCGGATGTACTGGGCGCGCTTGGGCACTTCGATGTTTAGGATTTTCTCGACGGCGAGGCAGTAGCACAGATTATTCGAGAGCGGCGCGAGATAGTCGAGGCGATCGGTCAGCGTGATGGCCTGCGAATAGGTCTTCGCCTCGCAGCTTTTCTCGATGCCCGTATGCAGATAGCCGATGTGCGGCTTCGCGCTTACGACGATTTCGCCGTTCAATTCCAGCACGACGCGCAGCACGCCATGAGTGGAGGGATGCTGCGGCCCCATATTCAGGACCATCGTTTCTGCGGCGCCGGTCGGCGTTTCGACGGTCGTGGGCATCAGCGGTATCCCTCGACCGGATAGTCCTTGCGGAGGGGAAATCCTTCCCAATCATCGGGCATGAGGATGCGCGTCAAATCGGGGTGCCCTTCGAAACGCACGCCCATCAGATCGAAAGCCTCGCGCTCGTGCCAATTCGCTGCGGGCCAGACCGAGACGACTGACGGCACGACGGCATCCTGGCCCGAGACGCGGACCTTCAGCCGCAGCCGCGCGCGGCGCTCGAGCGAAAGCAAATGGTAGTTCAGCTCAAAGCGCGGCTCGATGGGAAACTTGTCCACCGCCGTGATATCCGCAAGAAAAGTGAAGCGCAATCCGGGATCGGCATTCAGAAATTCAGCAGCGCGGCGCAGATGCTCGCGCGGAACGACAACGGTCGTCTCGCCGCGAAAATCAATGACTTCAGCGACGGCCTGGGCGTCCCAGTCCTTCAGCTTGCGGATAAACGAATCCTTTTCCAAATTCTGCGCTTCCACTGTGGTATCGATTCCGGCGAACGCTCTAGCGGTTCCAGTCGAGCGCGCCTTTTTTCCAGAGGTAAACGTATCCGGCCAGCAAAATTATAATGTAGAGCAGCATCTCGACAAAGCCGAAGAGACGCAGATCATGGTACACAAGGGCCCAGGGATAAAGGAAAATCGCCTCGATGTCGAATAAAATGAAGATGAGGGCGACGAGGTAGTATTGCACGGAGAAGGGCTGGCGCGCGTCGCCGGTCGGACGGATGCCGCATTCGTAGGGCTGGTCTTTGAACGCGTTCGGCTTGCGGCGGCCGAACAGCACGGACACGGTCAGAATCGCGCCGGAAATACCCATGGCCGCCAGGAACATCAACAGGAGCGGGCCGTAGGCGTCGAGTACGTTACCGTTCATAATTAGGGGCGTAGTTATCATACCGACGAGAGCGAGCGGCGGTCAAATCTCTATCACGGAAAAACTACTTAGAGCCGCGCCGCGGCGTACGGCTCTTCCAGAAGAAGCGCGGAGATGAATCTGGGGTTCAATACGAATGTTCGGGTAGGCGAACACGCCTATCACGTGCAGACAGAGGACCGCGGACCGCATCTCGGGAAGATTGACACCGCCGTTTATGTCGGCGGCCGCGTCGTGCATAAGCACTCCACTAGCTACTCCGAACTTGAAGGCGGGATCGAAGCCAGCGAAGCCGTTCGCCGCGTGCGCGTCGAGGACCAGCACCGGCATATTGTCGAAGCGCTGCGCGCGGGAACCTTACAACTCGAAGATTACGAACTGCCCAAGGGAGCGCCCGCGAAGCCTGCACCGAAGCCCGGAGTCGAAATTCGGGTGATGAATGCCAGTTCGTGGCTCACGGCGGGGCACTGCGATTTGCAATTGGAGGTTCACCGGCGGGATAACTCGCACGCTCCTGCCGCGGGCGCTCGCCTGAATGTTCACTTCGATGGGATGGCGGACTCGCCGCAGCTGGCTGCGGAATGCGATGAGAGCGGCCATGCGCGGATCCAGTTTCCAATGCCGGCGGGAGCGGCCGGCGGGGCGGTGCTCGTAGTTCAGGCTACTTCCGACGCAGGTGAGGGTGAAATCCGCTTCAATTTGCGGGCGCGGAAGAAAACGCCGGCGGGTACGGTGTGAAGATCAAGATCAATGGGGAACCGCGGGATGTGCCCGAGGGGCTCTCGGTGGCTGCGCTGCTGGCCCATCTGGAAATGAATACGGGTCGAGTTGCCGTTGAGCGAAATCTGGATGTCTTGCCGCGAGCGAGTTGGGCAGATACTCGCGTTGCCGACGGCGATTCTTACGAAAT